>MFGW01000016.1:0-18660 GCA_001780385.1 Candidatus Fischerbacteria bacterium RBG_13_37_8 | reverse complement strand
GCAAACCCTCAATGAAAAAAGGCCGCTTTTCCTCGTAGTAGGTTTCATAAGCACCTAAATTAATCACCGCAGGATCAACTTCTACCTGCCCAAAATCAGGATTAACCGTCGCATCAAGTATCAGATTATTTCTCACCCCATACTTTAAATCAACACCCGCATTGCCAAGAAAATCCTTCCCTGTTTCAAACGGATTACCTTCCTCCGAAGGACTGAATTCACTTTGTCCTACCACGAATGGCATAACCTCCAACAACCGTCCCGGATTAATATTTTGCATTCCTTCAAGTCGCGCAAATCGCGATACATACCCACTCTCTTCTTTCGGTATCCAAACAAATCCTAAATTTTCATTCTTACGTTTAATCACCCTTTTGAAATTCACTCCCCATTGATACATGTCCTTCTTCTCAAAACGTAATTGATGATAAGGAATGCGCATCTCAACTACCCATCCCTGCTCATCTACTTTTGTCGCACTTTCCCACACTCCATCCCATGTCGTATCATTCCATTCATCATTATATAATGTCCAATCCACAATCGTCCCGGCAGGATTTACCGCAAATTGAAAGCCAGTTCGCCGGTCAAAATATGGATCAACCGCAAATATAAACCAATCTGATTCTAAAAAATCATCCCGCCGCCCAAGTAAACTGACTATCTTATCAGGCGCAGAATCATAAAGCCGTGCTGCCACGTATAACGAACTATCATCATATGCTACCCATACTGTCGTTTTTTCAGTAGGCTCTGCTCCATCCTTGGGATCCGACTGTATAAAATCACTATACCCCCCATTTTGCCATATGCTTTCATTAAGCTCACCATCTATTTTCATTTCCCCATTTGCACGCACCGCCTGAACGGCTTTGTCTCCATTGCTTGCTTTATCTTTTTGCTCGCCCTGCTGCTTCCCTTCTGCTTCATTCACAATCACTATTAACATTATCAAAATAATAATCCAGCACAGTTGAAACAAAATCGATTTCCTATATTTTAAATGTGTGTTGTTAAATTTCATTATTCAAAACCACCTATTTTTATTAATACATATCTTTTCAGAAAAAGTTACACTATATTCTTATAAAATTATACGCTTAAGCCTCCCCCACGGTTCAAATTGGGAAATGGGGATTAGGGATTGGAGAACCATTCCTAATGTTCGGCTAATTATTCTGAATAAATCAAAAGGAGTATGGGGGGGGACAAAGTGTTCACATCAATGCTCTCCGAGCAAACTGTAGGGGCAGACCTATAGGTCTATTCACAATTCCCTAGTCCCCAGTCCCCAGTCCCTAAATAGCTTCGATAGTGGAAGGCGGTTTGGTAGTGATATTGTAGGTCACGCTGACTACACCCGGTACCTCGGTCGTCATTCGCTTCGCAATTTTTTCCAGCACGGGGTACGGCAGACGCGTTACTTTTGCAGTTACGGCATCCTTGCTATCCCAGCACCGCAACTCGATCTGGCTGCCAAAATCACGTTTTCCACTTCTCACACCCGTTACCATATCAGCATGCAGAATGGCAAGATACTGGAATGCTTTCGTTCTACGTAATTCTTCCTCGACAATCTTTGTAGCATGTTTGACGATTTTTATTCGTTCAGGTGTTACTTCACCGATAACACGTGCCGCTAATGCCGGACCCGGAAACGGTGGCCTGCTGTATATTTCTTTGGGTAGACCAAGTGCTTTCGCTACGACTCTTACTGCCGGCTTGCGCAACTGTACAAGTGGTTCCGACACTTTGTACCCATATATTTTTTGTGTATCAATACCGAGTTGATCGAGAATATTATGCTGACGCTTGACGCCGGCAACTGTCTCCTCAACATCTGTATAATTCGTTCCATGCAGAAGGAATCGTGCACCACTCTCCTTTACTAATTTACCAAAGACATCCTTGTAAAATGCCTGCGTGATTGCCTCTCTTTTTTCTTCGGGATCCGTAAGTCCTTTTAATTTCCCAAAAAATTCTTTCCTTGCATCCAGTAAAATTACTTTTATTCCCATTTTTTTAAATAATCCTACTACATACTCCGGCTCACCTTCCCGCATTAAACCATTATCAATAAAATACGTAAGCAGCCGTTCACCTAACGCACGATATCCCAGGACGGTAACTGCGGAAGAATCTACACCTCCCGATAATGCATTGATTGCAGTACCATTACCTACAACTGTTGCTATCTCTTTGATTTTCTCCGCTATGAATTTCCTGGTATTTAAATGCTGTAATTTTATTTCTTTAATTTTCTTTTCCGTCATTCCTAAACCTCCAAACATTTTTAATAATTCATAATCATATACAGGAACCACCTTAAAATCAATACCGAGAATAGGGACTAGGGAATGGGGACTAGCTACCCATGCCTAACTTTCTGATCATTATCTCGAATGGATTGCAATGAATTTTAAAGCAACATATTCTTTGTCAGTACATTCTAGTGTATGCTCTTATGTGGTGATCCCTAACGGATTATCTTCCCTAATCCCCAGTCCCCAGTCCCCAAACGACTTGACGCTTCCTGCCATAAAACCTATAATAGGGCATTCGCAGCATGAGTAATTTCATTCGCAGGAGGTAACATGGGCGGTTTTTTTGGCATCGCATCAAAGGAAGATTGCATTGGTGATTTGTACTACGGAACTGATTATCATTCGCATCTTGGAACGCGGCGCGGTGGTTTAGCAGTAATTCGCGATGATGGATTTGTGCGTGCTATTCACAATATAGAGAATGCGCAATTCCGGACTAAATTTGATCATAATATTTCAGCTATGCACGCCCGGATGGGCATAGGTGTTATCAGTGATTATGATGATCAACCGGTACTTGTGCGCTCACATCTTGGCACATTTGCTGTAGTGACCGTTGGTGCAATAAAGAACAAAGAGAAAATCGCAGAGGAAGGATTCAGGAAACGGTACCTTCATCTATCGGAGATGAGCGGTGACGGGATCAATCCAACGGAGCTTGTTGCGGCGTTGATAAATCATGAAGAGAGTTTTGAAGCAGGCATAGAGAGTGTTATGAATGCTGTTGAAGGTTCGTGTTCATTGCTGGTACTCACTGAGCAAGGCATTTATGCGGCACGTGACAGGTATGGCAGAACACCGGTCGTGATAGGAAAGAAAAAGGAAAGCGTAGCGGTAACATTGGAAACATGTGCATTCCCAAATCTCGAATATACGGTAGATCGTTATCTTGGACCCGGAGAAATAGTTTTCATAACGGCTGAGGGATGTGAACAGCGCAAACCACCCGGTTCAATTCTGCAGATATGCGCTTTTTTATGGGTATATTATGGTTATCCTGCTTCAAGTTATGAAGGGATAAACGTGGAGTGGGTAAGGAATCAATGCGGTGCGATGCTTGCTAAAAAAAATCATATTGATATAGATTTTGTTGCAGGAATTCCTGATTCTGGCGTAGGTCATGGACTCGGGTATGCGGCAGAAGCAGGTCTTCCTTTCAAAAGACCATTTGTGAAATACACACCTACCTGGGCAAGAAGTTTTATGCCTCAGGATCAGAATGTTCGCGACCTGGTAGCGAAAATGAAGCTCATCCCAATCCGCGAATTAATTCATGGAAAAAAATTACTTTTCTGTGAAGATTCCATTGTACGAGGTACGCAGCTTAAAGATACCATACAGCGGTTGTTTGATTGTGGAGCACTTGAAGTACACATGCGTCCTGCCTGTCCTCCGCTTGTTTATGGATGCAAATTCCTGAATTTTTCCATGTCACGTTCCGAGCTTGATCTTGCCGGAAGACGCGCTATCAGGGAACTCGAAGGTGACCAGGTAACGGATTTTTCTGATTATACCCGACCAGGTACTGAAAAATACAAACTTATGGAAGATCGTATCCGTCTCAGATTAAATCTCACCTCGCTCCGCTACCAGCAACTGGAAGACCTCGTTTCTGCAATCGGTCTGCCAAAAGAAAAATTATGTACATATTGCTGGGATGGCGCAGAACCAAAATAAAAAAGGAAGAGGTAGAGGTTAAGGTTAACCTATTTCTTTATTTTGGGGAGATCTGATTGCTTACCTAATTATCTGTTTTCTCGCCAAGTCGCTTTATAATATCTTGCAGGATTAATGCTTCCTTCATATTCGGACTTATGCTCAAAGTTTTTTCAAGGTAAGAATTGGCTTGTTCCAAATCAACAGATGCCGGTTGTTTATTCACACTATCCCATACGGAACGCCAGCGGTATAGTTGTGCCATTGCAAGGTATGAATCTGCATATTCCGGATTCAGCTTAAGTGCATTTTCATATGAATTAATTGCTGACTGCAAGTTGTCACGTGGATCTTCACCATGCCCAAGTTTATATTCAGAAAGCAGGGAATATGCATTTCCCAGATTATTGAAAGCAAGAACATATTTCGGATCTATTTCAATGACGCGTGAATGTGCACCTATTGCATGCTGAATGCTCTTGCTGGCATCTTCACCATGATAAAATTCATCCAGTGCAAGACGGTAATAGGCAGAACCCATATTACTATGTGCATAGGCAAAATTAGGATGCAACTCAACAGCTTTCTGATATGATTCAATTGCTGTTTTCAAGCTAGTTCATGAATTTTGTCCATGTTTTTGTTCATAGAAAGCTTTTTTCCAGAAGATATTTCCCTTGTTGCTGTGAAGATTTTCATCGCGTGGTCTTTTATTAAGGGCTTGATCTGCATACTTAATTGCTTTCTGAAGGTATTCTATTGGATCTTTACCTTGATCGATTACATAATCGCCCATTCGAAAATAAATATTCGAGAGCATACCGAGTGCATCAGCACTCTCTGGATTAGCCTGGAGTGCATTATTACATGCCTGAACACCCTGTTCAAAATAAGGCGCTATGTCTTCGCTGAGGAAAAAGAGCACCATTTCCATTTTTACCAGCTCAAGCTTGCAGAGGCCTTCATAACATTCAGCATCGCTCCTCCCCATCTCCACAGCCGCTTGATAGGCATCTCTTGCTTTCTTATAGTACTAGAATGCATTATCATAACTACCTTCTTCGCATTGTTCATTCCCGAGTATAACCTGTATATCGCCCTCAAGTTTTTTTGCTTCATACAACCATGGCAGTTTCGCATATGCCGCCTTCGCTTTATTGAGCGCTTCGGTATAGTTTTTCTCATTATTTCGATAGTAGATTCACCGGCAAATGGCGCCTGTCCACACAGTAATTCATACATAGTAGCACCATAACTAAAGATATCAGTCCTGCTATCCAGCGTTCTCACTTCACCGCGCGCCTGTTCCGGTGACATGTATGCCGGCGTCCCCATGATCATGCCGCTCACAGTTATGCCGGGGGTTGATTGTTCTCGTGCAAGTCCAAAATCCATTATATAAGGATGCCATTTTTCTTCAGGAGTCTGTTCAAGCATAATATTATCCGGCTTGATATCACGATGAATCAATCCGGAGCGATGTGCTGCCTGCATACCTTCTGCTACCTGGATCATTACCTGTACTTTCTTAGCCAATGTAAGCAGGCTGCATGCTTTTTTCAGTGGAATACCGTCTATGAATTGCATTGCAATATAAAGATTTCCACGCACATCCCCCACTTCAAATATTTTGCATACATTTTCATGTTCCACGCGTGCCTGTGCGATTGCTTCTTGCATGAACCGGTGGACAAGCCGGCTGTCATCTCCGCGCAGAAATTTCAATGCCACAATGCGGTTCAACCGCGGATCACGTGCCTTATAGACACTCCCCATCCCACCTTCACCAATAAATTCTATGAATTCATAACGCTCCCAGCATTCTACCGGCACCTCAGGTGCTTGCAACAGCATTCCTTCACTGGATGAAACATGCATCGTATCCTGATCCGAATCTGATTTTTGTTTCGGTTCTGAATTACTCTTCTCTGCCGGTAAGGTTTTGTCCTGCTCGTCATTATTCATATAATATTCCTATAAAAGGAATCGAGGGGTCAAATGCAGACAAAAGAAACGTTCACCAGTTCCTCGTATTCCTTTTTCCGAAAATGCTGTAGGGGAGAACCTTGTGTTCGCCCTTGCATAGCAATCTCTGACTTTATTGTCATTATGAGTCCCGCGCCAGCGGGACGTAATAATCCTTTACTGCTTTGCTTCTTTTTTCCCATTCAGGATTGTTACGTTTGCCTCCGGCAAACTCACAATGACAATAAACTAGAAATGCTCGCAAAGAATAGCATATTTGCATAATGCCATTACTTTGTCAAGGAAAACTAAAATTTAGGACAGCATGCAATATCCGTAGCCTTAAGTCCTCCCTTTTACTAATTCGGAGATATGCTTGATGGCAAGAAGTGATGCCAGCATCACCCAGGTATAGACATTATTGCCTGATGTCTGCAAAAACGCAGCAAGGATTGATCCTAAAAGTACCGCTACCGCTAATAAAACAATCTCAGCAGCATTGTAAGCAAAATTCTTCTCTGCTGGTAAATTAAAATCAATAATTATACCTTTCCAAATAAGATCCTTCAGCTCATATATAAGAAATATCCAAAGTGCCCATTTCATTTCATACAGAAATACCGGGAATTGAAAATCAAGCTCCTTTTCAGCATTGACATGGGTTAAAAAAAATGTAAAAAGTACTAATGATCCCAGAACCAGCATGCTTCCGCCAAAACCAACTTCTTTTCCTGTATGAGTATCGTACATGCCTTGCGGCGGCGGACCAGGGGGCGACGTCTGTACGATCTTCTGAAGAAAATCACGCACTGCCTCAGAGGTATATTTCCGATATAATACAAGCATTAATTGTATCAATACAATACGGATTAGCATGACCATAAGAAATGCAAATATCAGAATGCGGGGATTCGCCCTTGAGTACCAGAGACTTAAAATTACTGAAATAAGCGTCACAATATTGACAATCAATGCTCGCATAAGAACCTCGTTAACCAATACAAGCTAATATTTTAAATCACAATTATTTCATTTCTTATGCTTATTTGCAATAACCAACAGAAGCTTAACATGTCGAAGAATCCTAATCAGGATTGCATGAAAAAAAACAAGTGTTTGTAGACTTTTATATACTTATCCCCGTTATAACGACAACTCAAAAGCATTTGCAAGCAATTTCGATAATTGTTCGCGCGTCAGATACATGCCCGGGCAATATAATTTTGGTGAAGTGGAACATCCGGAGATAATTCCTGCATCGTACAATGCCTCAATAGAAGAACAATACGGATTATCTGGAAGTACATCATCGAATATGCCTGTGCAAGGAAGCATGGGACATGAACCGGGTTCACATGATTCCATTGCCTTGCAAAGAAACTTGGCAACAGCTTGCCTGTTCATATTGGAATAAGGGCAATAGTTGAGAGGCGAAGCAGTACATCCTGATGTAATATCGAGATTGTACAGTGATTCGATGAAAGGACAAAATGGATTACCAGGCTGCACATCTGCAAAAATACCCTGGCAATACGGCATGACTACACAACAACCCGGACTGCCGGCATTCATCGCATTGCAAAGCAGTTTCGCTATTGCTTGACGTTGAATCATTGCAGATGGGCAAAATAATTTTGAAGCACAGCCATCGCTTACACTATTATGAAGCATTACTTCAATAAAAGAATAAAACAAACAAGTAGGTGGAACATCTAAAAAGCTATTTCCAATATGATAGGTAAAATCATCCGTGGTTGCAGGACAACCTGAGCATATCGGTATCTCGGTTACAGTAACATCCCAGTGAGTTGCAGGGCGGTTGGCACCAGGTACCGCTACTTCATAGCAGTCGACACATTGCTCTGTACCGGCAGGTTCAATGTCGGGATAAGATGCCTCTCCATCAAGAATTATAATTGGATCCACCGTTGCCAAAGTGCCCTGTACGGATTGTGCTGCAAGGGTACCGGTATTGGTAATTGTACCGATTAATTGCACTTGCTCATTTTCTTCAATAATGCCATTTGGTATGCTGCTTGATGAATCATCAACCACGGGTTTTTGCGATTCCAGAAAAACATACGGGGAACAATAGGACACACCTGAATTCAGAGGAAGAATGCCGTTAATACCACCCCAGATGATCATTTCTTTGCTGGTCCAGATAGCAGTATGATAATAGCGTTCAACCGGGGCATTTTCGAGCGTTGTTGGTTCCCATATATCTGCAATGGGGTCATATCTTCCTCCTTTATCAGTTGTCATGCCTCCCCAGACAATCATTTCATCTACCGACCATACAGCAGTATGATCCGTAGTCTGATAAGGTTCATCTATTGTGGAAGTAGGAAGCCAGCTATCAGTAACCGGATAATATCTACTACCGGATAATAAGCTAATATCATTTTGTCCACCCCACACTATCATTTCATTTCCAGTCCAGATAGCAGTATGCCCGGCTCTTTCTGGTGGTGCATCCGTTAGAGAAGTAGCAATCCAGGTATCACTTGCAGGGAAATATTTGCGTCCATCGTTATAATAATAATACCCTTCATCATATAAATACCCACCCCAGATAATCATTTCCGTACCTGTCCAAACAGCAGTGTGAGAAGCTCGTGGTGAGAGAACATTAGCAGTAGAAGTAGGAGTCCAGGCATCAGTTACCGGATTATATTTTGAGCCCGAATCAAAGTATTGAGAAGCTCCACTACCACCCCAGACAATCATTTCGTTTCCATCCCACACTGCTGTGAATCCCCAGCGTTCTTCTGGTACATTATCAAGTGAAGTGGCAGTCCAAGAGTCAGAAACAGGATTATAACGTCCGCCGATGCTCTGATTCCCTGGACCAGAACCACCCCAGATGATCATTTCAGCTCCGGTCCAGACAGTTTTATGCTGATTTCTGCTGATTGGTGCATTATTCTGTGTTACAGGCAACCAGGAATCAGTTGCCGGCATGTACCTGGCGCCGTTATTATGAAATAGCGGTGGTGAAAAATAAAAGCCACCCCATATAATCATTTCAACACCAGTCCAGGCCGCACTATGAGCCATACGTGCGGTAGGTGCACCATTATAAGACGTCGGAAGCCATGAATCGGTCACAGGATTGTACCTGGCGCCATTATTTACCGATGGATTATTTTGTTGATAGCCACCCCAGATAATCAATTCACTTCCACTCCAGATGCCTGAGCTTACATAACGTGGTGCTGGAGCATTTATCGTCGTGGTTGCGGTCCACGCATCAGTGGCAGGATTATATTTACCACCTGTATTTATCATGCCATTAATTCCGAAGCCACCCCAGACAATCATCTCTATGTCCGACCAGATTGCAATATGCAGAAGTCGTTGTTCTGGTGCATCAACACTAGTAATAGTTGACCATGAATCAGTATCCGGATCATACCTGGAACCATCATTCAATCTGCCGGTTTGATTCTCTCCGCCCCAGATAATCATTTCTGTACCTGTCCAGACAGCAGTGTGAAATTGTCTCGGTGAAGGTGCATTAATGAGTGAAGTGGCGAGCCATGCACCTGAAGAGGGATTATAACGGTACCCTTTATTATGATACTTGTTATAATCCGACATGCCTCCCCAGATGATCATCTCACTACCCGTCCAGATTACTGAATTTCCAGTGCCTGCAGATAGTGCTGCTGTTATCGGTATCCATGAATCGGTCAATGGATTATATCTGCCGCCTGTTTTGGGAGAACCAAAACCATCACCATCCCATATAATCATTTCACTGCCCGTCCAAATTGCCTTATGCCCAATCCTGGCAGAAGGAGCATTCTCAGTAGAAGTGGGTATCCATGAATCAGAGACAGGATTATACCTGCCGCCTGTATTTATCTCATACGGCTGTCCTGCATCACCGCCCCAGATAATCATTTCGCTGCCCGCCCAAACAGCAGTGTGGTACATACGCCCCGCCGGTGCTTCCACAATCGACGTCGGTACCCAACTATCCGTGACTGGATTATACCTACCCCCGGTATTTAAATAAATCCAATCATACACTAATCCACCCCAGATTATCATTTCAGTCCCTGTCCAGACAGCAGTATGACCATAACGTACTTCCGGGGCATTTGAAATAGTTTCCCATGTGTCCGGGACACACGAATCATCAAGTACTTCCGGCATACTATATTCATGCACAGGCTCCTCAATCTGTGCAGACAAACGTTCTTTATTCGCAGACCACCATGAATCAAAATTTTGCTTATGCCACACCACTGCCTCAACTGTAACACTTGCCTCTTCTGGTTGTGTAAAATGAAGCAGGTAGTAACTCTCCTCGTTTTCATTCAGCCGACTACTATTATCATTTCCTGGATTATTCTCCATAAATCGTTTCACCATCTGCCACTCTTTCTCTGAAAAATGGATTAATTGCATATTGTCATATTTCCACGCACTATCTTCTTTTGCATCACCTCTCACAAGCTTTACTTTTGTATAAATGCCTCTCATCATATTCATCTGTTCAGGAAAACGGTACCGTTTTATATCAGCTTCCGCTCGTTGTTTAAGTTCACCATGAAAACGTTCATCAAATGCATACCAGTTTCTTATCAATCGCTCCACCAGTACCGGACGCGCAAGGCATTCTGCTACCAACCTCGCATCATTGTTCAATACCTGCAAAAGTTCTTTCAATACCTTTGCCTCCCTGGTTCGAAGCGCCATACGATTCATTTCAGCTTGTAATTGCTGGGCGGTAACAGGTTCCTTGTAATAATAGAAAAGTGCATTCGTCTTGCGTAGTGTGTCTTCTGCTTTTGCTTTTAGTATTGATTCATTAATAATCTCATGAAAACCAGGCTTTGGCTTCATATTGTCGCCAGGCCAAATTCTATGATCCCAGTACACTTTTTCAATTGCCGACTGGCATGAAATTCGTTCTTCGAAGGTAAGTGCTTTATGAATCTTCTCACCCAGTGCATGTTTCATCTCGTTCTTCAGCATATCTTTTCCATTCGCCATTGCGGAACTTATCAAAATAATTGTTACACTACAAATCACCAGTCCTGTTAAAAAACATTTCATGATATATCTCATATCCTTCCAGCAATTCACCATGAATCACCTCCATTTTCAGTATAACTCATTTCTATCCAATAGTCAATACAGAATGTGATACGAACAATATCTGTTCACAGTTTCTTTGAGGAGTCAGATGCAGGTTAAAATGTTCGCTATTCAAAATTCTGTGTTTTCTGTGGTTCTTTTTTTATACCTTTACAGAATAAAGATTACTTCTTGAAGAAGCACCGAATCTTGTAATATAATTAATGCTTACGGTAAATTAGGCTGGAATATAGATCCTGATTTTCAATTAACAACTATTTTTGCCTATACCAATTTCTTTAATGAAAACGCTGAAGGTCTTAATAAGATATGGATGGCAGAAGATCGCCGGCAGGCAAATCCGGATGCGATTACCTTTAATGAATACCAGGAAACAGAACGAATTTCGACTGGATTAGTGGGTAAATATAGTATTAATGAAGATCAATTCATAGCATTCAACAGTTATTTCCGTCATACCAAATGGGTGGAATCAGTTCCCAGTTCAATAATACACCGTAATTACAATACTCCGGGTTTTTCTCTTCAATACTATTGCAGTACAAATATCGGACAATTTAAAAACAGCATCAGTATAGGTGCAGACTTCGGATGGCAATCATTTGATGATTACCGGCATCCTAATCTTGGCAATACAGTGGAAGGACCTGAATTACTATCTGACCAATTCTTTTCACAAAGTGGTCAGGGTATTTATATAGTTGACAGGCTGGAGATAAATCCTCAGTGGAGCATAACAGCGAATCTTCGTTATGACCGCATTTATAACAAATTGGATGATAATCTTAAAGTTGATGGTGTAGATCTTTCCGGCAATGCTTCCTTTTCAAAAAGCACCGGCAAAATAGGATTTGCCTGGAATCCCCGCTCAGATTTTGGATTATACGGCAACTGGGGAACCGGTTTTATTCCGCCTGCAACAGATTGAAACATTTTATAATAATGCAGGTTCAAGCAAACGATACGGCATTGAATCACTCCTCTCCTATTATCCATTTAAATCACTGGAATGCACACTTGCATATACCTATTCGCATTTCACTTACATTTCGCTCAATACGGGGAGTGATATTATTTCAGGCACGAATTTACCTAATTCGCCACAGCATATAGCAACTTTGAACCTCGATTACAACCTGACTGAAAAATTCATGATTGGAGTTGCTATGGAACTGCAGAGCCGTGCTTACATAGATGGTACTAATGTTGACTGGATAGGAGGATATACATTATTCCATGCACTCCTGAGCTATCAATTCAAAATATTCCAGCAGAAAGCCGAAGCAATGTTATACATTCGCAATATTTTCGACAAGGAATATGTCGCTTTTACTGAACCGGATCCGGATGGTAATTCTTATCAGCCTGCAGCGACCCGCGAGATATTTTTTAACCTGCGTTTATCCTTTTAACCAGTGAACAGTGGGCAAGCTTCTATTGAAAGCATTTAGGGAATAGGGAATAGGGACTGGGGAAGATAGTTCGTTTAGGATTACCACATAAGAGCATACGCTACAATGTACTGACAAAAAATATGTTTCTTTAAAATTCATTCCAATCCGTTCGGGATGATGATCAGAAAGTCAGGCATGGGTAGCTAGTCCCCAGTCCCTAGTCCCATATTCTTAATGAGGTTTGTTTTTAGCGTTTTGAGGCAGGTGGAAATACTTACTTTGTAAATATGCGGATTGATTAATCGTTTGTAGGTCTGATCGAGTCTGTTCATTTCTTTCATTGCATATGCTTGTATTTCTTGAAGTGACACCGGTTCTACACATCGTTTTCCTTTTATAACTACCGGAGTTAACAAAATCGTAGCCTTAGAATATCCTGCACAATTGAAACGTACATGCTCAAGACTCGGATGATGAAAAGTAATTGGTTGTTTCTTCTCTACGATCCTCATTAATTCATTTTCTTCTTCTTCCAGGTAGATCAAATCGGCTTGTATCATGCCATCCCTGTCATAAAAACGGAGAATATTTTTTATGCCCGGGTTGGTAATTTTTTCTGGATTATTCGATATTTTTATGACCGGATGTAATTCTTTCCCGTCAGTTTTTGCTGCCAGTTTATATACACCGGTAAGTGATGAATCTTTATCTGCAGTCACTATTTTTGAACCGACACCCCATGCATCAATAGGTGCACCATTCTTCACAATCTGGTTGATAATCCATTCATCAAGTTCATTGGATGCATATATTTTTACTTCTTCGAGATTATTTTTATTCAGCATTTCGCGTGCGCGTTTGCTTAAATATTCAAGGTCGCCGCTGTCAAGGCGTATTCCAAAACCTGTATATCCCTTCTTTTTCAGTTTTTTGAACACTTTTATTGCATTCGGTAAGCCGGTTTTCAGCGTATCATACGTATCAATGAGGAGCACGCAATTATCCGGGTAAAGTTCCGCATAGCGTTCGAATGCCCGCAGTTCATTATCAAAACTCATGACCCAGCTATGTGCCATTGTCCCTTTTGGCGGGATATTGAAGAGCGCACCTGCCATGACATTCGAAGTAGCCGATGCTCCACCAATATATGCTGCGCGTGTGGCTGAAATCGCGCCATCGATTCCATGAGCGCGCCGCAATCCAAACTCAATTACTGCACCACCATTGGCAGCCGCGACAACGCGCGCCGCCTTCGTAGCAACCAGTGTCTGAAAATTGATCATATTCAGAACAATGCTTTCCAGCAGTTGTGCTTCGAGTAAATTCGCCTGCACGCGTATGAGTGGTTCATTAGGAAATACAACACTCCCTTCTTTCATTGCACAGATATCGCCGAAGAATTGATAGCTGCGGAGATAATCAAGAAATTGTTCACCAAACATTTTGAGTGACTTCAGGTAGTTAATGTCATCATCGCTGAATCTCATATCTACTATTGTATCAATTAACGGATCGAGACCTGCAAAAATAGCAAAACCACTATTGAAAGGCTGACGCCTGAAGAATACTTCAAAAACTGCCTGCTGTTCCGGATTGGTAAGATAGTACCCCTGCATCATAGTCAATTCATAAAGGTCAGTTAACAGGGCAAGTTTGTTACGTTTATCATTCATAATTCCCCAGAAGTAATTATTTTTATCCCGTTGTTTTTCATGGTGTTGAGCGCCAGTTCAATATTATGTTCCGGCACATCAACACCTCTGCATGCATCAATAAGCACGTATGTTTCAAAGCCGAAACGCACAGCATCCATGGAAGAATAAAGTACGCAATAATCTGTAGCCAGTCCCGCCAGGAAAACCTGAGTAATGTCTAATCCCCGCAGGTATCCCTGCAAGCCCGTTTCCGTTTTTTTGTCGTTTTCAGTAAATGTCGAGTATGAATCAATGTCAGGATTAGTTCCTTTTCTAATAATCAGATGAATATTTTTTATATTCAACTCCGGATGAAAATCAGCACCCGTAGTACCCATCACACAATGCACAGGCCATAGCACCTGTTCAAGACCATTCACTTCTATAATATCATACACATTTTTGCCGGGATGATTCTTCGCAAAGGACATATGATGTTCCGGATGCCAATCTTGTGTAGCAACCACTTTATAAAATTTATGCTGTATATTATTAATCACAGGAATAACCTGATCACCGTCTTTGACACCGAGTGCGCCACCGGGGCAAAAATCATTCTGCACATCCACAACCAGCAATGCATTCTTCTTTTTAATAATCATGCGTTCCTCGAACTATCATTATATCTTTTCTCCATTTTTTTTCAACTAATTGTCAATAAGGGGTCAGGTCTTGCGTTTTGAATTTCCTCATTCGCAGGGGTGGATAATGAGTGCAGGCCTTGATTATTAAATTCAAAACGCAAGACCTGACCCCCTATTGCATATGGGAAAAACTCGTGCCATAATGAAGAGAAATGAGAGCAATTAATTGCGGGAAAAAATATTTAAGCAGAAAAAGACACTCTCATTATTATTAATCATAGGAGGATTCTGAATATGAAAGACAAAGCACATTTTTTTCTTACGGGACTCTTGCTGATATTTGCGTACCTGTTTATTACATCAGGAATAATCTTTGCACTACAGGAAACATCTTCCATTAATTACCAGGAAAGGATTGCATGTCAGAAAGCAATAGAACAGGTGTACTGGAATCATCAGAACTGGCCTCCAGCAAATAACACTACGAAGCCAACATTTAATGCAGTAATGCCAGAGGCTGTTATTAAAGCAAAAGTTGAGGATATGCTGAAAAAAAATAATGCGCTGCAATATTACTGGCATCAAGCTATCACACCTGAACAATTGCAAGCCGAGTTAGTGCGGATGGCTCAACACACGAAGAAACCGAAACTACTGCATGAGTTATGGCGTGCATTAAATAATGAACCTGCCCTCGTAGCAGAATGCCTGGCAAGACCACTGCTTGTCGATCGGTTAATCAGAACACGTTTCGCATTCGATGAAAGATTTCATGGAAATCTGAAACAAGATATTCTCAATGAAATAAAAAATATTAAATCAGCAGAACAGTTGAAGAATTTAAGCGGAATTTATTCGGAAGTAACATGGTTCAAACAAACAGGAGAAGAAAAGGAAAGCCCAGAGGAAATGCCTGGCAAAAATCAATTACTGCTCTCCACAGATGAATGGCAGGATATGCTGAATGATTTATCAAACCAACTTGGAATACTCGGGCAGGAACAACATGCCGAAGGCAACAAGACTCAAAATAATGCCTCGAAGCAATCTTCACCTGAAAAATTGCTGATGGGCAGAATCACGAACTTGCAGGAAAATGCAGAATATTATTTCCTGCGAACAGTGCTGAAACAAACAATTGATAGTATAACCGTGGCAAGCATTTCCTGGAAGAAGAAATCATTTGATGAATGGTGGCAGGAAGAAAAGCAACTTTTTCCAACGCAAATAAATGTGCCTGAATTCAAATATACATTACCTGAAATATCAGAATATGCATGTGTGAATGACAGTTGGTCACCGGTGCGCGATGATTTAATTGAGCGTTCTGATCACACTGCTGTTTGGACGGGCACGGAAATGATCGTGTGGGGAGGAAAAATTCCCGGCACGGCAACAGCATATACTGATACGGGCGGCAGGTATAATCCTTCCACCGACACATGGACCTATCTCCCCCTGACCAATGCTCCTACAGCACGCGGCTTTCACACGGCAGTCTGGACCGGTTCTGAAATGATCATCTGGGGAGGGTACAACGGCAGTGCCTATTTCAATAACGGTGCACGCTACAATCCTTCGACCAATATATGGACGCCCGTTTCTGCAACTTCAGCACCAACCATACGCGGATATCATATCGCCGCTTGGACAGGAACATACATGATGGTATGGGGCGGTTACAGCGGCAGTTATCTCGGAACCGGAGGACGATATCAACCGTCTACCGATCAATGGTTTACCGTTAGCGCAACCGGTGCACCTACCGCTCGGCGCTATCATTCCGCTGCGTGGACGAGCGGTGAAGTTATTATCTGGGGCGGTTACAGCGGAAGTTACCTGAACACCGGCAGCAGGTACAATGCAACAACTGACACATGGCAACCGGTAACTACTACTAATGCCCCGACTGCACGGGAACGACACACCGCAATTTATTCTTCAACGTTATCGCAAATGATTGTCTGGGGTGGGTATAATGGCACGTACTTGAATACAGGCAAGTATTACGATCCCGCAACCGATGCCTGGGGTGTCGACACATCAATCACCAATGCACCTACCGGAAGACGCTCTCATACAGCCATCTCTACACCTGATGCTATGATAATATGGGGAGGATTTAATCCGGGCTACCCGCAAATAGGTGGCGTACTTTCCTACGCTACCTCCGCATGGACGGCTACTTCACTTACCAATGCTCCTTCGGGACGCGCCTACCATACGGCAGTCTGGACTGACATTGAAATGCTGGTCTGGGGCGGATACTACGGAACTTATATCAACAACGGCGGCAAATATAATCCCGTTTCAAATTCATGGACCACTATTGCAAGTAATAACACTCCCTTAGCTCGCTATTCTCATACCACTGTCTGGACGGGCTCGGATATGATTATTTGGGGCGGCTACAATGGTGCCAGTTATTTCAACACCGGCGCCCGTTATAATCCTGCTACCGACAACTGGACCATCATCTCCACTACTAATGCACCGACTGCAAGATACGCTCATACCGCAAACTGGACCGGAATTCAAATGATTGTCTGGGGCGGCAATGCTTCAGGATCTTACACAAATACCGGCGGTCTCTACGCACCAAGCACCGATGCATGGACTGCAACTCCTACTACTAACGCTCCCACCGGTCGCATTTACCATACCTCGCTCTGGAATGGTACCGGCACACTGATCTGGGGCGGCTACGATTACCTCGGTGAAGCACAAAACACCGGCGGCTGGCTTATCGCGAGCACATGGTACGCTACCTCGCTCACCAATGCTCCTTCTGCACGCTTTAATCACACCGCAGTATGGACACCTTCGATCGGCGAAATGATTGTCTGGGGCGGTAACCCAGATACTAATACAGGCGGTCGATACGTCCCATCAACCGGTATCTGGACTGCTACAAGCACTGCCAACGCACCAACCGCTCGTCAACTTCACTCAGCAGTCTGGAGCGGCTCCGAAATGATTATCTGGGGCGGATTAAGCGGAAGCGCTCTTAATACCGGTGGGAAATATAATCCCACCAGCAACACATGGGTGCCTACCTCAACCATCAGCGTACCTTCTGCACGCGCTTATCATGCTGCCATCTGGGCAACTAATGAAATGATCATCTGGGGCGGTCATTCGGGTTCTACCTATTTCAATACCGGTGGAAGATATAATCCGTCCGCCGACACCTGGACCGCTACTTCTCTTACTAATTCACCTACTCCTCGCACCTATACTCCGGCAGTTTGGACAAATGAAGAAATGATCGTATGGGGTGGCTATGCAGGTACTTACACCTATAATACCGGCGGCAGATATTGCGTAATGACGACAACTTCCAATCCACCGGGTGCCGTACCGGATAATGATAATTATCCCGGCTCACCACTCCTTATTACTAAATCAGGTACTGACTTGCAGCTTGACTGGAGCGCACCGCCAAGCCCCTGTCTAACTTCTGATTACGGTATTTACCGCGGCACGCTTCCATGGATTGACTACAACCACATTTCCGTATTATGCACCACCGCCGGCGCAACTACCGTCACTATCACAGCAGATTCAGGCAGTTATTATTATCTCATCGTCGCCCAAAATGAATCACAAGAAGGTTCTTACGGCGTAGATTCACTCGATTCCCAGCGTCCCCCTGCTGCTTCTCCCTGCTACCCACTCGAAATCGGCTCATGCAATTAGCCACCGGTGTAACGGAATTTCTTCAAAGAACTTCTGCAGTAGGATTTACTGCGAGAATGTCCATAAGAATGGAATAGGGAATAGGGACTGGGGACTGGGGAATGGGGATTAGGGACTGGGGACTGGGGATTAGGGACTGGGGAATGGGGACTGGGGAATGGGGAATGGGGACTGGGGACTGGGGAATGGGGAATGGGGACTGGGGAAGATAGTCCGTTAGGGATTCCCTTGT
>MFGW01000015.1:6491-6600 GCA_001780385.1 Candidatus Fischerbacteria bacterium RBG_13_37_8 | reverse complement strand
ATCAATATCCTCAAATGACTCCTTGTCAATGTCACCACAAAAACCCAAAGCAAAATCTGCATCCGTTGGTAGTTGACCTTTTAGCATGAGGCTCAATTTTCCATCGTTG
>MFGW01000015.1:6129-6271 GCA_001780385.1 Candidatus Fischerbacteria bacterium RBG_13_37_8 | reverse complement strand
GCCAACATTAGATACGAAAACAGAGTGAACAACGACCCATACATACAAAGGTTGCAATCCGACAGAGCTGATCTCAATGCTAGACCTTTGAGCCAGCAAGAGTGCAATCAAATCTACGAGAGCAACCAAAGGCCTTGGATTG
>MFGW01000015.1:0-5929 GCA_001780385.1 Candidatus Fischerbacteria bacterium RBG_13_37_8 | reverse complement strand
GGTTTATCTGGGAGTGGCAAGTCTTCCTTAATGGCTGAAGCTGCGCGGCGTGCCCGGCTAATGAATCCTGATGCGACGGTGATCGAGCGCTATATTGGCGTTACGCCGAGCTCTTCAAACATTATCCATCTGCTACGTGATTTGATTATAGAAATAAACAAGGGATTTTCAGAGCAGTCTGTTCATTATTATAAACATGTTAAAGAAGCTGATATCCCTTTTGATTATAATTCGCTAATCAAAGTATTTAAAGAATCGCTCGAACATTCAAGTGCATATAACAGAAATATATATATTTTTTTAGATGCACTGGATCGACTCAGAGCGGACAATAGCGCAAGACATCTCTACTGGTTGCCGTTATCACTCCCGGAGCATATTCGTTTGATTGTCTCAGAAACGATTGTCCCTCAAATAACTTCTAGTAATTCTGATACGTTTGATCCTAGAGCAGATATGATAACAGCGCTTGAGAGTCGCGTTTCAAAGAATAATCGACTAGTACTTGAATCATTATCGCAGGAGGAAGGTGCTATTGTCCTTAATTGCTGGTTAGAAGAGGCTGGCAGGACTTTACAACCATCACAGCGTGAAGCGATTTTAGAGGTTTTCAGAAAAGAAGGTAGGCCGTTATGGCTTAGAGCAGCCAGCAGTGAAGCATTGCGCTTACATTCATGGGAGCCATCTCTATTTTTTCCAGCAAGCATAAATGGAATTATAGATCATTTACTTAATCGACTTTCTCATGAAAAAGAACATGGTTCTTTATTAGTGGAACGAGCGCTCAGCTATATTGCCTCTGCAAGACGCGGTCTAACTGAAGATGAGCTTATCGAAGTTCTTTCAAAAGACAAAGCAGTTATATTAGACATACAGCGACGCTTTCCTAAATCGTCTTCCCTTACCAAGGTTCCTATTGCATTATGGGTACGCCTATATGAAGATACGGCTTTTTATCTTTGCGAAGTTCAATTCAGCGGAGATAACCTTTTCAATTTTTATCATTTCAATTTTTTAGAAGCTGTGAAATCAAGATATTTAAAAAGTCCTATTAAACGTTGTGCAAGACATGATCATCTTGTTAAATATTTTGCTCAACAGAATTATAGGCTAGAGGATACGGAAAAGGAATATATAAGTTGCAATAATTTTTTACAAGCAACGAAGCCCGTTAATATAAGGAAGGTTGATGAGCTTCCATGGCAACTGATTCAAGTAGCGGAGATTTCGGGACGGAATGATCCTCATTCCCCTGATTGGTCTGCCTTGGTAGAATTATTAACTGACTGGCAATTTCTTGAGGCAAAAACTGAAGCTCGACAGGACATGATATTTGAATTAGTGCAGGATTTTTCGTACGCGTTGAGATGCATGCCCCTGAAGCAACCTTTCTGGCAGATGACAAAATTATTAGAAATTGCAATTCGTCGGGACATTAATTTTATAGCACGTCATCCAACCACCCTGTTTCAATGTATGTGGAATAGCTGCTGGTGGTATGATTGCCCAGGAGCGGCAAGGCATTATTGTAGTGTTGATGGAGAATTGGAAGAAGAAGAAAAGCCATGGGAGAGCTCCAGTGAAAAACTATATCTTTTTCTTGAGAAATGGAGGCAGCAAAAAGAAGAAAAAAATCCTAATTTTTACTGGTTGAGATCCTTGCGTCCACCAGTGTTTCATCTTAATCCTGCTCAAATAGCCTGTCTGCGTGGTCATAATGATGGAATTTGCAGTATTGCTTTTTCTCCTAACGATTTGTATATTGCGAGTGCTTCTTCTGATAAGACAATACGTATATGGGATGCTGAAACCGGTCAAGAGCTATTATGTCTGAATGGCCATGAAGATTCAGTGAATAGTGTTGCTTTTTCCCATGTTAATTATAACTTAGCCAGTGGATCTAATGATTGGACTATTCGCATATGGGATTCTGAAACAGGAGATGAGTTGCGATGTTTTACTAGTAGAGAAGCTCAGATCACAAGCATTGCTTATTCAAACAGTGGTAAACTAATTGCAAGCGCGTACAGTTCTGGAAGTGTTCAAATCTGGGATGCAGAGACGGAACAATATCGTACATGCTTGGGTATGCATAATGATGCAGTATCTTGCCTTGCGTTTTCGCCGGATGATAGGCAAATTGCCAGTGGATCATCAGATGATTCGCTGCGAATTTGGGATACAAATACGGGGATTCAATTATCGTGTCTTCAGATTTCTGTGTACTGCAGGGGGATTTATGGTATTGCTTTTTCACCCGACGGAAAGCTGATTGCATGTGGATACGGTGATAATAAAATACGCATATGGGATGCAAATAAAAGTCAAGAAATGATTTGTTTATATGGCCATGAAGATGTAGTTACGAGTGTTGCCTTTTCGAAAGATAACAAGTTCATAGCAAGTGGATCCAAGGATAAGACTGCGCGTATTTGGGATGTAAAAAATGGTAGATCTTTAACATGCTTTCGTGGCCATGAAGGTACGATATCTTCAGTTGCTTTTTCAGAAAATGGCAGGTTCATAGCAAGTGGATCCAGAGATAGAACGGTGCGTATTTGGGATACAAATATAAATCAAGAGCAGATTAGATTGAAAAACCATGAAAGCCATATACCGAGCATTAGCATGTCTCCGAATGATGAATGCATTGTCAGTGGATCATGGGATAAAACAATCCGCATTTGGGATGCAAATCGCTCATGTGAGCGAATGTGCTTGCCACATCTAGATGATAAAATACATAGTGTTGCATTTTCTCCAAATGGTCAATGTATTGCCGCTGTTACAAAAGGAAAGATAAATATATTTAGTATAGAATCCGGGAAGCAAATAACATGCTTGGATGGGCGTTGTAGTCATATAATAAGTGTATCGTTTTCATATGATAGTAATTATATAGCTGGCGCCTGTGGTAATAAGATATGTGTTTGGAATGTTTATACAGGCGAAGAAAAACTTTGTTTATATGAATACAAGGGTTCTGTATTAAGCGTTGCATTTTCACCAAACAGTAAGCATATCGCTGGTGGTTTTAATGATAAAATAGTGCGAATTTGGGATGCACATAGCGGCAGAAATGTAGCACATCTGAGTGGACACGAAGGCTGGATTTATTGTATTGGATTTTCACCGGACAACTTACTATTTGCTAGCGGTGCAGGAGATAATACAGTACGAGTTTGGGACATCATTTCAAAAAAACAATTAGCATGCTTAGAAGGGCATGAACGTCAAATATATGATGTTGCTTTTTCTCAGGATGGCAAATATATAGCAAGTGCTTCTTGGGATCATACCATTCGAATTTGGGAAGCAAGTGAAGGAAAATGCTTAGAAACTATTGATGGTAAAGGAGATATTAGAGCTATTTTGCGGAAACAAAAGGTCAGGGCAATTGTGCGAAGCCTTGAGATTGTGGCTGAAATTCAAGAGACTCGGCAACCAACAGGCTGGTATCCAGCGTCTTTTTCGCTTATCCTAACTAATAAATCAGGGGATTTTTGGGTGGGTTCTGAAAGATATCATCTTCATATGATTTGCCCCGAAGGAAATTTGTAAGAAATAGCAAAAAAATATATATACGCGAGATTAGGACTCTCTGCGAATTGCCTTTGAAGACTCGCCATCTTTTCAAGAAAGACATTATATTTCTTTTCAATAGTTGCAATGGACTATAATATTTCATTAATTTCCTGACCTGGTGTAATTTGAAAAATGGCAAAAGAATCGGTTCCCTTTTCCACATTAGCTAAGCAACACAAGGAAACGTGCTTGCCTGATTCCAGAATGATTTCATCGCGGTGTTTTTTATGTTCATGTGCGCAGATAATGACTCTCGGCTCCAGTATTTCAATGATGAGGCGACTGAATTGGTTAGGCCATTGATGCATGATCAGAATGTCCGTTCTGTTATAATTAAGGATTTTTTCAACCTCGTCTTTAATGATGTATATGTATTCCTTATTAGATTTGCGATGAATTAATGAGACAGGTGGTCGCCATGCTGGTACCTGTTCTTCCCTGAATATTCCAGAAATGCCTGCAATTTTGATATTTGAAAGTTCAACCGTGCCTACACGTCCCAAATAATGACAATTTTCTGTGATAATATTGCCTGAGGGTGTCTCATCCAGGAAGCCATACGGCTCGTGGTTTCCTCCGATGAAATAGACAGGCCATGGAAAATTCGTCCTTCCGCAATGATAATCAGGAAAATCGCCTGCTTTTTTGTATTTGGCAGGTGCTGCCATTGTTCTAACGTCTTCGTTGTTGCGATGCGGTTCAAAATCTCCAGCCTGAATAACAAATGCTAATGATTTTCCGGAGATAGACTCCCATTGTGTAAGCATTTTTACCATGGCATGCATATGACCATGTGTATCTCCAACTGCAGCAAAATATTTTGTATTTGAATTTTCAGGTTTCATCTATGATCACTTCCTTATTTAAAAATGGGCATTTCAATAAACGATCAGCCTTTAGATAAGAGCATTCACATTAATGTATACGGAAGAAAAGTGAATTAAGGGACTGCATAAAAATAGAAGTGAATAGGAGAAAAGAGTTATACTGTGATAAAAATTTAAGGCAAATTATTCTTTTTCAGAAAAGAGTTTATTGGAATATCGTTTTTCACCATATAGAAATAAATTGGTAAAATTCAAATAAAATTTAGGAAATAAATAGTAGCACCTATTATTCAGAATATTTAGACAATTAAATCTCTCCTATTACATCTTTATAAATCCAGCTTTGTCAGTTACCATTAAACTGCTCTTCTATCGATGCTTCAAGCTCCGATTTAAAATCATGATAGGATTCATCTCTTAAAGCTTTGAAAAAAAGATCATAGCTTTTTGGCGATAAAAATTTGAAATAATACTTTTGCTCATTCTGTAATTCATTAAGCTTTGAAAAATGTTCTCTGGCATATTTGAGTTTTGCTTTATTTTCATTAGAAATATCATCATCCATCTTTATCTCCACGATCATGATATCGCTTCCGATCTTGATGAAAAAATCGGGATTGAAACTACCTTGCTTGGGATGCTCTCCTTTTCTCCATGAATATTCTATACTGTAGAATCCCACATCTGGCGCTTTGATCCAGGCATCAATTGCCTTTGCATTTTTTTCCTCGATTAATCCTCGAATAAATTTACGTTCGGGCTCGTATGATGCTAACACAACATTTGTTGGGGTCTTGAAGTTATATTTATTCTCCACTTTTTTCAGGGAAGACTTCAATAAGCTTTCATCTTCTTCAAGCTCTTTTAATAATTTAATATCCGGTGCATCACTTAATATCAGCGAATAATCATCCCAAAACACTGTACTATCACGCCGCAGTGAACCAACTCCTAATGAATGTTTTGGCATATCTTGCGTGTCAATTTTAATAAGATCATGTGCTTCAATTTTTAGTCTTAGTCTCTTGGAGCCTTTTCTCCTTATAATACCAAATGCGGCTATTGTGTGAATGAAGTTGGTTTCGTTTACTTTGCCTGATTTATCATTGATACTGTCAAGCGATTTTTTTATTATTTCTTTAATTTTGCTTTTTGGAAAGCGAATACTGTAGTCAGTCTCTGCTTCTTGATCATATGTTAGAAGGCGGTTATAAACATCATGTGCTATTTCATCAATAGTGCGCATTTTATGCGTTATATAATATTCTTTAGAATCTTTTGTGCCATCAACTGCTGTCTCATATATGGTTGTTTGGGCTGTCATTTCATCCTGGCTTGAATAATTTATGAATCCCTTTTTCAATAGTTTATAACGGATGTTCCAGGCTAAGAAGATAGGGTAAATGCTTTCAGGCAAATAATTTGGGGCGTAATTGTGTAGCAAAAAGTGGACACTAATATTTTTAATAATGCCTCTTGAAGTACTTGACAAATCACTTTAAAAGAATTATAATAAT
>MFGW01000014.1:4696-6649 GCA_001780385.1 Candidatus Fischerbacteria bacterium RBG_13_37_8 | reverse complement strand
TAAAAATCACTACAGGAGTAGTATTGCTTATTGACGAAAAATATTTTCAAAAAAACACGAAAAAGTACTTGACATTATCATCCATAAGAATAATTCCTCCTATATGAAACAAAGGGGTCAAGGATTCGAGGATTCAAGTGGTGGCGAACGAATTGTTCGCCGGTTCCTCAAATTCTTTGATGAACTATAAGAATTTACTCTATCACAAAAATGCTAAATCACAAAATTTCACAAAGAATATGCTATGATTTTGTTGTTTGTTAAAGTTGGCGGCGGAGTGGGAACGAGGAACAGGAAATAATTATGGTTATTCATTGATTAATTCAGCGAAGGTTTTGAGACGACTCTTTGCTCGTTCGTAATTCGCCTTATCTTTTTGCGCACGAAAATACTGCATCAGGTAGGTGTATGTAAGAAATGCTTGTGTGCGGTTGCGCGGGATGTAATCTGGATCATCGAAAGCAATTTCTAATTCATGAAGCGCCTGCTGGTAATACTGCTCACCCGATCCCGTGAGGAAAATTCCAAGATAATAATGACTATCCGGCACTCGCGCATCAAGAGCAACTGTGTCGCTGGCAAGTGCTACCGCCTCCTTACGCCTTTTCTGATAGAAGAGATTCTTTGCCAGTGAATACCGCATGTCCTGACGTTGCGAAGATAGGTCAAGTGCGGCACGATAGTACTGTTCACCTTGTTTGTAAAACATGTCATTGCCGGAGACCCTTGCTTTCTTTGTATAGGCGTCTCCTAAAAGTAATAACGGTCTGGGATTGTCAGGATCGCTTCTCGCAATTTCCCTCATCACCGTCATGCCGGCTTGGAATAATGGCTCCAGTTCTGGACTCTTGCCATAATCATTGGTCAATGTCTTTAAAAAATGATAAGCAATGATTTCCCGTGCATTTGTATTGAGCGTGAGCACTTTATCGATCTGCAACGCAAGAACACGAGGTTTGCCCATTTTAATAAGTGATACATAATTTCTCATCTGTGCATAGGGAATAATACTCCAAACATAAAAAGCATAAAGGATAAGCAAAGAAATACTGATGCAGAAAAACCATCTGCCGGTCTTATGCTTATTTGATGAGGCGTCTAAGGTGCTTTGTTGCTGAACGATTTTGGTATGTTCCGCGGATGAATACATGAGCACCACGAGATAAGAAAGAATTCCCAAAAATGCTATGTAGGTGCACACCTGGTCAAAAAGAAAAAGGTTCTGAATAAAATAAGAAATAGCAAAAAACAGCAGTGCAATTAATTTCAGCGACGTGTTCGCAGCCCGGAATATCATATAAATGAATACAATCCATAGATATGCATATGCGATGAAACCGACTATGCCGTGCATAATAAGCACATCCAGTAATTTATTGTGAGATCGGTCATACCAAGCTTGTTCATAAAAGTAATAATGCGGGTCGTAATGCCTGTTATATGCATAATTGACATTATCGGGACCCCATCCCAGGAGAAGCCGGTGCAGTTCATTCTTCACAGGTGAAAGTGCGTTAAGACATGCTTTGAATGCATAAAAGCGTGTCTGAATACTTTTTTCTTCGAATGATACCTGTCCGAGTCGTTTTAAGCTTGGCACATTCTCCCATATTGTGCTGTTTCGGATCAGAAAAATCGCCAGTCCTGCTATTGCAAGAAAAATGAAGAGTAATCCTGCGATCCATCGAATTTGTTTTGTTTTCTCGCGCAGGAATTTTTTTTCACGAATGAGAGCATAAGGAATAGAGAGACTACCGGCAATCATGCCGAGCAACACTCCCCGTGTCCCGCAGAGCATAATACCTGTGAGGGCGATAAGAATCATTGCAGCGGATAAGTAGCGCCATAATATTTTCCGTTTGCGGGTGTAATTTCCTGTATATTCAATAATTAAAAGTGCGCCGGCAATAATAAAAAGATAGTAGGGTGCTAAAAAAGCTGGATTGCCTATAT
>MFGW01000014.1:142-4672 GCA_001780385.1 Candidatus Fischerbacteria bacterium RBG_13_37_8 | reverse complement strand
CGATAACTTCGGCTAATTCTTTGCAAAAGAGTGCAATAGCGGAAATATAACTCAATTGAAAAAAAAGAATCCAGTCTTTCACGGTAAAAACGAGCAGGGTTAACAAAAAAAATAAATACAGGTAAAGCAGGGACAAGAAACCTTCACCTCTTTCCAGGTATCCCCAAAAAGCTTTGATGGGATTATGAGCAATGATTGTGCTTAATAGCAGCATAACCATGAATGCAGACAGAGACAGGAACAAGGGATTTTTGAGGGTGGAGTTGATTTTTGCGATAAGCGGTTTTCTGAAACCTGGTGAGGATGCATAACCGAGCAGGCAGAGAATCATTGCCAGTGAAACAATGAAGCGCAGAGCGAAGATTTTACCAGAAACATATGGAGCAAGAACGGAATAATCCACGACAAGTGGAATAAAGGCAATGAGAAGAAGGCAGTATGCAATTATTCGATTGAAAGACAGGATGTTGCCGGATTGTGTTTTCCATATTAATTGCATGTGCCAATATTTTGCGGAAAGCAGGGGGCGGGTGAGGGTGGTATTTGCAATGCGGAAGAATCCAAGCCGTACGAACCATCCTGGTTCAGATTTTGTGCAACCACGAGAAAATAGTAGCTGTCAATGTCCGCTGGAGTAACGTAAGTTGTGCCTGTAGTCGAACAGGTAAGCTGCACATGGTTATATCCTGTCCAGGGAAGGAGACCCCGATAAATACTATAGTTTGTTGTAATACAGGGCGGCAATGGTTTTCCCCAGCTAAGCAGGAGTTCGGAACCGGATTTCGCGATTGAGAGTGTGTTCATAATTCTGCCGGGAGCATCAGCACTACTGCTGCAGGAACTGACGGAAGCTATAACCACGTCATCGATGAACCATCCTCCCGAGGCATTAAAATCGTTCGTTGCGTAATTAAATCTGACTTTGAATGGGTTGCCGGCGAAAGGGGCGAGGTCTGCGCGGTATTTTTTCCATGCGGTATAATTACCCGAGAAGGCGGGTTGTAGATTAATTCCGAGACAAGGTTGTGCGCTGGAATTGGTAGTACCTGGATAATCAGGGCTCAGTGCAAGTTTTGACCAGGTGATACCGTCTGTGCTTCCTTCAACGATACCGCCGTCATACCCAGATTCGACCTGGTGATCAGTCCAGAATTCTAAAATAGGTGGTGCGGTTGACTCTGTGGGGAAGAAATTGATTTGAGTGAGAGTATCGCAGAGTTGGTTATTCGTATTGCCGGAATAAGCGCTAAAGGAACCGCTATGAGAGAGCACATTGCTTGCAAGCCAGTTTGCGGAAGTTGACCATTCCTGCAATCCGCTCTCAAAATCATCATTGAACAGAACAGTAACTGGTCCAGTTGGTGAACCGCTTTTTCTGATGAGATTATCGTCGATATTTCCGTTGTTACAAGGACCGCTTCCGGTGGTTGTGCTATCCTCTGCACGAACAATATAATGATATAATGTTGCTATGGTAACGTCGCTATCTATATAAAATGTATCCGTGATGCATGTAGCAAGTTCAAAAGCCGATCCGGGGATAAAATCAGGATCGGTTCCCCGGTAAAGAGTATAGCTAAGATTGGATGAACCGGAACAAAGAGGCGGTGTTCCCTCCGTCCACTCAATTGTTAATTCACATGGTGAAGTTGCATTATTAATGATATTGTAGATGCCTTGAAAACATGGTTTTAATGTACAATTGCCAAGAGCAGTTGCATCTACCCACATACTCGGTGGTGATTCACAATCAGCAAGCGCAGTTATTCTGTACTGGTAAAATGTATTCCCTGACACGCTTTTATCTTCCCAGAAGGGTATTGTTGCTTCGTCTAAGATGATTCCTTCGAATGAAGTACCGCAGTGCTCATGTCTCCGGTAAACATTATAGCCGCTTGCTCCGGGCACTGGATTCCAACTGACTGTTATGGTGTTTGGACCAGTCGGGAGTGCCGTTACATTGGAAGGCGGTGGAATATCCACGCACGCACAATATCGCCCCCCATCACCAAAATAAATTCCATTGTATCCGCCAAAAATGATCATCTCCGTTCCATTCCACACGGCAGTATGCCAGTATCTGCCGGTAGGTGCATTGATAGGCGAAGTTAGAATCCAACTGTCTGTGTTGGGATTATAACGTCCTCCATTATTTAATCCTGCTCCGAGATTCTGCCCTCCCCATATTATCATTTCAGTTCCGCTCCAAACGGCAGTATGATCCAATCGTTGAGGTGGAACATTGATAAGGGATGTCTCGAACCAATTATCCAGCGCAGGATTATAGCGGCTGCCGAAAAATAAAGCGCCACCATCGTTCTCGCCGCCCCAGACAATCATTTCTGTTCCTGTCCAAACGGCAGTATGATCCGCCCTCATGAGCGGCGCCCCGGCGAATGTCGTCTCTGTCCAACTATTCTGTATCGGATTGTAACGACTGCCGGTATCAAGGTAATCATTGTTATAACCGCCCCATATTATCATCTCTGTACCCGTCCACACGGCAGTATGCCGTGCACATCCCAACGGTGCATTCCATAATGAAATTGCTGACCAGTTGTCCGCGGTCGCATCATATTGAGCGCCGGTGTTTAAATAATAATGATTTGCGCCTCCGTCATTATTTTCTCCACCCCAAATGATCATCCGTGAACCTGTCCACACAGCGGTATGCTGACGCCGTGCCTGGGGAGCATTTGCTATGGTAGTCGGCAGCCAGGCATCAATAACAGGATTATATCGCCCACCGGTATTCATACTGCCCGCTGCGTTCGCGCCACCCCATATAATCATTTCTGTGCCATTCCATACGGCAGTATGCCGGCTTCTTGCTTCAGGTGCTCCCGCAAGCGATAACGGCAGCCACATATCAGTTGCCGGGTAATAACGTCCACCTGTGCTGAGATAACTGAAACCGTCCCATCCGCCCCATACTATCATCTCCGCACCCGTCCAAATCGCTGTATGATTTGCACGTATCATGAAATTTGCCACCGGATTCCATGTGTCAAACATGCAAAGGTAATTCGCAAGCGGCGGTAAAACATACTCGTTGCCCGGTTCCTTTATTTCTGCAGCAAACTGATAGCGTTGCTGTCGCCACCAATCTGCAAAATCAATTTCCTCGTTCTCATGCCTTAGCGCCCATATAGAATTACTGCTTTCTTTCACGGATTTTGAACCGGAGCTGTAATAATTTCTTGCCAGCCGCTCCGCCAACAACGGCCTGGCAAGACATTCTGCCACTAAATAACTGTCATTGTTCAACGCACCCCATAGTTCTGCTAATAATGCAGAATCTTTTGTATTGCGTGCCATGCGATTTATCTCTGCCTGCAGTTGTGCCCCAGTGATCGGCTGCTTCCAATAAACTTCAAGCGCTTTGGATTTCCTTAAGGTATCCTCTAACGTTTCCCGTACCCGCTGCTGATCAATCATGGTTTCGAATGAAGGTTTTGGTTCAATATTTCCCCATATGCGATGTTTCCAATACACGTGCTCTATTGCAACCTGGCACCGCACCCGGTCTTCCAAACCCAAAGGACGATGGTAATTTATTCCCTTTGGAGATGTCCCACCAGAATTCCATAATCCCCCTAAAAAGATGGATTGTATCCCATCTCCATTTGATAAACCACCACCAGCAATCACGGTGATCAAACTTATGATAATTAAAAATGCCCCGATACCTAATAAATACACAGGCAATCGATTCAATTGCGATGCACTTATTCCCTGCATAATCATCTCCTTTGATCAAGGAACTGATTTTCACAACACTACCATACACAACCAGCTCTCCTGATAAAAAAAATTATAATTTCCATATCATGATTGTATTTCAATAATAAAAAAATAGCAATAGAATCTGAACCACAGATTTATTCTTGTCATTATGAATCCCGCGCCAGCGGGATGTAATAATCCCTGACTTGTATGCTTCTTTTAATCCGTTAGGGATTGTTATCATAAAGAATTACATTTTCATTGGCGGGGACGAAAGATTCTTTCATGAAAAGTTACGTTCGCCTCTGGCAAACTCACAATGACAAAAGTCAGGAATTGCGAAGCACCCTATCTTTATTCACTATTGACAAATGTTGCATTTCGTTTCACAATATAAGAATAATGGAAGAAGATTCAAGCAATTTAATGTTTTGATTGATATAGGAGGCTAAACATGAGGTTAGGAGCAACACTGCTTTTTTTGGTGACCATTAGTTTTATTCCTGCATGTTTAATGGGGCAGGTTGTGCAGGAATGGGTCATGCAGTATCATGGTGAGGGTTCCGGTGCGGACTGGGGAAAGCTAATTAGCAAAGACAGCCTGGGAAATTTAATTGTGGTTTCGCAGAGCGATAGCTGGGTTTCCTCGTTGCATTGGTCGGTGATCAAGTATGATCCTGCCGGTCAGAAATTATGGAGTAACATTTTACCTAATGACTACAATCTGCTGTTTGTAAAGGCTATGGCTGTGGATTCTTCGGATAACATTTATTTAACAGGAGAGAAATCTTCCGGCTATAGTGG
>MFGW01000014.1:0-97 GCA_001780385.1 Candidatus Fischerbacteria bacterium RBG_13_37_8 | reverse complement strand
TGGGTTAATGGAATGATGGAATGATGGAATAATGGGCTCAGAGGTGGATGTTGGTTGAACAAAGTTCATATATCTATTGATAAAGGCATTTCTTATA
>MFGW01000013.1:6555-6666 GCA_001780385.1 Candidatus Fischerbacteria bacterium RBG_13_37_8 | reverse complement strand
AGGAAGGGCAGAGATATCTTGTCTTACATGAGAACGCGACGAAGAAATCATTACCGCATTGAGGACATCGGACTCGTGCAAACCCATGTTTATGTAAAGCTTTACATAAAC
>MFGW01000013.1:3094-6355 GCA_001780385.1 Candidatus Fischerbacteria bacterium RBG_13_37_8 | reverse complement strand
TACCATACCGGATATATTCATTAATGATACAGGTTTATTTTGCCGATATCTGGGCAAAATGCAAAGGAAAGATGAGCGAAGTAGAGAATGAGCTGAGCAAGATAGAGGAGCTGACGGAGGAGTTATTAAGCATAGAAGCGAGCACTATATATTCATTTATAAAAGTATTTCGCAATTCCTTTATTAAATATTGTATTTGGCGGAAAAAAGCAGATTATACGTTGGAGGAGTTTATAGGATTTTGCAGTATTAATGGATGCCAGGCAGCAATAGAGTATTATAATGCGCATGGAGGATATGAGCATAATAGTCAATTTCTTTTTGGGAGAGCTTCTCAATTCAGGAAGAGTAGCTATTATAGAGATAGCTGAAAAAGGGAGGATATAGTAAAAAGCTTCACGTGAATATTTTTTTTAGATCATGCGGGAAGAGGAATATTTAATTTTAGGATTTTTGGGGTATTTTCATCAATAAATGATTTAAAAATGAGAGGATTTTCAGGTTTATTTGTTGTTGTTTTCGGGGAAGAGCTTAAAAAAAGTGCAATCCACACTACTTTTTTTCCTTCAAAAGGGCTGTTTTTTTATAATGAGGAACGGAGGTAAAAATGATGAATAAAAAAGCAGTAGAGATAGCATTGTTTCGATATGAATTGATAGGTCTTGCTCAGCATATGAGTTATAAGGAGCGCAGAATATTTTTTAAGGAGTTAGCTCAGCGAGAACACAATGTGCCACATATAGGAATAAAAAGATATAGCGAGGAGACATTCAAGCGCTGGTTATTGAGATACAAAAACGGGGGATTGGATAATTTGATGCCTGCACTGCGGAGCGATGCAGGAAAGACGAGACGAATTGATGAAAAGACACATGAGATAATCAAACAAATCATAGAAGAATTTCCTTATCTATCTGTGTCTGGGATATACCGGATGATGGCGCATGAAGGCAATATACGAGAGGGACAATTTGGAGAAACGACCCTAAGAAATTACATCAAGAAGCATAACTTAAAAGCGCACAACATCACACTACAGGACAGGAAAAGATTTGAAAAAGACTATATCAATGAACTTTGGATAGCTGATTTTACAGAAGGGCCATATCTTATCAGTGGAAAGAAGAAGAGGAAAATATATTTGTGCGGGATCATAGATGATAATAGCCGTATAATAACAGGCGCACAGTGGTTTTTCAAGGAAAATACTGAATCATTGGCTGTCACGTTGAAAAAGGCATTTTCGATCTACGGAATATGCGATTGTCTGTATACCGATAACGGGCGAGTATTTCGCACCAATTATTTGCATTTAATATGTGCCCGTTTAGGAGTGGCATTGATCCACAGCCGGCCCTACGAAAGTGCGGCACGAGGCAAAATTGAAAGATTTTTTTTGACGGCAAAAAAGAAATTTTTAAGCGCCATCAAGTGGGATTCTATAAATGATCTTGAAGAAGTCAACCGGCTTTTTGAAATTTGGTTGGACAAAGATTATCATCGACAGCCTCATCACGGTATTAATGCCAGACCACTTGATCGTTACCTTGAGGGGGCAGAAAAAAGAAAACCAAGAATGGTATCGAAACATGAACTTGATATCATTTTTCTTAAGACTATTCAACGAAAAGTCAACAATGATGCGACCGTCTCGATAGATAATAAAATATATGAAACGCCAGTCAACTATATTGGTAAAAGAGTAGAATTGCGTTTCTCTATTGATGAGCCTGAAAAAATCTGGTTGTATGAGCAGGATAAAGCGGTTGCTCTTATCAGACCAGTCAATTTGAGTTTAAATGCAACGAAACCTTATACCGGCATTCATTTTAAAAAGATACTTCGCAAAGACGAGGAGGATGAATAATGATAAAACCATTATTCGGATTTACCACAAATCCTTTTGCCAAGGATATTGATTCTAAAAAAATATATATGTCAGCTTCCATGAAAGAACTCTTTTCAAGGTTAGAATATATGCAGCAGACGCGAGGCTTGATGCTCCTGACAGGAGAACCGGGTGTAGGCAAAACAATAGCAATAAGAGCATTTATTGAAAGCCTCAATCCCAGCATGTATTACTGCATGTACATACCTCTTTCTACCGTATCAAATGCTGACTTCTATCGTCAGCTTTGCTTTCAATTAACAGGCGAATATAGCTATCGTAAAGCGGCATGCTTTCATAACATACAAAGCGCTATTACCGATCTGGTTAAGAATAATAAGAAAGTTCCATTGATTGTCGTTGATGAATGTCATTTATTGAAACCGGAAAACCTCTATGAAATACAAATTATTTTGAATTTTGATCTTGATTCTACCGACCCTGTAATTTTTATCATGATAGGACAAACTCATCTCAGAGATGTTCTTTCAAGACAGGTACATAGAGCATTGAATCAGCGTTTCTCATTAAAATATGCGCTCCAACCTTTGGATAAAACTGAAGCAAGAGAATACCTTCTTCATCATTTAAAAGTGGCAGGCTGCAAAAACAATATCTTCAATGATGCTGCCATAGATGCTATTTATAGCAATGCTATGGGTAATCCCCGTGAAATGGGCAGTCTTGCCTGGAAGGCAATTATGGTAGCCGCTGCCGAAAAAAAACAAATCGTTACTGAAGAAGATGTCTATTGTGTGTCAAAAGAGTTACGCCAATGATAACTGTCAATTTTAAGAAAATGAAATATTATAGCAAGCCTCTGCCTGAAGGTGTCTATATCGTAGAAATAATAAATGTGGAGCTGAAGACTTCTAAAAAAAGTCTTTCTCACTATCTGAACTGGCATCTTAAAATAATAGATGATGATGAGCATATAGATGGAAAAAGATTATTCCTTGTTACCTCCCTTAAGGAAACTTGCCTCTGGAGATTGAAAATGCTTCTTAAAGCGCTTAAATATCCTTGCAACGGCGACCTCGCTCATATAGATCCAGAAAATATTATCGGACGTGAATTAAAGGTAACGGTCACTTAAGAAAAGTATGATGGGAATATCTACAATAAAATTACCGCTTTCGAGAAAGCAGAATAAATTTTTCTTCTCTCCTCTGCCCTGGAGTAACACATTTATTCTTGTAATAGTTATATGATACGGACACTTTTATTGTTGCGGACTGCCATTTCTATGCGGCTTTTCTGGCACTTTTATTTATGAAATTATAGCGTAATCTATTTTTGTAAATAACAGTCATAGAATAAAACGAAGTGAGCAAGCAATTGAAAAAGCAATGAAATATAAAGGCTATGTGATT
>MFGW01000013.1:0-3086 GCA_001780385.1 Candidatus Fischerbacteria bacterium RBG_13_37_8 | reverse complement strand
TAATGATATTAAGCAAGCACAAGAGGCTTTACACCTGTATCGGGCAAAAGATTGTGTGGAGCGTTCATTTGATAATTTAAAAAACGAATTAGACTTAAAGCGCTTAAGAGTGCATTCTGATTTGGCAATGACAGGAAGATTGTTTATAGGTTTTATTTCTCTTATCCTTCATTCACAAATTAATAAACGCATGAAAGAAATTGATTTATACAAGAAATTCACTCAAGAAGAAGTAATGCAAGAGTTAAAAAAAATAAAAATAATTGAACTTGATTCTCAAAAAAAGATTATGACTGAAATTTCAAAAAAACAGAAATATATTTTAAAAGCTCTTCATATCCCAGCTCCCTCTGTTTCCGCCTTGTTATAATTTAACGGGATTTTAGGATACATAATAATTGTTAATGCTATCAGTGGGCCATCTCCCGTACCTTTCTTTCATCAAATCTATTGAATGAAAAGCTAAGATTAATGCTGTATTACCATTATTATCTTCTATCTAAGCATCAGCACCATCTTTAATTAAAATTATTACAGAATTCAAATCGCCTTTTTTGACTGCTTTGAAAAGCTCTTCTGTCAAATTCCTATTTTGGTCACTAATCAATATTTGATTAAAAAAAATATTCAGGATCAGCAATAATATTAGCACAACTTCCTCTTAATCTTAATTATTTAAATCTTTTTGAAAATAGATGATTGATGGAAAAGATGCAAGTTACTTTTCCTTATACAAATTTTTAATTGCAATGTATGAGATAGACAAAAATATTCCATATATTAATCCTATAGTTCCCCCCGAAAGAATTTCATTCCCATTTTCAAGACGCCATATATGTATAAAAGGATGAAATTGAAAAAGTCCCACATCTACAGCTAATATGCCAAAGCTTATGCCAAAAATACCTGAAGTAAACCAAATAATAAACTGCTTAAATGAAAGCTTCATTAGCCATGCTTGCATGCAATGGATTAATATTCCAATAAAACATCCAATAATAGATAATAAGATTCGCGCTTTAAAAAGAGTATCATCAAGAAATTTATCCGATAAATCCTTCTGAAGAAAATGTCCAATACAATTGGCAAATCCCCATATCAAGCTCATAAAAAGTATATTAATTATAAGAAATCCAGCTTTTCTTTTAATAATATTACTAAAAAATAAAAATATTAGTAAAGTATTAAATACACCAAAGTAAAAACCTATTATACATCCATAAATAAAATATAAAGGGGCAAATTCTTTAATTACATCCGTGATGCAGCCTCCTTCTAGCAGATAATCAGCATTGCAAAGTGGACCCCTGAAATAATTAGGAATAAAATATTTATAAAAAATATTGCTCGCACAATTTACACTTAGCATTAATGAAACAGACCATGCCACCATAGATAGCAAAACAATTGTAATGATTTTTATAAATAGTTTCATTCTAATATTTCGGGAGCACTCCCATAAAGCCAAATCTTCTGGCATTTCCCAGAAAATGCGAAATTTGCAAATGTTCTTACAAATTCTTCAGAATCTCCAGGCCGGCATATATGAGTTATTTCATGAAAAACAGTATTAGCCCTACATTCTGTTTTCTTTAAAGCCGATCCATTTGGATTTTGATAGTTAAAGACATTTGGACAAAGGCTAATATAAGATGGTTCAAAGTATTCGTAGTCTTTATATTTCTTAACATTGGTTATAGCCCATACTGTATTGCAATCAGAAATTTCATCATTATTATAACACTTTATCCAAAGACCAGCTTTACATTCTTTTCTAATGCATTCTGCAATTTTCCTTGTCAGACCATAATAATGGTATAGATTTCTGGTTGCTTCATTGCATGCCATGGATGCAGCTTCTTTTAGCATTACCTGCTTTTGTGCAGGACAATTCCAAAGCTTCCAATTTTTTGTAATGTCAATATTTTCAAGCTCATCGCTCGAAGGGAATCTCAAAGATTCCAATCTCACGCTGATATCTAAATAGCTTGACGCAGTGAATTGCACATAAAAATGCCCGTTGAGATCAAGAAAATTAATTGGATTCTGTCGAGCATATATGTATTTATTTAGACAAAAAGAGCATGAAAAACAATTCTCAAATGGGTCCGAACTGACGAAACGGCCATTATTGTAATCATAGTACCTGGCTCGCAGATAATAGAAATCAATATCATCATCATATTGTTCACCTATATATAGATAGCTATTCTCGAAAGAACCTGTATGTTCTATTACTTTTCCAAAAGCTTCATAAAAATAAGCATTTGTTTTATCTCCATTATTATTTGTAAGTATTCTAGTAGTACCGAAGCTATCATAATGATAATATGAAACAAAACTAGAGCGGAATTGCCTCAGTAAATCATCTCCATACGTGTAACTAACAATAAGATTATTATCAATATCGTATTCTTCTAATACTTGATCATAATCTCTATTATGATCAACAAAATAATTTGTAATATCTTCATTTGCATTGGATTGAATGCGAATGCCGTCGGCATCGTAAGCGTAATAAAGTAAATCTGTTGGTGTTTGAGCACTGATGAGACGGTTTTCATAATCCCAGGAATATATAGTTACGCCGCTGTTATCAGTTTTGCTGATCATATTTCCATTGTTGTCCCATGAGTAGGTATTTGAGTCTTCAGTCAGCAAGCGGTCATTATCGTCATAGGAGTAAGTAGTAACAGCGTCATTTTCTGTTTTTTTAAGCCGATTCCCTACAGAATCGTAACTATTATAATAATATACAAAGCTTGAGAGGTGAGCCTCTATAGGGTAAAATACCCTATTACCTAAAAGGGGCTCAACCTCTCTGCTTGGCAGGTCCGAGGTTGAGGGCAGGCCGATTATGATTATGGGCTGCGAGCCCGCTGTCGTAACTGGCTGCCCCAACGACCTATTAGGTTGGGCTAAGAGCCCGAATCCATAGTTGTCGTATTTGCCCATCACTGCCAAGCATATCACACTCTCTTAGGAGGTGCAATATGGCATTTATCGGTTTAGACGGTCACAAAAAACACATACAGGTAGTCTTTGTAGAATCGCCATCATCAAAAGTGAAGCGTTCCTTTCGACTA
>MFGW01000012.1 GCA_001780385.1 Candidatus Fischerbacteria bacterium RBG_13_37_8 | reverse complement strand
TCACTGCAGCCATATCCTAAAACTTGAAAGTAAAGGTCTACTTTATAATTCCAGTCTGTAGTAAAGTATACTCCATCTTTTTCTTGAATACATGAAGGACCATCGCATATTTCTTTATACAAAATGTTATTTCTTTCGGCAGATTCTATTTTGCAACCTTGCCATTTAATTCCTCGAACGAGGCTTTTATTGATGCTTGAAGGAACCTGTGAATGATACATAACATTGCCATTCATTTGTAAATTACCTTCTGTAAAATCTAGGAGATAAGCAGTTGAAGTGGCAGTGAATGAAGTATCTGTCAGCTTATTATTGATAAAATATACAGTATCATCCATTGAGCTTCCTAACGAAATCAGTGAAGCTTTTGCTAAAATACCCTCTATTTCATTATTTTGCAACAACATTCCATCTTTGATGTTTGCATACGCAACATCACTGCCAGACTGTACTATGTCAATAATAATAGAATTGAAAATCTCTCAAATTGGACTAGCGTTCTGTAACTTAATTACTTTACCACCGATTTTCGCAGAGCGCTAAGCGTCATATAAAAATAATATCTCACATAAATGAAAAATACAATTTTGATTGTTCAAAACATGGGTGTTTTTGAGGAAACTTATCCCAGGGTACATTCCTTAAAATAGGATTATGAGCACGTCGCGGGAAAGTGACCTTTATGTTATTGCCATCAATAGAGACCATTGCTTTGCCTCGGATAAAATGTCGGTAAATAGAGTTGGCATTACAATCTTCAAATCCACGCAATTGCTGAGCAATCATTGAATAGAGTGTATCAGCAATCATTGTCATAACAACATCGAAATGTACCTTTACTAATATCGGAGAGGAAAGGGCATTGAGGTTGAAGAAGCTAACTGCCTCAGATAAGCCATTTTCTACTCGCCATCGTCTGGCATAATTACTTACCAGTAATTCAACCGGCATATCAAAATCATTCGTAATGAGCATGGCAGGTTTTTCATGTCCATTTCCTTTTACAATCACCTGGCGGATCAAACCAGAATAGTTTTTCAATTCAGTAGTGGATTCATGAATGTAAGGATTGGGATATTTTCTTTTCGGATGATCAATAGAAATTCTCTTCCACGAGGCTATCCTGTGAGCAGCCTCAAGGAGTTTTTCTCCCCTTCGTCTTAAGGTTATGAATTTAATTCCCTGCCGATTCAGCTTTGATAAGTGAGCGTATCCTGTGAATTTAGAATCAAATACCAACAGAGGCCTTATTCCTCGATGCACCTTTTTCCAGAATTTGATAAACTCTTCAGCTTGAAAATCAGTTTCTCTCCTCATTAAATCCGCTGCCGTATAGAGAATGAGTTTTGTTTGCGCATCCTGAGCAAAAAGCGTCAAAGCTCCCTTCATGCTTTTATTACGAGCGCCTGCCCAATGCTGCTCAAGTACCGATTGCTCTCCGTAGTGCGGGATAGTATGAAAATCAAGATTGACTACACCACCATCATATAAACCAACTTTACAACTATGCTTTACAAATGCCTCCTGTAGTTTCATGATATGCACCTCATCAAGCGAATAGGAATATGAAGACATTGCAGTAACTTTGGGCAGTACATTCAAGCCAGCAAATAGACCCGCTGCCATGTCAAAACCATAATCGCCAGCATGACTGTATCGTTCATTGCCAACCAATTTCAAAGCTAAAAAAGAAAGCAAATATTGCTTAGCAGGAATAGTTTTGTTTCCTGGCAGCCCTGCTGCTGATACAATAGCATCAAGAGGATACTGTGACAGAAATGGTGCAAAAAGAAATAATCCCGCATTATCGCTCGTCATTCGTTGACCATCCAATTCTGCAAGCTCAACAACCTTCGATTTTTCCGGAATAGCTGCTCCCTTTATTGTCATACCTATCTTTATTCTCGAACGTCGTGGCAATTTAGGAAATCCTTCTTCCCGCAACACTCTTTCTACCGTGCGAACTGATATCTCTAAACCTTCTTCTAATAAGCATTCAGTGATTTCTCCAGCAGACATGTTATGCTGGCGCCATTCTTTTATCTTCTGACGAACCTCAGCGCTTACTCGATAACGATTCACCTTTCCTTCCGGAGTCGGCTCCGAAAAATCTATCTTCCCGTGCTTGAATTGATGTCGCAAAAAGAGAATATAACTTGGTGAATAGTTAAATCGCTTGGCTACTACTTTTGCTGGTAATCGCTCAACTAAGGAAGCACGTAGCGCTTCGTAGCGGCGTTGCCATTCTGATTTAGGATGTAGGAAATAATTTTTATCATTCATACATATATTATAAGATATGACGCTTAACATGTCAATAGCCAAACCACAAATTACCATAAATATTTTCCACAGAACAACATATCGGCAAAAACAAAACTACGGAAAATGGCTTATGCTAATGATTTGTAAAGGGTTTGTATCGGGTGTTAAAGGGTTTTGACTTTTGCATTAGATTGATTTTAACTTCTTACATATCCGCTATTAAAGCGACTTATTATATAATATTAGCTTTGTGCATCTCTTGCTAAATACAAGAATACTAAAAGATTTTGTGCTTGTGGATATGTAATTTCAAGCAATATTTGCCCGCTGCGAAAATCGGTGTTACCATATAAATCGCTTTTTTGAATACTATTTTTGAATAAAAGAATTGGAAATAAAGCATTCTATAAAGTTAAGTTAATAAGCTACAGAATACTAGAATAGTCTGGAAATAGAAGAATCAGTAATAATCATTTCTTGGGAGAAAGAACAATTGTATTATTTTCTACCTTATAATGCATATTTTCAGATTCTATTACAAAAATTAAAGCATCTTCCATACTAATATTTTCGAATTTGTATTTAAAATCTGATCTAATAGCAATAATCTTGATTGCTATACCTGTTTCATTAGCAATTTTATCAATCATTCCTTTTAAATCAGTTTCACACACAAAAGGCTCACAGATTTTTCGATACTCAAAAGGCTTAAAAAGCTCTTTTATATCATAATATTTGTTTTCAGGGCTTTTGTCTAATTGCTCTTTATCCAATTTAACACACTTGAAATGGAAAATATTTATGTCTTCATTCTTTTGGTTATTGTTCCACCATTTCATCCATTCATCGCTATTATTTTTCCAAGCATCTTTTCCATAAGCTATAGGATGAGGTTGAATTACCAAGATATCTAAGGAATAATTGGCTAAATAATTCATATCATTGTTTTCTTTATTATAGATTCTTAAAAACCATAAAAAAGCATCTCTTGAATCTATACGACCATATGCTTGGATCATTGCTCGCAAAACATAAGTAGAAGGCATTTCAGGAAAATCGGAATCATCAATCTTAATTGTGTTGTTGAATGCACGAGTAATCTCCTCTGATATTGCTTTTCTTAAATAGGAAATGGCCTTTTTTTCACAGATCATACCTAAACAAAAAGCAGAATATCTTCTTATTGAATTATTATTATTAGATAATGATTTTACTAAGTAATAGAATGATTGTTCGCCATGCTTAATCAAAATATCAGTCACTATATTTGCTTCAGTATCTGGACCGTCTATTCGAGATCTTCCTAATGATTCGAATTTTTTTAAATTACTAATTAGCAATGGTATTGCTTCTTCTGGTAAATTGCTCGAGTTAAGAAGTATTTCATATGCTTTTTGCTGCTCTTTTACACTACCTTGCAGAAGACACGATATATCATTAGAATATGCATAACCTATAAAGAAAATAATGATCAGTAAGGATGATGTGAAATTTATCATTTTTTAATTATGACCTGTTATGAATCCACAAGAGTAAGGATCAGTACACTTTATTAGATAAAACCACATTTTCTCAATTGCATCATTAGGATCTATTTTATCTTGTACTCTAGTTCTGAATTTTGCAGCAAGCATAATAGGAAACCAATCTCTCGTGGGTCCAGAATAGCCCCCATTTCCATGATAATATCTAGGATAACCAGGAGTGTCTATCATGCATATTTTTTTCCCTTCTATACTAACAGAAGAACTCATTGGATCATCAGGTTCCCATACTGTACTAGGAGGAACAGGCTTATGCTTATTTTCATTAAGTGTTTGCATTACCCATTGTTTGAACACACAATCATTTGGATTTTCTGCATCTACACAAATCTTAACATCAATATATATACTAAATACTCCCAAAATAGGCGGTTCCCATTTCGGTTTCAAATTAAATGTCATATTTTTGGGGCAACATTTTAAACCCATTGGATCAATAAAAGAAATTGGATTATTGTTAGCATAAGCATATAAGCTTGAAAATGCATTCCTAATGGCATCTTTACTAATAAATCTTCCAATACTTGGATTAAGGTATCGATTTCGATAATAATAATATCTATTATCTGATAATTCTCTTGAGTTAAAAGTGTAGAGATTATGAATAGATTCAGACTGGAAAAATGGAAAAGACAATTCACCCCAGGAGCTATAAAAATAGATGTTTTCGACATTTGAGTTTTGTGCGTTGTCTATTATCTGACGTACAGAACCTAAGCCATCAGCAAAATAATAATATGGATTAGAGCAAGCATTTGTAGTGCATGTGAAAATAGGCTCATCAATACCTGGACCATGGATATACCAACGAATGAATTGACCTTCTTCCTTTATAATGTCTTCCTTACGATATATATAAATATTCGTATTATTCTCTATTTTCTTCTTAAATCTATTTCCATTATAGTCATAAAAATACTCAGCACTCTTTGAAGAACCATTTTCAAACCAAAGCATTTTAGTAAGCCTATCATCATAATCCCAGAAATACAGTGAATCTCCAGGATAATTTGGCTGCATATTTTCTGTGGGGCAGATAGACGAATCATATGGATCATTGAGACAAGAAGAGGGATCTGATGTTGCTTTTGTACATTTAAGATTTCCATTAAAATCCCAAACATAACATTTTGTACCATCATGCTTTATAAGTTGAGAATTTTCATCATTATTTATTTTATAATACAAATATGAAGTCGATGCATCAGGATAATTGCTAATTTGATTTAATCTATTGCCAATAGAATCGTAAGTCCACGAATAAGTATAAGATTGTGAAGGAAATTGATAATCAGTTTTAATTAATTGATAATTTGAGTCATAAAAATAATACTCAATATGGCTTTGCAGGGGTAAATCAAGAATATATTCTTGAAAAGAACTTCGATAACCTTTTCTTGTCCATTCAGATGTATCATTATTGAAATCATAATTATATGTATATTGTGAAAGAAGAGATCCATTTCTTTTATAATTCTGGATTTTTGTCAGTCTACCTTGATTGTCATAGGAATACTTAATTGCAGGAAAGGAGTTGGAAAATGGATAAAAAATATTCTCCTTTTGTCCGGTTTTAATATAGGTGTATTTTACACTTTTGCCATTTCTACTAATTTCTTTAATGGAACTATCCGGATAATAAGAATAGGTTACTGTCTGATTTTCTCCCTGCAATTGATAGCTTATTGTACGGTCGTTATCATCATAACTATATAGCAATGTGTAAAGTGGTTCTGAATCATCATTACCTTCTCTGACTGAAACTTGTGATACTCTAAGGAGTTCATCATAAGAAAAGGAGGTTATTCGATTTGGCATATTACTACTATCAGTCACTTTGAAAAGTATTTGCGAAGGATTGCCGTTTGCTAAAGTATAGGTATAAGTAATTGTTTTACTGCTTCCGATACTTGCGCTGATGAGCCTTTCGAAAATATCATATGTGTAAGTTGTTATTTGATTTTTAGAATCTATTCTTTGATAGAGAAGGCCATCATAACTATAAACATATTGTACATCACATTCATAAGAATTCCATGGTGGCGGGCATGAAATATTGGTGTTTATTTCTGGGTAGTCAATGCCTATTAGCCTTCTCATGCTATCATAATAAAAATAAGTTGCATATCCATTGGAATCAGTGATTGAGTAAAGCAATCCGGAATAATTGTTATTTGCATCTGAATAGGAATACAAGGTATTAATAGATGGATATGCAATATCTTGAACTGTAGAAATGAGGTTATTAAAAACGTCAAAACATGATCGCGAAGTTATGTTATTAGGATCAGTTTGTTCATTACATGAAATTCCTTTTGGTATATCTGACGGGTAATAATTAAAACTATAGATAAAAGGTTCAGAATTGCTTCCTGGATCCGGTAATTCAATTTTAGTTACTCTATCATAGTAATCATAATAATATTGCATTGAGTTGTTAAGAGGATCGGTAATTATTACTTTTTTGAAGTGTTTCGAATCATCAGGAAAATATTGATATAAATATGAGTATGAACGAGATGAACCCTCTATGGTATTTGGAGGATAAGAGATCTTAGATACGTTACCATTAGATATATATTCATATGAAATAGATGAATTAATGCTATCTAATGTTTCATTCAGTGAACCATCAGAATAATAGGAATATGAATTAGCTTTTTTGCATAGGTCCCAATTTATAGAGCAATCATCAGTTAATCGCTGGTATGTGCTAGTATTTGCTTTTATCTTATAAACTGATTTTAATGTCCATTTAGGAT
>MFGW01000011.1:4726-8503 GCA_001780385.1 Candidatus Fischerbacteria bacterium RBG_13_37_8 | reverse complement strand
AACATTTCTGTCACCGTATGCAGAATGAGTGGGACTGTGTGATTGTGCGGTATTCCATGCCCAGTTGCCGGTGACGGTCCAATTGCCGGGCCATGCAGTTTCAAAGTCATCAGTGAGCTGCACACCAACAGGTCCGGTCGCCGAAGCATTTCTCTTGACTACATTCGTATCTTCATTGCCGTTATTGCAAGGACCACCGCCATTTGTGGTGGAATCTTCGGAACGGACGACGTAGTAGTAAACCGTTGCATTAAGAACGTTCGTGTCAGAGTAAGTGGTGCCGGTGATACATTGTGCGATACGATTAGCCGGACCGGGGATGAAATCAGGATCGGTACGGCGATATATATTGAATTTTGCGGTAGTGCTTGGGCAGTTGGTTGTTGCGGAGCCCCATGCGAGATTAAGCTGGCAGGTCGAGGAGCCGGTATTAGACGCGGAGGTGATGCCACCGAAGCATGCTGCAAGTTTGCAGGAACCGGTAGCTGTTGCAGATGCCCATGAACTGTACAGTGATTCGCATATTCCTAATGCGGTAACTGCATATTCATAAGTCGTTCCACCGGAAACAGTATTGTCTATATATGAAGTGCCGGAGACATTATTCGCAATTTTCTCAAGCTTTTGCGCACTGCAGAATGTGTATTTCCGGTATACATTGTAGCCCGTTGCACCGCCCACTGCTGACCATGAAACTGTGACCTGGTTTGCTGCGGTCGGAGTTGCGGTCACATTCGTCGGCGGTGTACTGCCGGAACATGCACATGCCGAGACAAGTTTATAGGTCACATCATCAATGCCTACTTCAATAATATCACCGTCACCGCCCGCTCCATCGGAAGCTTGTATCCTTATTCGCATCTGACTGGTCAGCGGAAGGAGTGTATCAAGATAATGCGCCATCGGTGTCCATTGTGCTTCATTCGAAATATCGCCGAGGTACACTAAATTGACGGGCCATGAAGTTCCGCCGTTGTTCGATAGATCAATGCTGATATAATCAAGCCCCGCCGGATCATCTCCCGGATCGCGTGTGCCGTAGAAATAATTATACGAAAGGGTGACACCTGACTGACCGCTCATGTCAACATTGCCGGAAAGTCCGGTGCAGACTCCTCCATCTACGTCATCGACACCGAGCTGCCCACCGGGATTCTGTGCGGTAAAGAAGCATCTTGTGCCTGGTGCGGGAGTTGTGTCATCTTCCGGTTGAAATGATGTGGCAATTGGATCATCGGTTATCCAGTTGCCCGTGGTACAGGTGCTTTGACTGGCGTTGTGTGCCCATGGAGTTGAGCCTTCGAAGGTTTCCTGGTTCAGTATGGTTTCCGGTCCTGTTACGGTAGCAGCTTTACGCACTAAATTACTGTCTGTGTTACCGCCGTTGCATGGCCCGCTTCCTCCAGTTCTGGAATCTTCTGCACGCACTATGTAATAATATTTTGTGCCATTGAGCAATGTTGCTGAAGCATCGTTATAGGTGTTGCCGGTAAGGCAGAGTGCGATCATGTTTGCAGGCGAGGGAATAAAGGCTGGATCGGTGCTCCGGTAAATAATATAGGAAGTCACCGGATATGTAGGACAGCTTGAAGTCGCTGTGCTCCAATTGATTGTCATGGAACAGGTCGTCTGCTTATTATTCGTTACCGATGTAACTCCATCAAAGCAGGGTGTGATTGCGCAAGTACCTGTTGCGGTTACGAGAACCCAGTCGCTTTTTGAATGTGCGCCGCATGCTGCGCTAACTGCCGCAACACTGTACTGGTAGGTGATAGAGCCGGAGACTGTAGTGTCAATGTATGATGTTCCACTTACGTTGCTTGCGACTTGCGTCTCTGTTTCTTTACCGCACACTGTATGTTTGCGGTAGACATTATAACCGGTAGCGCCGGTGACTGTACTCCAGGTTACTGTTACCTGGTTGGTAGCCGATGGTGTTGCTGTGACATTAGTCGGATTTCCAAACGGCGGAGTAATGGTTACGCAGTTGCTTGCAGCACCGAGACATGCCGTGGTTGACCCAACTGCCTGCACCATGTAATTATTCTGGTTGCAATCCAACGCCTGGTCAGTGTAAGTGGTCTGTGAACTTGGCACGGTTGCGATGAGTGCCTTGCCGAAATCACATCCCATCACACTGATAGATTTGAACACGTAATAATTCACTGCTCCCGACACTGCCGTCCAGGATAAGGACGCACCATTACTCGACGGTGTGACGGTGAGTACGGGTGCTGCTGTAGGTCCGGAGCCGCAGCCACTGTTTTGCGGAGTCGGCGTTGCGCATGCAATTGCATGCCTGTTGAATGCATTATAAATTGCGGTCATGTGCGGTGTGCCGTTGCTGGTATTGCCGTCATCATCATCTCCTGCAAGGAATTGCAGGTAACCATTAGTACTGGTGCATCCTCCGGAAGTGCTCGGACAGGAACAGGTGTACCAGTTTGCGACATTTCCGCTGCCTACGTACATAATGCGTTCTGTTACCTGGAACGCGGTTTGTCTGTCAAGGTTGAATGGAACGCCCTGTAAATCACGTGTCGCAATATCCCATACCGCTTCGGCAGCAGGCGCATTTTCGCAATGCGTTTCCCTTCCGCAAGGCCCAAGTGTGCCACTGGCACTGCATTTTTGACATATGAAATTTGCTGGTGTCGAAGGAAGCCCGTTTGCATGCTTGGCATAGTCAGATTCGCGGATCCCCGTGCACCCAAGACAACAATTGCCATACCCGGCACAATTATACCCGGCTGATACGGAACTCGATGGACAAATCCATTGACCGCACCCCTGGTTCTGTGTCTCCCAAAATCCTCTGCCAACGCATGACTGATGCAGTCGTATCGTGGCTGCTATGTCAGCCATAACTTCAACCGGATTTGCCATTGCACCATTAGCATCATAAAGATCAAGACCATGCCCCCATTCATGATCAAATACTGCTGCTATCTCGCCAGTGTTCCTGCACCCTCCGCCGGATCGGTAAAAATTGATCGTGTTGCCGCTCATGTACGCATTACAGGTGCTGGATATATTCACTGTTACCTGAACACAGGCAACCCCGGAACAATCCAGCCATGGATAACTAACCCAACTGCGTGCCTCACGATTCATCTGTGTCAGTTCTGCCGCTGCAGAACGCGATGAATACGTATCACCGGCTGAATGTCCGCTCGGTACTGTGCAATCATGCTGTCCGGTAGTACCTCCTAAGTCAATGTCACCAGTCGCAGATGTCTCATTTACCGTGCCGCAATTATCATTGCTTAGCGTGATATACCTGCTGTCAAGCGTCGTAGTTACCGTGCCGCTGGTCCAATCAAATAATCCATTAATGCTTGTATAATTATTCGGCGCTGACAACCCGGTGCTCATATGCGGCATCCCTAAATTGTAGCCGCAACCGTCCGGACAACATTCATCATTGCTGACTGGATAAATCGAACCAACTATTTTTCTCAATGCATAGTTATTTAAATCCTGGAATGAAAGCACGTCGCCGTTATGTGCATCTACCAGCATTTCCCATGTGTTGACATATCCTTGGCGCTGAAAAGTGAATGCCCAGATCAACCGGTAATTGTATCCCGTTCCAATTGCCCCAGCGTAATATGAAGGTGAAACAGCTACTAATTCTAAATGCCCATCTGTCACGATTGTATCTTGATCGGTTCTCCCTCCAAGGTGTGCGAATCCTTTATGCAGAGCGTCTTCTTTTCCAATGGTCGGCGCGAGCGCTATATTTATTTCTCCCCATTTCTCAACACCCCATAATAC
>MFGW01000011.1:2087-4718 GCA_001780385.1 Candidatus Fischerbacteria bacterium RBG_13_37_8 | reverse complement strand
CATGATTAATAGTAAGACTTACGTAAGCATCCCTTACCGGAATTCCCACTGCCACTCGCCTGATCGATATCTGCCAGAGATAATCAGTGACCTTTACCACGCGCAGTTCCCCCAGCTCCTCTATTCTTATCCTCAGTAACATTGCATGCTCTTGAATGAATGCATGTGTTAACTGCCGTACTTCTTTTTCTTCAATAGCCCAGACTTCATAACCGAGCTTCATCGATATATCGTTGAGTGAAATGCGATTACTATCTCCGGTTCCCGGTAGTATCGGTATTGCCGTCACGATTGATGCTGGTCTGCCAGAACGTGGATCAATATAAATATAACTGCCTTTATTCTCCTCCAGAAATTGTTCCCATGCACCACGATTGGATAATTGTCCAATTACCTCTTCCAATTGTATGTTGGTCTGACTTATATATAATTCTTCCGACGAGAATTCTTTCTTCTCAATATCATTTCTGTCTGTTCTTTGCTTGAATGCATACGTCATATTCACTAAAACCGCTACTATAACAATTACGAACAATAGACTGAATACTCTTTTCTTATTTCTATTTCTCATAAAAACCCCCTTAATATTTTTTTTCGAACACATAATTTCGTTCATTATTTTATGCAAAATAAAAGCATATTAATGCACAACAAGATGCTATTGTATCACTTTTTTTGTATAAGTCAACTGCTGTTTTTGTGTCTGGAACTGACCTGCGGAGAACTGATGATGCCCTCCATGGTTTCATTTGCAAATAGTCTCTTTTATTCCTTTATCGAAACACTTCTGCATTCCGGCGTTACCTCCGGATGTACCACAGTAAACTATTGCCCGGAAATGAATGCCTCCCGTCAACAAATGGCAAAATTTGTCTGTGCTGCCATGGAGAAAAAAATGCCCGGTTCCTGCACTACCGCTAGTTGTACCAACATATTCACTGATGTGCCGTCAACTAATATCTTTTGCTCATATATTGAAGGTGTTTATAATGCTGGTGTTGTCTCGGGTTGTCAAGCCACTCCTCTCATGTACTGCCCATCCGTTAATGTCACCCGTGCCCAAATTGGCTTCGCAGAATGCTGCTGGCATTTTTTGATGAAATTTCGTTATGGCGCTTTGAAACGCCCTCAGGAGCTATGTTGTAGCATAGGCTAATGTTATGGTACGACCCCCATCCAAGTATGGAACCACTCAAGGAGCGTTTTGTACCAATATTCACGGTTCTGCAGTTTGCGGATGCCGTGGCCTTCATTGGGAAACCATAAGAATTTCGAGGGGACGTTATTCCTTTGCAGGGCGGTGAATAATTGCATGCTCTCGGTAATTGGGACGCGATAATCAATTTCGCCATGGGTGATAAGCATGGGCGTTTTGAAATTTTGTACGAATTTATGAGGTGACATCGTCTCGTACATTTTTGGATTTTTCCAGAAAGGGCCGCCCAGGTCCCATTCAGCGAACCATAATTCTTCCGTGGTTGCGTACATGCTCTCTAAGTTATACGGACCTGCATGTGAAACGAGGCAGGCAAATCTATCGGTGTGTCCTTCGAACCAGTCAACCATGTATCCACCGAAACTGCTACCGTATGCACATATCCGCTTTTTGTCCACGTAACCGAGACTTAGTGCATAATCTATTACTCTCATGAGATCATCGTAGCATTTACCTGCCCAATCCTGGTTGATTTCATCGGTGAATTTTTGTCCGTAACCGGTACTGCCTCTCGGGTTGGAGAACACCAGCACATATCCTGCTCCGGAAAATACCTGGTAATCGGTACGGAATGAATTGCTGTACATTCCTTGCGGTCCACCATGTATCGTGAATAACATCCCATACTGTTTCTCCTTCTCAAAATTGGGAGGCTTTACGATAAATGTATGAATCTTTATTCCATCGGCGCTGGGTACCCAGTGTTCTTCAGCAGGCGAAAAATAAACACTTTCTTTCAATTCTTTGTTTACATTGGTTACCTGCAGTTCTTTCTTTGTCCCAATAGCGAGCAGAAATACTTCGTTAGGATTTGCGATATCGCTTTTCAGGTATGCGATATAGCGTCCATTTGCCGATACTGAACCATCTGCAATGGTGAAATGTCCTTCAAGGACACGCTTGATTTGTTGATTCTGCACATCTGCAGACAGCAGAGGTATGTTGCCTTTTTCTAAAATAGTAAAATACAGCACCTTGCCGTCGAGTGACCAGAAAATATCACCCACCCAGTTGTCCATTTGTTCAGTGAGATTAATTGTTTTTTTGGTAGTTCTATCATACAGCATAAGGTCGCGTTTCGCAGCTTCATTGCCGAATATAGCCTGTGAGCGGTACGCGATGAATCTGCCATCAGGCGAATAACGAAGTGTATTATCAGCACCTAAAGCGTTGGTGATCTTGACTGTTTTTCCGTCTGCAATGGTCTGCAGATAGATATCGGAGTTAGTGCTCAATGCCTGGTCTTTATCAGTATTCATGGAGTAGGCGATTTCTTTGCCATCCGGTGAGATCCCATAATCATCCTGCCCTGATAAATTATCCGAAGGAACATCGTATTCCACTGGTGTAAGATCCTTCGGTTCTCTTCCTTCTGCCGGTATCATGAAGAGATGACTTCGTTTACCTTCGTCCCA
>MFGW01000011.1:1798-1988 GCA_001780385.1 Candidatus Fischerbacteria bacterium RBG_13_37_8 | reverse complement strand
GACCATTTTGGGCGTGTCTCACGTTCTTTCGTAAAGGTCATTTGCTTCGATGTGCCGGTTTCAATTGAGTACAGCCAGATATTGCTGAAGGTTTTATTTTCTGCGAGATCCGGTATGCTGACAACATAAGCAATGAATTTACCATCCGGTGATAATTCGGCATCCGATACACCTTTAATTTTGAATACAT
>MFGW01000011.1:300-1787 GCA_001780385.1 Candidatus Fischerbacteria bacterium RBG_13_37_8 | reverse complement strand
AAATTCTTTTTTTCTCCTGCCATACAAACAACCATGCAGCAGCAAAAAAATACCATTATGGGAACCCAATAAAACCTTATTTTAGGAGTCATAATCATTTCCTCCAAACTAACTCAGTGATCAGTGGTCAGTGATCAGAGTAGCATTTTTGCGTGTTTCGTTTCCTTCAAATAAACGTTATAGATTATTGTATCATAATTTCGGGGAAAGTGTCTTTCATTTTTAAAATGCCCTTATTAGTTTAAATTTCAAATTAAGGACTTGACGCATGCTCTTAAGTCTGGTTTAATAAACTATAGGAATATAAAATGTGCTTATGCATACAAAGGCGTTTATCATTGCGAGTACACCGATGGTGGGCGTGGCAATTCCTAACGGATGTGCTGTCATTATGAGTCCCGTGTCAGCGGGACGTAATAATCCGCAATGGACTATGCTTTTTATCATCCGCGAAGGATTGTTACGTTTGCCTCCGGCAAACTCACAATGACAATTGTTCGGGATTGCCACGCTTTGCTTCGCAAAGCTCGCAACGACGAAACATCGTTTACAAAGGAGGTAGCTTATGCTAAAAGATAAATATAAAGAATTATTCGCTTATGGCGAAACACTGGGTATTAAAGAAATAGCCAGCAATGAAGAGAAAGGCAAACTACATATCAAAGGTCTGGCTCCTTATCAGGCTGAAAAAAATATGTTCTGGGATAAAATTAAAACATTCGAAAAATGGAAAGATGAAATCGCCGCAGATATTCGAGTGGAAAATGCTGATATTTATGGTTTCTACACTGTTCAACCTGGTGATACATTATCTCAAATTGCGAAAGAACATCTTGGTGATGCAATGAAATACATGGATATTTTTAAATTGAATAATGATATTCTTAAAGACCCGAACATGATTAAAGTCGGTCAAAAACTCAAACTGCCATTGAAAAAATAGAATTAGAATTAAAGACACAGAGGCATAAAGGCACAAAGTAAAAATAACAAATTGTTGAGTCAGACAAACATGCTGATCCTAAAAATGCACGAAGTGCTGAATGCTTTTGCGGCTCATTATTTAATTGAAAGCATCAGGAATGTTTTTCTGACTGCAACGTAATAACGATAATTTCAGGACGAACGAAAAATCGAAACGGCAAGCCAATTGTTCCAATCCCGGTAGTTATTATTGCCGTGAGGTACGGAGTTTTTACCATGCCTGCACGATACTTCGTACCATAAGCCGAAGGTACAAACGGAGTCCACAAATTAAATAAACGCATTTGCCCGCCATGCATGTGACCGGCTAACATTAAATCAACCGTGTTCACTTTCACAATTTCTGCATAGTCGGGATTATGTGTTACTACCATGACAAAATTCTCCGGTTTGACATCCTGAACCGTTGGATATAATTTTGGTCTGCTCCAGGAGCAATCTGCCACACCGCCTATTTTTATTCTTTGATTACCAATTGAGACCCATTGCGATTTATTGTCTAT
>MFGW01000011.1:0-281 GCA_001780385.1 Candidatus Fischerbacteria bacterium RBG_13_37_8 | reverse complement strand
TCCATGCTGTCCTTAACTAAATCAGCATCAGCCCATAAATCATGATTGCCCAGCACACCAAATTTGCCAAGCGGCGCTTTTACTTTCTTCAATTCTTCAAAACAGGGCTCTATATATTTCGTATCTCCATATACAAAATCACCACCAAATATCACCATATCCGGATGAAGTGCGTTGATTTTTCTGACCAGCTTTCGTACGCGCGACCTTGAATAAAATGGACCGTGATGTATGTCTGCCACAAAAACGATCTTCTTCCCTGAAAAAGCCGATGGTACGTC
>MFGW01000010.1:43992-51281 GCA_001780385.1 Candidatus Fischerbacteria bacterium RBG_13_37_8 | reverse complement strand
TTTGTTCAACCAACATCCACCTCTGAGCCCATTATTCCATCATTCCACCATTCCATTAACCCAATTGCGTCGCCTTGCGACGCTATGTTCTTAATCATATAAAAATTGTCTTGTAGGAAAGCTTTAAATTATTCAATATTGCTTCACTCTACTGAAATTGCTTTTGAGGCACCGCTGTTGTACCTGCTTCAATCCGTAATCCTTGCATTTGCTGAATAATCCCTTCCTTATCTCATTTATATGATTTGCTATTAATTATATTTCTTGTTTTTTGGCCATATAGAACGCCTTTAGCTTTCATATTTTCCTTCAAACTTAAATTCGCCAAGCTAAATATCATCATAGAATTTTGCTCGAATTTCAAACGCTAAATGATTATCGAAGAAGATTTATAAAATAGAACAATCCAATTTCTTAATACTTCTTCAAGATATTGCTCGTCTAATCCTTCATATTTTTTATTTATTAGGGCAACTTGTATGTTTCTACCATATTTTTTTCTCAAGGTTAAGCGACAATTCAAGGATTTTTGTTTTAGCACGTATCTCATCAAAAGCCTCATTAAATGTATCCAGTACAATAAGGATATCCAAAACAGACATCATATCCACTTTTCGTCATATTATATCACGAAAATCGTATTTTTAATGGGTTTCGTTATATCATATTACGAAAATGTCTTGATAAATGCAATAGATGCCAACGTTAGATTCCATGCTTGTTTATGACCTTTTCCTTCCTGCCAAGCCTCCTTTTGTATTGTTCCTTCAGAAAGAGAATGGATTAATGTTTTTGTCTCTGTAGTATTCTCAATGATCTCTTACCATGCAAATCATGAATGCTGTGATGGTCAACAGGAAAGCGGAGAAAGCGACCAGGAAAAACCCTGTCTATCACATATTTATTTTGATCCATTTTCCATAGGAGCGTATTGATTGATTCATTGAACATTAACTCGTTGAGCCGTCCGGCGAAAAGCATTCACGGTACCTTCGTCGTTGAAAGAATCTCGTCGATTACCTGTTCTACAAAATTTCTATTTTGTCCACTGAGCGATTGTTTTGGAATCAGTTTATGGGCAAGGATTGATTTTGTTAATTTTTTGATATCATCAGGAAGTATATAAGTTCTTCCTTCCATGTAGGCTAAGGCACGGGCAGCGGATATAAGATGTTTACCGGCACGAGGACTCGCTCCAAGCAATAAATGAGGCGATTCACGAGTTTTTTTAATTATGGTCACCGAATATTCCAGGATTTCCTTGCCGGCATATACTTTACTTACCTCCGCCTGAAGCTGAAGCACATCAGTTTTATCCATGACCGTGGAAGTGTAATCTACATTAATAGAAGGAGTATTTTCTGCAATTATTTTCGATTCGACTTTTTCCTCCGGGTAACCTATTTTAATGCTCGCCATGAATCTATCCAGTTCATTCTCAGGAAGCGGATACACACCGTAGAATTCCATGGGATTTTGTGTGGCAATAATCATGTAAGGCTGCGGTAATGGATGCGTCATATTATCAACTGAGACCTGGTATTCATTCATCGATTCCAGCAATGCACTTTGCGTTTTGGGTGTTGAGCGATTAATTTCATCAGCCAGAACCAGGTTAGCAAAGATGGGACCTTCCCTGAAGATGAACGATTCCTTACTTTTATCCCAGATAGATACGCCGAGAATATCTGACGGCACAAGATCACTGGTAAATTGTATTCTTTTAAAGGTGCAATTCAGTGCTTTTGCCAGTGCGCGTGCAAGTGTAGTCTTACCGACACCGGGAACATCCTCGATTAACACATGACCCTGGGCAAGCAACGCCATAATAAGCATTTCAACCGCATGTTCAGAGCCAAAAAAACTTTTCTTGATCTCGGCTATCAAGTTTTGCAGTTGTTGATATTGCTGTTTATTCTCTATTAATTTCATCATCTATAAATTCAATACCCAATTCTTTTAATTGTTGTTTCGATACTTCAGAAGGTGATTGTGTCAGGAGACACTGCGCTTTCGTAGTTTTTGGGAAAGGGATGACGTCTCTTATGCTGGTTTCATGAGCAACTATCATAACAATCCGGTCAAGGCCCAGGGCAATGCCGCCATGAGGAGGTGCGCCATAATTCAGAGCTTCGACAAAAAAACCAAATTTCTGTTCAATTTCTTCCTCCGACAAACCCAGTGCTCTGAAGATTCTCCACTGCAATTTCGGATCATGAATCCTGATACTGCCTCCTCCAATTTCTAAACCATTTAATACAACATCATAGGCAAGTGCATGTATTTTCCATGTCTCATTTTCAAGATATTGCAATTCTTCATAACGTGGAGAAGTAAAGGGATGATGTTTTGAAACCCATCTTTTTTCTTCTTCACTATACTCAAATAAAGGAAAATTCGTAATCCATACAAAAGCAAATTCATCCTTCTTAGCCCAGCTTTCTTTTTCCGCAAGATAGAGTCGTATTTGCCCCATTATTTCATAGGATCGTTCCTTGTTCCCCGCCATTATGAGAAGCAAATCACGCTCCTCAAATCCTATCCTTGCAAACAGAGTATTCCATATTTCTTCAGAAATGTATTTTGCGATCGGTGACTTTACACTGCCATTTTCTTTCTTTGCCCATATAAGACCAGCCGCACCAAGTTTCTTTGCATATTCTTCCAGTTCCGCTAGGTCTTTCCTTGAATAATGAACACAATTCTGTACTCTTAAAGCAAGAATAACACCGCTACTGCCTGCAACATCCTTGAATACTTTAAATTCACTCCGGCTCAACTCCTCTCCGGCATTTATTATCCGGCACTCAAATCGTAAATCCGGTTTATCCGTTCCATAATTTTCCATGGCTTCCTGGAAAGTTATTCTTTTGAACGGTATTTTTATCTCATGATGCACAGCCGCAAAAACATGCTTGAATAAACGCTCCATTGTAGTATAAATATCTTCCTCTTCCAGAAATGACATTTCTATATCAACCTGCGTAAATTCCGGCTGTCTGTCAGCACGCAAATCTTCATCTCTGAAACATTTCGGTATCTGAAAATATTTATCGATACCGGATATCATGAGAATTTGCTTAAATAATTGTGGGGATTGCGGAAGAGCATACATTTTATTTTTATGAATCCGGCTGGGCACAAGATAATCACGTGCTCCTTCGGGTGTAGATTTTGTCAATATAGGAGTTTCTACTTCAAGAAATCCTTCCTTTACTAAAAAATCACGCATAGCAAATACAATATCACTGCGTAATTTAAGATTATTGTACATCTTCTTTCTTCTCAGATCGATGTACCGGTATTTCATTCTTATATTATCAGTTACCTGAATTTCATCCATTATTGCAAAAGGAGGAATTCTTGATTCATTCAATATCTTCAATTCCCGGGCAATTATTTCTATTTCACCCGTTGGAAGCTGCGGATTTATATTTTCCGGGCTTCTGCCTGCTACGGTGCCCTTTATTTCTACTACGTATTCATTATTCAGTTCTTTTGCGGTTTTGAATAATTCTTCATTTAATTGCGGATTAAACACTATCTGCACCGTACCTTCCCTGTCTCTTAATTCAATAAAACAGAGACTGCCTAAATCGCGCATGCGATTGACCCATCCACATAACACAACTTCCGTTCCGATATGTTGTCCTGATAAATTACCACAGTAATTTGTACGTTTCATGCCACTTCTCCTAAGCTGCTGAAAAAATCTTTCCTGGATATGGTTTGCTGTTCCCCTGATACCATATCTTTTATACTAAGAACATAATTCTCTACTTCTTCTTCTCCTATCAGCACCGCCTTTTTTACATTTATTTTATTAGCAACTCTCAGTGCAGAACGAATACTGATAGGCTTGTAACACACCTCGCAGATAAAACCTCGCTTCCGCAATTCTTCTCCTAAATCAATCCCTACCGGTACAGCATTATCTGTTAAACACACAATAAAATAATCTACCTGTCTCTCCGGAATACCAGATTTTTCCATTGCAAGAATTGCCCTCTCCATTCCCATGGCAAATCCAATACCACACACATCCGGTCCTTCCAGTTCCTTTACTAATCCATCGTACCTGCCTCCGCCTAACACCGCATTCTGAGCTCCCAATGTCCCAGATTTAATTTCAAAAGCGGTCTTTGTATAATAATCCAATCCCCTTACCAGGTATGGATTTAAAATAAACGGAACGGCAAACCTGTTCAAGAAAAATTTCACATCATCAAAATGAGCTTTGCATTCTTCACATAAATAATTGATAATCAACGGTGCATTTTTTATCATTTCAGCACACTGTTCATTCTTACAATCCAGGATGCGTAAAGGATTCCTCTCTAATCTCTCCTTGCAATCATCACATATCTCACTTGAACATTTTCTGAAAGCTTCCTCCAATTCTTTATTATAGGATGGACGGCATTTTCGACAACCTACTGAATTTATTTCTACCTGCAAATTAGTGCATTGTATCTTATTCAGGTACTGATACCCTATCGCAATAACTTCAGCATCAATAGCAGGATGTTCCTCTCCAAATACCTCAATTCCTATTTGATGAAATTGCCGGTATCTGCCTTTTTGCATTTTCTCATAACGAAACATCGGTCCTATATAATAATATCTCTTCGGTACAGCACTTTGAAATATATTACTGTCTATTAATGCTCTCGCTACCGATGCAGTATTTTCAGGACGCAGTACCAGAGTATTTCCTGAATTATCAGTAAAAACATACATCTGCTTACTGACTATTTCAGTGGTTTCGCCGACACTCCGTTGAAACAGTTCGATATGTTCAAAAACGGGTGTTCTTATTTCATGATAATTATAACTGCGAAAAAGCTTGTGCGCTTCCTGTTCTATATATTGCCAGGCAAAAATTTCCGGCGACATAATATCTTTTGTACCTTTTGGTGCTTTTATTTCCATAATTAAAATGTCTCGCTTATATTTAAAATTTTTGCTGTAATAGGATTTGCGTCAGGCATCTCCCTATTAAGTGGTAATGGAATGGTGGAAGGATAGAATAATAGGTTTGTGGTGGCTTCGCATTGATAACCCATTATTCCAATATTCCATTAATCCAATTTCATTGCCTTGCATCGCTATTTGTCCCTGTAATATTCTTTCACTTCTGCATAATCTTTAGCGCCTGCAGTAATCATCTCTTTATCTTTTTCAGATAATTTTCTAAGTACTTTTGCCGGCGTTCCCATAATAAGAGAATGCGAGGGATAATGTGCTCGGGGGGGCACTAATGAACCGGCTGCTACAATACAGTATTCCGGGATTACCGCACCGTCTAAAATAATTGCGCCGATTCCAATAAGACAATTATTATCGATTTTGCTTCCATGAATGATAGCACTGTGTCCAACCGTTACATAATCACCTATTTCTGTCGGGTACAATTTTTGAGTCACATGAATTACCACGCAATCTTGAATATTCGTATAAGCTCCTATCTTTATATAATGTATATCACCTCTTATAACCGCATTAAACCAGACACTGCTGTGCTGTTTTATGGTCACATCTCCAATTACATAAGCAGATTGCTCAATATAAACACCCGGATCAATACGAGGAATTTTGCTCCCGAATACGACTATCATTGTTCCCTCTAACGCATCTCTTCAACTAATTGCCCAATGTTAAGATAAATCTTTTTTACCTCGACCGCATTGTATTTCGGAAATCCAAAGTAAGCAACAGATTTGGTCTTTGGATTTACCGGCATACTATATCCTTCAATCATCTTTTTTCTCAACTCTTCACCTGCATTCGCAAAATCTCCTCCCTTCAATCCAATCGATGCTACCTCATCCCTTATGGCATTTTCTACAACAAAATAATCAACACTCGTCTCACCTTTTCGAATTACTTCATCTTTTTCTTTCAATCCATCTCTTATTACTTCAGCACAACTATTGTAAAGATACACATAACTGTTATATTTACTTGTATCCTTCTTCTCTGCATTCATTTTCTGTTCAATCATCTTCTGTAATTTTTCCATGGCAATAACGAGCGGAAATCCATCTGCTACATCCCTGCTTTTCTTCGTCACATTTAATCCATAGTACGGAGATTTTGCTTTATTCTTTATTTCTTTCTCACCTTCATTTTGGAATTGCACTTTTACTATCAATACCGCCGGCAACGCCTCTAATGAAAGAGTGCCTAATTCACTTCTTATCGTCATAATTTTTTGAGCGATTTCATCTTTTTCCAATATCTCAATTAATAATTTTTCTCCAAAAAATGAATGTGCATATTCTTTAATCCCGGAAGTATACCTGATCTGCACACTCTTTCCTTTTTCCTGTGCTGCATTTCGAAGCATCTGGAACATTCTTTCTGCAGGAATTCCTTCGATTGTTTTATTATCATCATTATTCAACACTATTTTTAAAGGACTGGAGCCCTCCTGGAGATAAGAATCCGTTTTGTTATCTATCGTCAGTTTGCCTAACACTAACTCTTCAGGTGACAAATCTTCTAATTTTAATTTTGTTTCATTATACAATGCATTTTGAAAATCTTTGAATTTCGCAGTGTTCTCGTCTTTGCAAGGTAATTCAAGTGTGAAATTAACATTTTCGACACTGAGTTCATAAACACCATCTTTAATTAGTGTAGAGCAGGAAACAAAAAAAACTGCTAAAAAAACGATACATAATTTTTTCATAGCATACCACCATCTAAAAATTATTGAACAATCTGTTATTATATATAAAATAGTTCATTTAAGCAACCATCCAATTGGGGAATAGGGACTGGGGACTGGGGACTGGGGAGTTATTTATTCATTTTTTCTTTTATTATTAAATAGAGTAATTTAGAAGCATCTTCATGCTCTGGATGAATCTCAGAAGTTTTAAGGAGAAGTTTTACCGTTTCTTCAAGGTTCCCTTCCTCAAGGTTAATCAGTGCAAGATAATAATAGGCATCTGCAACCATTGGATCCAATGAAAGAACTTTCATGCAGATTTTTTCTGCATGGTCAAAATCATCCTGCGAATAACTTATCCAGCTTCTCAACAATAATGCATTAATATTATCCGGTGAATCTCTTAAAATTCGTTCCAGGATTTTTTTGCTCTTTGCAGCATTTCCAAGCAGCATATAACAACGGGCTAATTCAATAATCGCTTCTTCCCAGCGAGGATGATGATGCAGTGCTTTTCTAAACATTTTCAATGCAGTTTCCGCATCTTTATTTCTGATAGCATTCAAGCCTTTTTGAAACGAGGTGCACGATTCATGAAACAAATTATAAATAA
>MFGW01000010.1:42320-43972 GCA_001780385.1 Candidatus Fischerbacteria bacterium RBG_13_37_8 | reverse complement strand
TCTTTGTAATTATTATTATTATCGATAAATGCATACGAATAATGCTTCGTATCATCTTCCAGAGAGATTAATTCAACGACAAGATCATTATTGTAAGGATAAACAGATATAAAGAAATGAGCAAAGCAATAGTTCGCTTCGCTCACCTCATTTTTACATTCCGGACATTGAAAAGCACGTATATCTGATTTATAAAGGAATTCTATTATTGATTGAAATTCATTCCAATTTTTGAAAAAATACTCGGGCATCACTTCAACAGAATGGCACACCAGGTTATTGCAAGAACCGCATTTGAAATACCGTGCGTATTCGGAAGGCAGAAAAGAACCTTCCCTGATTTTTTTCTTCTGCCGGTATTCAATTAACCGTTTATCAACCGGATATATCATGCTGCGTTATCCTTTAAGCAATGCTTCTATATTTGTTAGAGAGGTTAAGGTTGAAGTTAGGTCACGGTTGAGAAGATATTTGGGGTTAGAAATAGAGGAAGAACTATTATTTGATCTTTCCTCAACCTTAACCTCAACCTTAACCTTAACCTTTTTTGTTGTGGTTTAATTAGGTTATGATATAATGTAGTATTTTTAAAGTCAACAAAAGGTGATACCAATGCATAGAAAATATATACCCATGCTTGATCTTGTCAGCAATTATAAAAAAATAAGAAAAAACGTTTTGCGCGCCATGGATAAAGTACTTTTATCAGGTAAATGCATATTAGGACCAAGTGTAACTGAATTTGAACAAGCGGCAGCAAAATATTTAGGAGCAGCATTTGCCATAGGAGTCAACAGTGGCACCGATGCTCTTAAAATTGCTCTTAAAGCGCTCAAAATTGGCCCTGGTGATGAAGTGATCACCACACCCTTTACCTTCGTGTCAAGCGCAGAAACCATTGTCGAAATCGGAGCTACTCCCGTTTTTGCAGATATTCATCCTGAAACATTTAATATTGACCCACTCCAGGTTAAGAAACATATCACTTCCAGAACAAAGGCAGTTCTCATCGTGCATTTATTCGGATTACCCTGCCAGATGAATGAATTAATTGAATTATGCCGCCCGAACGATCTTCTACTGATTGAAGATGTTGCACAGGCTTTCGGTTCTCAATACCATGATAAATTCACAGGCACGTTTGGTTCCATCGCCTGCTATAGTTTTTACCCGACTAAAAATCTATTCACATACGGTGATTCAGGCATGATTACAACCGACGATTCAGCAATCAGTGCTATTTGTAAATTATATAGAAACCACGGCATCAAACAAAATTATGAAGGTGATTTTTTCGGATACAACAGCAGGCTGGATTCACTTCATGCGGCTATACTGCTCAACATACTACCTCATGTTACTCAATGGAATAATCAACGCAGAGAACTGGCGATGCTCTATAATAAATACCTTAATTCCGTTGACAATATTGCCCTGCCTGTCGAAGAAGAACATTCACGGCATGTATATAATCTCTACACTATAAGGGTGAAAAATAATAAGCGTGATTCATTGAAGGAATATCTTGCAAAAGAAGGAATAAGTACTAATATATATTATCCGAGACCACTCCATCTAACAAAACCATTTGCTTTTCTTCGGCATAAACAAGGTGATTTTCCGATCGCAGAACAAGCATCTGCGGAAGCATT
>MFGW01000010.1:41460-42283 GCA_001780385.1 Candidatus Fischerbacteria bacterium RBG_13_37_8 | reverse complement strand
ACGAAGATAATAAGTGCCGCCATTAAAAAGGGACTAGGGACTGGGGACTAGTCGCTTTTTACACCCATACTCTGCTATTATTGCTGCGGAGCAGTCTTCTCAAATGGAAAATCATATAAAACTGCCCTCTTATTTACCTCTTTTAATAATGTGCTCAGATAGGTAGTAAATTTATGAAGCGCAAAATTAAGTGCTTTTGAAGTAGTACACCCGAGTAATTCATGATAGAAATTATCAAAATCGTACCAATCTTTGAACATGAGAAATTTCATGCTTCCTTTCCGGAATGCTTCCATTTTTGTTAATATCGGTGAAACATCACCAGGATTATCACTTACCTGAGTCAGGTTTGATATATTTGTTGCAATTGTCATGAGATCCCATAAATCCTCTCTCAATTTCAATGATTGTTCCAGTTTCGTCTGAAAATCTTCAAAAATATCAGTGCCCTCTATACTCCCTTCAAAATATTGCATGAGCGCCACTATTGTCTGTTTTATTGAATTTTGCATGATGCCGCAGGCATTCTCAATTTTCGTATAAAGATGCGATGCCTGATCATTTCCCAAAAAACCGACCAGTTCTTTCTTCACTATTTTTTTCATATCCATGGATACTGAAAAAATAAAACCATCTATCATGTCAATAAAATCTATCGGAATATTTTCTGCAAAAAGGAACCGTTTTGTCATATAATCAATAATTTTCTTGATCTCAAAATGAATCAGGATAAATATTATAAGATTCTTTTTTATCTCAAGCGCATGATCTGAATATACCTTCGCATATTCAAGATAAGTCAGTAATCGAAAAAATTTAGAGA
>MFGW01000010.1:41273-41443 GCA_001780385.1 Candidatus Fischerbacteria bacterium RBG_13_37_8 | reverse complement strand
TTTCTAAGCTCAATCTCAGGAATCATACGTATCACAATCCTTACTGAACGATTCTCTAATTTATCAATAAATGGATCTAAAGGCCTGTCAATTAAATATTCAAGCAATGGATTGTTTCGTATCTGAAGATTAATAAGTTTCCCCATGTTAACAAATGCCGGAAAAGATAT
>MFGW01000010.1:31087-41234 GCA_001780385.1 Candidatus Fischerbacteria bacterium RBG_13_37_8 | reverse complement strand
CGTAGTATACACTTCTATACTTCTTATTAAATCACCATCGAGATTATCTTTCGGTAATAAACGATAAATCTCGCTTTTTTGAAATACATCTCCTCGTAGCACCTGATCAATATAGGAAGCGAAACTGCTTTTAAGAAGAGTTTCTTTATCCACAAGGAGGGAAAAAAGTCGTATTAATCTATTCAATCCAACAGATAATACTCTTAATTCATCACAATAATCCTTGACACTGATAAGAGTTAATTCCTTATCAGTAAGGGGATGGTAATCCAGTAAAAAAAAGGCATTAAATCCTTTCAGCCACATTTCTAATTCTAATATCATGCGTCTCTGAAAAGCGGACTTTTGCAAGAACCATTTTCGAAATGCAAATTTGATTGCATTGCTTTTATTCATTTCACAATGCCTTTTTTAACACATATTTTACCTGCTCTCTCTGCCATGCTCCTTATTGTTCTTGCTGTCTTTTAAATAGTGTTTTCTTTCAATAAGAACACATAAGCACTCTATCCTGCTTACGGGCAGAGAAAACATTCATTATACTTTCTATTACTTGTTAAAACTATTCAATGCTTCATTTTCGTTATTGAAGACTTCGAATATGGTGAGTAATTGCGTTATTTGCAATATGTCTTGAATCTTTTTTGTTAAATTGAGTAGTTTCAGTTCTGCTCCATTTCTTTTGGCGGCAGTATAGGCACTTATTAATTCCCCTATCCCTGCACTATCTATATAACTAACATCGCCCAGATTCAGCACTATCTTTCCTTTATTTTCTTTCAGCAAATTATAAATAGCATCTCTTAATTTTACATCACCTTCGCCGAGAGTTATTCTTCCAGAAACCTGTACTACTGTAATATCACCTAATTCTTTGTAGCTAAGTTCCATATGAAATCCTCCTAATTTTTTATGCTCTATTATAAGACAGCTTGGAATTATTTTCAATATCGCAGAGAACATGTATTCAGTTTTCTAAAAAATTGAACTACAGAGGGCAAAAAGCTTTGCGTTCTCTGTGGTTCAATCTTATTGGAGAAAACTATCCGGGCAATTTCTTTAATATCTCACTGGCAACATTATAAAGCTTCCCCTGGCGCTCTTTAGAGATTTCCTTCAATAATGTCTCCAGATAGTACCTCGCCTCAGAATAATTACCCATTGAAATATATCCAATTGCAAGATTGATGTATGCCTCATAAAAAGTTGGCTCATTCTTGAGCGCCCGTTTGAAATATTCGATAGCTGCCTGATAACGTTTTTGCTGAAGCATTAATGCGCCTATTCCATTCAAAGCATCTGTTCTCTTTTCATCATGTTGCAATGCCTTTTGATAATATGCCTCAGCCTTCTGATAATCCTTCGTCATAAAAAATATATTGCCAATCTTCGAATATGCTTCGGAATTTTTTTCATCAAGTTCTATCACCTTATTAAAATCATTAAGAGCATCTTGCATCCGATTTGCTTTCATAAGCAATGATCCACGCAAATTATAGGCATCCGGATACGCTGGATTTAGCTTTAGACACGTTTCAATAGCTTCCTTTGCTTGCTCTATCTGATTCAAAAGAGCAGCATAATAAGCAGAATCATGCCAATATACATAATTCTGATTGTCACGCTTTATCGCTTCCTCTATATAGAACTGTGCTTTATCCCATTGTTTGGCTTTTTTATAAAAAGCAGCCAAATAGTACGCATAAGTCGGCGTATCAGCATCTTTTTCATGTAATTTCTGAAGTATTTCTATTGCCCTTGCAGGCTCCTTTAGCAACATTTTCTGCGCTTTTTGCATTACATTCCAATAACTGATCTTTAATTTGGGATCTGGAAGATTGTTGTCTTTTACCATATGCAAAGATGTGCCAGTATAACCAAGCGAAATTAATTTATCTTGCGATTGTTTGTCAATAAATTGTAGCTGAGTAGATTTTTGTTCATTTAGAATCTGCACCAGAGTTCTTCTAAATTTTTCGGCAGTTTCAGGATAGCTATTTATCACATTATTATTTTCACCGGGATCATTGGTCAGATTATACAATTCCGGGATCGGGGCATCAATAAATTTCCATTTTAATGTTCTCAAAGAAAAAAATGAAGCCCATCTAAAAGTAGAAGGGTAAAGCGTTTCAGCATAATTGCTAATATCGGTTTTATAATCTTCCTGTACAAAAAAAGGCACCAGCGAGGCACCATCATTCACATAGTGTTTAATTCCTGCAAGTTCAAGCACAGTTGAAAAAATATCAGTCGTTCTTACCAGTGAATCAATCTCTCTGCTCGGAAAAAAATTCGGAAAATGAATCAGTAGTGGAACATGAATAGTAGCATCATATAAGAATATCCCATGTTCAATTTCTTCATGCTCACCAAAAGCCTCACCATGATCACCAACTATTATAATAAGGGTATCTTTACTTAAATTAGCTTTTTTTAAATAATTAATTATCCTTCCAAATTGATAGTCAACATACGCAATTTCACCATCATACGGATCGTCAAAGGTCTCCTTATAAAAAGCCGGTGGAGAATAAGGATCATGCGGATCATAATAATGCAGCCACATGAAAAATCTGCGGGATGAATTTTTTTCAAGCCATTGTAGTACTCTTTCAGTAACAGGTTCTGCTCTCCTTTCAGCAGCCATGTGATGAGGATTTTTAGGATTTTTTTCTACATCATCATCATAATCGTCAAAACCATAATTCAGTCCAAACCTGCTATCTAATACATACGAAGATACAAAAGCCGCAGTAGCATAATTATTTTCTTTTAATATGCTCGCCAGTGTTGGTACTTGTTTGTCAAACACGTAATAGCCATTATTTCTTACACCATGATGATAAGGCTGCAAACCAGTCATTATACTAGTATGAGAGGGTAATGTCAGCGGTACCTGGCAGAATGCTTTCTTGAATAATAAACCTTCTTTGGCTAATGCATCAATAGCAGGTGTGGTCTTTTTGTTATATCCGTAACAGGATAAATGGTCGGCACGAATAGTATCAATGCTAACTAAAAGAATGTTCTTGAAAGAGAGATCCGCCTTCTCTGTTTTTTTGCATGCAAAATTGCAGCAAATTATCAGGATTAATAATATTGTGCAAAAGAAGAAATGTCTTCGGTAATTAATAGGATTCTCCCGGTTTTAATGCAATAATTTCAAGCCCAACTATATCTGCAGTGTATTTTTTTAATTCTTCAGGTGTTCCCGAAAGGGCAGGAAATGTGCCATAATGCATCGGAATTATCTTCTTGCTTCCAATCAATTTTACAGCATAGCCTGCTTCCAGAGGCGACATGTTATATAAATCGCCAATGGGAATCATGGCTAATTCCGGTTTATACAATTCCCCGATAATTTTCATATCACCAAATACATTCGTATCTCCTGAATGGTAAAATTTAAAACCATCTTCGAGCTGAATAACATATCCCACGGGTTCGCCTCCATACAGAACAGTTTCACCATCCACAATAGCACTGCTATGGTCAGCATGCACCATGGTAATTTTAATACCATCTATAACCAGGCTTCCCCCCTTGTTCATGTCATGCGTTTTACCTACCTGCTTGCCCTGCAACCATAAAGCTATTTCAAAAATACATACAACATGCGGATAGTATTCCTTTGCAAGACTAACCGCATCCGCCATGTGATCAAAATGAGCATGAGTAATCAACATAAGATCTAACTTGTCAAATTTTTTACATTCTTCCGGACAAGCAGGATTGCTCAAAATCCAGGGATCTATGAGTATTATTTTACCTTGAGAAGTAGTTATTTTAAATGTTGAGTGTCCCAGGTACGTTATTTTGTTGTTCATAAATATTACTCCTGATTTTCTATTATAATAAATTACCTCTTATAATCCAATACCTCAAATGCAAATCATCCCCTGTCCCCTACCCACTGTCCACTGTTGACTCCTCACTTTCTTACTATTGATTTAATTATTTTTTTATGCTATAGTCCATTATTCGTAAACCGTCTTGAGAGGTTACAATGGAAAAGGAGAAAAAGGAAGATATCTTTAAAAAGAGTGAAGAGTTTTTGCAGCTCTTTCAAAAGACTAAAGAATTTATGGAAGAACTTTTGAATGAGAATGCAAGACTTCGATATAAAATCGCAACTATTGAAACAAAAGGTACTTCCAGTGATACTGAATACTATCAGAAACAATTGCAGGAACTTCAACATAATGTTAAAAAACTTATTAATGAGAAGAAAGAACTCGAAGAGCAATATAAAGAAGTAGAAAAAGAGAACAAAGATTTTGCAACGCGCTATGTAGAAATTGAGGAGCAAAATAACAATCTTGCCAATTTATACGTAGCAAGTTATCAATTGCATTCGACGCTTGATTTTAGTGAAGTTTTAAGAATAGTGATGGAAATAATCATCAACCTGGTAGGAGCCGAAGTATTTTCAGTCATGTTATTTGATGAAAAAGCAAATAATCTGAAAATAGTTGCCAATGAAGGTCTTGAAGACCACAGCAATGATATTATTGAGCTCGGGGAAGGAATCATTGGCAGTGTAGCAAAAACCGGAGAACCTTATTATATCAATCAAAGTCTTGAACTATCTATCGATATAGATTTTCTGCATCCGCTTGCATGCATACCTTTAAAAATAAAAGAGCATGTCATAGGGGTAATTTGTATCTATAAATTATTTGTTCAGAAAGAAGGTTTTTCGGCAGTTGATTATGAATTATTCAATTTATTAGCAGGGCATGCAGCGACTGCCATATTCAGTGCAAAATTATACACTCAATCAGAAAGAAAGTTAAGTACTATCCAGGGTTTTCTGGATTTATTGACCTCCGCACCAACGTAATGGAAGGTAAGTATGGAGCAATTAACATTTCTTATTGTTGAAGATTCCCCCACGATGAGACAACTTCTCTCATTTTCGTTGAAGCGTTTCAAGGGATGCAAAATTATAGAAGCAATTGATGGGGTTGATGCATTAAAAAAGATTGCTTCGGCTAGAGTTGACATGATTTTAGCTGATATTAACATGCCTGTCATGGATGGTTTAAAACTTATTACTATTATACGTCAGAATCCTAAAATGAAAGACTTACCGATCATTATTATTACTACAGAGGGAGCCGAAGAAGACAGACAGAGGGGTCTTAAATTAGGTGCTAATGCATATATCACCAAGCCTGTACAGGCAAATCATTTATTGAAAACAATCACCGATCTCTTGAACAACCGTCCAATCAAGGAATAGGTGAAACGTTTTTTTTCTCTATTTCCTCCCTAATATCATAATCAAGGAATTTGCTATGGAATATGATTTTAAAGAGATTGAAGATAAGTGGCAGAAGAAATGGCAGGCAGATAGAATTTATGAAGTAACCGAGGATGCTTCAAAGAAAAAATATTATTGCCTGGAAATGCTACCCTATCCGTCAGGCAAAATTCATATGGGACATGTTCGCAATTATTCAATTGGAGATGTCATCTCCAGATTTAAAAAAATGACAGGGTACAATGTTCTTCATCCAATTGGATGGGATGCACTTGGTTTGCCGGCAGAAAATGCCGCTATTGAACATGGTATTCATCCTGCTCAATGGACCTGGACAAATATCGATACAATGAATAAGCAACTGCACCGATTAGGATTTAGTTATTGCTGGGAGAGAGAAATTGCTACTTGTTCACCGGAATATTACAGGTGGAATCAATGGATTTTTCTTAAAATGTATGAAAAGGGGCTGGCCTATAAACAAAAATCATTAGTGAACTGGTGTCCGAAATGTAAAACAGTATTGGCAAATGAACAAGTAGAAGATGGCAGTTGCTGGAGATGCAGTACCACTGTTTCTGTTTCAAAACTTGAACAATGGTTTTTTAAAATTACCGATTATGCAGAACGTTTGCTCAATGACATGAACCAGTTAACCAAGTGGCCTGAAAAAGTATTGATTATGCAAAAAAATTGGATAGGGAAAAGCAGCGGTTCCACTGTCATTTTTCAGGTTGAAAACAGCCCTCACCGTATCGAAATTTTTACAACAAGAATTGATACAATATTTGGTGCTACGTTTCTCATAATAGCGCCTGAACATCCGCTGGTGAATGAATTTATTTCTATAGAACCAGATTATGAAGTGCTCAAGCAAAAAGTGGATGAATTGCGTCTTCAAGCATGGAAAAATCGTTACACAGAAGAATATGATAAAGAGGGATTATTCCTTCGCCGATATGCTATCAATCCATTCAATCAGGAAAAAATTCCCATCTGGGTAGGAAATTTCGTACTTATGGAATATGGAACAGGAGCAATCATGGCAGTTCCTGCTCATGACCAACGTGATTTTGAGTTTGCACAAAAATATAATCTCTTCATCAAAACGGTCATAAAACCATCCCCTCAAGAAGATACCACTATTGCTGATAATAACGCATTTACTGATTACGGTATCCTGATTAATTCAAATGAATTTTCTAACCTGGCTTCTCATGAAGCAATCGACAGAATGAACCACCATGCACAAATAAACGGTTTCGGTTCTCATACTATTTCTTATAAATTAAAAGATTGGGGAATTTCGCGGCAACGTTATTGGGGTACTCCCATCCCAATCCTCTACTGCGATGCGTGCGGTATCGTTCCTGTTCCTGAAAAAGACCTTCCGGTTGTTCTCCCGGAAAATGTAACCTTTACGGGCACCGGTCCCTCCCCATTAGAACAGGCAGAAGAATTTATCACTGCAACCTGCCCCAAATGCGGCAATAAAGCAAAACGTGAAACTGATACCATGGATACCTTCGTGGATTCCTCCTGGTATTTTTTACGTTATATCTCTCCTCATTACTCAAACGGACCTTTTGAAAAATCAAAAGTAAGTTATTGGATGCCTGTTGATATTTATATAGGTGGTATTGAACATGCAATAATGCACTTGATTTACTTTAGATTCTTTGCAAAAGTTATGGTTGACCTTGGTCTCATTGATCATGTGGAACCTGCTCCATTTTTACTTACCCAGGGCATGGTAATCAAAGATGGTGCAAAAATGTCAAAATCTTTGGGAAATGTTGTTGATCCGGAAGAACTTGTTAATACTTACGGCGCTGATTCCTTAAGATTATGGATGCTCTTTGCTGCTCCCCCAGAAAAAGATATGGAATGGGGTGATAAAGGCATCGAAGGATGCTATAAATTTCTTCTGCGAATATGGCGCATCATTATTCCTCATCTTGACAACCTGAAAAAAGCTCCCGCAGATTATGATGTCACCTCTCTAAGCATTCACGAAAAAGAACTGGTAAAAAAATTACACCAGACCATTGAACGTGTTACCAAGGATATCAATGAACGCTTGCATTTTAATACTGCCATCAGTTCCCTCATGGAATTGCTGAATACCATGAGTTATTGCCTCCATGAAGGAATTCAATCTCCTTCTTTCTGGAGTGTCATGAAAGAAGTGTGTAATAAATACCTGATAATGCTCAGCGTGTTCGCACCACATATTGCTGAAGAATTATGGGAATTAATGGCAAATGAAGGACTTATCTTCCACCAGGAATGGATAACCTATAATCCAGATTTGGCAAAGGAAGATATTATTCCAATCGCTATTCAAATAAATGGTAAATTCAGAACTACTATAGATGTTCCCTCAGGTTCCACTGAAGAGGTTATTAAAAATACTGCCATAGAGAATACTGTTATAAGCAGACATTTGGGAGATAAAAATATTAGAAAAATAATCTACGTACATCAAAAATTAATGAATTTTATCATAGATAAATGATTGCAAACCTGGATAAAATTATGTCATACTTGACAACTGGCATGAATAATAAAATATACATCGTATTTTTCATAATTATAATGCTGCTCTTCACATCATCATGTGGTTATAATCTTTCCGGACGTGGCAGTTACCTTCCCGCTCATGTAAAAAAGATAGCTATTCCCATTTTTAAAAACAATACGCCTCGCCTGGAATTAGACCAACGAATAACCAGGGCGGTAATCGACACGTTAGTAAGGAGAGGAAAATATCAAATTATTGCTGAAGAGAAAGATGCTGACGCTGTCTTGACGGTTGAGATTAACTCATTTAATTATGTGCCTGTACAATTTACACAGGAAGGAAGCGCTGACCGTTATGAAATTATAATAACCTCCCGTGTTACATTCAAAGATAAGATTAAAGATAAGATTTTATTTGAAAATCCTGCTTTTACTTTTAGAAGTCAGTATGATATTCCTGAAGGTGCTGATATAACATATTTTGATAGAGAAACAGTTGCTATTGAAGAGATAAGTAAAAATTTTGCGGAAACTCTTGTGAGCGCACTCCTGGAAGCGTTTTAATAAATGGGATTCTGTTTTTATTCGTCCAGTGGAACTATTGATGAGGTCTCATGAAGAGGGAAATACATGCTCAATTTTTCTTTCATAATTTCATTGTACATTTCCCAATCAGATGCTCTCAGGGCTTCGGTCCCTACTCGGTCCATCTGTATCAATTCTTTTCGCTCAGGAGATACTTGATACAATTCCTTTACATAATCAAATTCTGGTAATTTTGTTTGAAAAAACACTAAGGATCTTCCTTTCATTCCGGATAAAACACTATTTAAATCATACTCTTCAGGATTCAAGCCGAGAATGAATTTCACATTCTGAAAAATGAAGAAATCAGATATACGCTCCGGCACGGAAAAAGGAAGCCGTATATTTTTTCTTAAATATAAAAGTGGATTGGGATAAATATTATTTAACAGAAGCAATTTCACCTGCGGAAATCTCTCTACAGCAAGTACCGCTGCATAGGCACTTACATTATCCGCCCAGATAGCAACACTATTCGCTTTCAACCTGTTATCATTCATTATATAGGTTAATGAAGCTACAATATCATCTTTCTCTTTTATGCCCATATAACTTTTATCGCCATCACTTTCTCCATGTCCACGTAAATCAATTAATAATAAACTATAACCCAATGCATACAGTTTGGATCCTAAATTCAGGAGGTCAGCTTTGTTTGCATTATAACCCGGCACCATCAAAATCACTTTATTCTTGCTGTTTTTATTTAATAGAAGCCAGCCACTCACCTTGACACCGTCCTGCGCCACTATTTCTACAGTGATTGATTCCAACAGCAACATTGATGGAGTTATATTAATTGACTTTTTTGTAGGATAGAACATGCTGCGTATGTAAAGGTAAAAAAACGCTTCCACTCCAACAGCCGCCACCAACAAAAGTATTAACAATAATTTTAAATAAAATGGTATATTTGATCTTCTTTTTTTAAGTTTCATGTTGCTCTTTATTTTTGTTCAGGTTAATTTCTTTGGCTGAATAATCCATAATGGTTTTGCTTTCCGATATATTATCTTCAGGTAACAATTTGAAAAATAACCGGTTGTTCTTTAAACTCACATGCACTTCTTTGGTATTTTGCCATCGCGAATGATAGGTCAGCATTGCAAGAGGATCAAGAAGTACCCTTCGTATTACGCGCTCTAAATTCCTTGCACCATATTCAAAACTATATCCATGAGAAGCTATGAAAGACAACGCTTCATCAGTAAGCACTAATTTTTTATCAGTGCTTTCCAGGTTCTCTTCTACTTTTTTCAATTTCAACAAGGTGATTTTTTTAATATCTTCAATAGTAAGTGGTCTGAAACATACTATTTCATCAATCCGGTTGAGAAATTCAGCTGAAAACACTCTCTTTACTTCTTTCAGCAATTCTGTTTTAGAGACCTGTAATGAGCTTTCTTCAAATGTTTCATAACCAAGGCGTGTGCGGGAAAATAATTGTGTGCCTGCATTAGAAGTCATAATAAGCGTGCAATTACTAAAATCAGCAATTTTTCCGCGTCCATCAGTAAGTCTGCCGGCATCAAATACTTGAAGGAACAGGTGTAATAATTGTGGATCAGCTTTATCAATTTCATCAAGCAATATCAGTGAATAAGGATTCACTCTTACTTTATCTACGAGCTGATTTTGATCATAATATCCAACATATCCGGGAGAAGTGCCTATTAATCGGGAGGCAGAATATCGTTCCATGTATTCAGACATATCTATGCGCACTAATTTTTCAGTCGTTCCAAATAATAATTCAGCAAGAACTCTCGC
>MFGW01000010.1:28979-31021 GCA_001780385.1 Candidatus Fischerbacteria bacterium RBG_13_37_8 | reverse complement strand
TAATTCCATGTTCGCTTTCGAAGTACGCAGCACTCGCGCAACAACTGATAACCCTTCATCCTGTCCAATAATCAATTGCTTTATTTTGCTTTCCAAATTTACAAAGAGTTCTTTTTCATCCGCTGTTAATTTACCCAGAGGTATCCCGCTGAGATCCGAGACAATCTCACATATCAACGTAGAATCTACCACTGTCTCCTGCATCATTGAAAATAACGCTGCACGTGCCGCTGCCCTATCCATCACCTCTATCGCTTTATCCGGTAAAAATCTCTCCCGTAAACATTTCCGCGATAACTCTACACATTTCTCTATCGCATCCATCGTTATCTTTACTTTATGATGAGCTTCTAATTTTTTAGACCTGCTCACCAATACTGCCCTAGTATCCTCTATCGATAATTCTTCCATTCGTAATAACTGAAAACATCTCAGCACCGATGAATCTTTCTCAAAACTCGCCCTGTACTCATCATAATTTGTTATCCCTATACATTGTATATCTCCCTGTAAAATCCATCCCCTTAATATAGCCGCTATGTCTGATGCACTCCCCTTCGCTGACGAAGAAAATATCGTGTGAATATCATCTATATATAATATGCCATTTCTCTGCTTGACATTTTGAAAAATCATGATGATTCGTTCTTCAAGCTGCCCGCGAAATTTAGCACCTGCAAGCAACTGCCCGATATTTAAATTATAAAGTGTCTTATCTCGCAATGCCGGAGGTAACTCCTCGGATATTAACATCGTGGCAAATGCCTCTACAAGCGCTGTCTTCCCTACTCCTGCATCCCCAATTATTAAAAGGCTGTTTTTATGACTGCAAGACAAAATTTCTACAATGTGCTGCAATTCCATCTTTCGCCCTATTACCTCATTATATTTACCCAGCTCGGCTTGAAGATTCATATCAATAATTATCTTCTCCAATTCCTGACTCTCTGCATTCTGCTCTTTCTTGTCAGTTCCTTGCCGTAGTGTCCTGGTATTTTCCTCTATCTTACTCTTTTTTTTCTTTACTGCTTCAGTCGATTGTATCTCTAAAGACCTCTCATACAATGCACTCGCATGCTGCCATTGTCCCTGCTTCGCATATAAATCACCTAACATTTCATACGCTTTCTGATTCACCGGATCCTTTACTATTAATCTTCGGATCGTCTTTATCGCCTTCTCTAATAAATTCATCTTCGCATACACAATGCTCAAATTAAAAAAAAGCTGCGGCATCGCATCCTTTATCTTCATCGCTTCTTTAAATGCTTCAGCCGATTTTTCATAACTGCCATTCTTATAATAAGAACTGCCTAAATAACAGTGCGCTGCATATAAAGAACTTTTATAATTGGATTGATCCGGGTATTCTTTTAAAAGTTGCTTAAAAATATCACCAGCCAGCGTATAAGAATAGCATTTCATTAAAAATTGACCAATCTCTTCTAAAATAGTCTTGTCTTTCAATATTATCATGCTGCCGTCTTTTATACGTTCATAAGCAGGCAGTGAACCTATAAAATTACTGTACATCAATATGCTGGCATTGTCTTCTTCATAATACACAAAAGGACTTAATACTATTGATCTGTGTTTCTCATTTAAACTTACTATTACTTCTTTTAAATTTGAGACTTTATTTTCTGTGTTTTGTTGTTCCTCCTGCATTACCAGAATATTTTTATATCCTAATTCAATATGGAGCGGATATTTTGAATTAAAAAGAAAGCCGTATTTTCCCTTCAAATCTATTAAATTATGCGTCAGTTCATCCAATAAATACTCTTCAAAATATACTATCTGAGGTTCTATATATGTTTTCAATTTGTCTAAATCCTGGGGTAATTTCTCAATATCTACGTTTTCAAAAAGAAAATCAATACTGCTTAATTTTACCAATGGAACTATTGTCTGAATAATATTAATCGCATTTTTATCACTGAGTTCCAGTAAATACTTTTCTATATTAGGACCTAATTCACTCCCCAGCATTACATCATGTGATAAGGCAGACATAAGCACTATGGAATTGAATTTAACAA
>MFGW01000010.1:20372-28927 GCA_001780385.1 Candidatus Fischerbacteria bacterium RBG_13_37_8 | reverse complement strand
ATTCTTACTTTCTTCTTCAATATGAAGCAACGCTTGTAATTCAATATGCATACATATATCCATTATAAGAATAACATACCAGGTCATTAAAAGCAACCTCAACCTCTTCTTGCCTTCCTTTGCTATTGGAGATTGACTATGCTAAAATAAAAGTACTTTAATTTGGAGGGTCAATTATGACAGTAAAAAAATCTTTCATTATAACTTTCAGCTTCATTTTTGTATTCCTTATTTTCACCGGGATTAATAAGGCAAATGAGGGGGCTGCCAGCATGATAAGCGAAGCATCTAAAAAAGAAGCAATCACTAAATTAATCGAAAAATACGGAGATACGCATAAAGCGAACATAGAAAAAGGTGTAAACCAGGCGGCTTCTTTATGGAGGAAAGAAGACGGCTCTGAAAAAGATTTTATGAATTTCTGTATGAATAATTACCTTGCAGATAAAAAATTACGTGAAAAAACATTTAAACGATTTGAAACAAATTTTGAAACCATCCTGGGTAATTATCTTAAGATTTCAAGGGAACTTTCAGCGCCACTTCAACTGGAGATGGGAACGCTGTTGCCGGCAGATTATTTATTTGCTGAATTTTCTCCCAATACGCATTTCGATGATGATCTCTTTAATACAAAAATAGCATTTGTAGTATTGCTGAATTTTCCTCTCTATTCGCTTGAAGAAAAAATGGATCTTGGAAGAGACTGGGGGCGTCTTGTTTGGTCAGAGGCTCGTCTTGCTGATATGTTCGATTCCCGAGTTCCTTCTGCTGTTCAGCAAAAGAGATTTGCCGCCTATGTGCAGGCTGATGATTACATCTCAAATTATAATATTTATATGCATAACATCACCTCTGGAAAATATAAAAGCCTCTTCCCGGATGGCTTGAAACTTATTACACACTGGGGGCTGAGAGATGAACTGAAATCACGCTACAATGATTCCGAAGGATTGCCAAAACAAGAAGCTATTCTGCAAATAATGGAGCATATCATCAATCAGACAATTCCCTCCTGCGTTATTGATAACAACAAAGTAATGTGGGATATCGCTTCAAATACTGTTACTTCAAAAGACGATGGTAATGCAATGACATGCCCCGCAGAAAATAATTTCCGTTATAAACATCTCCTGAATATTTTTAACGTGGAACGAAATGCTGACCAGTTCTACTCAACCCTCCCTACCCTCATTGACAGAAGATTTAAGAAACAAAGAGAAATCCCGGAAGAAAAAGTGAAAGCATTGTTTGAATCAATATTAAACAGCCCGATAATTCCTAAAGTTGCAAAAATCATAGAACGACGCCTAAAAAGAAAATTACAACCTTTTGATATTTGGTACAATGGATTCTCTGAACGCTCTGAATTTAATGAAGCAGGTCTTGATAAAATAGTAAAAGATAAATATCCAAATGTAGAAGCATTTCAGAAAGATTTGCCAAATATACTTGAAAAATTAGGATTCAGTAAAGATAAAGCGCTATTCATATGCAGTAAAGTGCAAGTTGATCCTTCACGTGGCGTGGGACATGCGATGGAAGCTCTTATGAGAGAAGATAAAACCCACTTGAGAACAAGAATTCCTGCTGATGGAATGAAATATAAAGGATATAATATTGCTGTTCATGAATTCGGACATAATGTAGAACAGGTAATTTCATTACATGATGTCGATCATTATATGCTCAGCGGTGTGCCTAATACTGGTTTTACGGAAGCACTGGCTTTTATTTTCCAATCAAGAGACCTTGAATTTATTAATATGGCTCAACCAACTAAAGAAACCGACTATCTTGCTATTCTTAATGATTTATGGCAAACATACGAAATCGCAGGCGTTTCACTTGTAGATATGGAAGTATGGCATTGGCTTTATGATCATCCAGGGGCAACTGATGCTGAATTGAAAACAGCCGTTATCACTATTGCAAAAAATGTATGGAATACTTACTATGCACCGGTTTTTAAAACAAAAGACCAGGATATCCTTGCTATTTATTCACATATGATTGACGCAGGACTCTATTTGCCAGATTACCCACTCGGTCACATCATTTCTTTCCAGATCGAAAAATATCTGGAAAACAGGGAAAATCTTGCAGATGAAATTCTAAGAATGTACCAGACTGGCAGAATCTTGCCTGATATGTGGATGCAATTAGCGGTCGGAGAACCAATTTCTACCGAACCCCTTCTTAAAGCAGCAGAAGAAGCTGCAGATATTGCTAAAAACACAAAATAGAAGACAGTCACCTATTTTATCAGCCATTTTTGAGTGATATACCATTCAATAGTTTTGGCCATGCCCGGTTCAAAATGTATTTCTGGATTATATCCAAGTTCCGTTTGAGCTTTGTTAATTGAGAAAGCCCTGTTCTTTATAAAAAATCCTAATTTAGCTTCAGAAAATGGCGCTTCCTTGTTATATTTTTTATATACCTTATCGAAAATGGAAGCGATTAATTTCATTACCCCTAAAGGGAAACGAAAGGGAAATAGTTTCACTGATAGTAAACGGGCTATCGTGTCTATTACTGTATCAGTGGTCACAAGCTCCGAACCTCCTATAAAATATACAGAACCTTTTTTTCCTTTTTCCAGCGCTAATAAAATACCATGTACCAAATCCGATATATACACAGGATGCTGTAAATTCTGACAACGTCCTATCTTAAACATTTTTCTTTCTTTTATCGCCTTGATTAATTTAAATACTCTCTTATCACGTTCTCCATACGACCAGGTAGGTCTTACTACTACTGCATGCAATCCTTTCTTTGCATAATCCAGCACTTCTTTTTCAGCCAGCATCTTGCTTTCTTCGTACAGATCTTCAGGTTTATAGGGAGCGGTTTCATCTACCGGAGGATGTTCAATATTTCCCAGGACACCTCCCGTGCTGATATGCACAATTTTTGATACGCCTATTTTCTCTGCATAACTCATAATTTGAGCTGTTGCTTCATAATTTATCTTAAAGATCATTTCCTTGTCGTAACTTCTCGCTGCCAGCATTGCTGCTGCATGAATAATTGCATCAGCTCCTTCCATTGCTTTTTTTATATCAGCGCTTCTGCATATATCACCAGAAATAATCTCTACATTTTTATCTGCGAGAAAAAGAGGTATCTGTCTGCTGAAAGCAGTTACGGAATAATTCATTGCAGCAAGCTTCTCTGCAACATGTCCGCCTATAAAACCGCCTGCTCCTGTTATAAGTATTTTCATAATTTTTTGACGTAATTTTAAAAGAAAAAAGGATCAAGCTTTTTCTGCAGAATAAATTTCGATAACAAGCACCCTGCTTAAATCATCTCGTTTTCTACAGATAAAGACTTGATCCTACTTATAGAAAACTAACCACTGCTATTTGTGTTATATATTAATGCGGAGGATTGGTTTCCTCTGGTGCTGCCTGCGTCGTTGAAGGTTGATCTGGCGGTTGAGCCGGTGGCGGTGGTTGAGTTGCTTTTCGTTGTTCTTCCTGTTTCTGTTTTTGATATTCGGCTGCTTTTTGCTGTACATCATTCACAAAAGCGAGCATTTCGGTATCATCAGGATAATCCTTCGTTAAAATTATATAATCATCTTTAAAATCAGTAATTTTCTTTTTCTTGTCTATAAATATTCTTGCTTCGCCAAGGCCTTTTCCTTGATATCCACTATAGGCAATGAATGTATTATTGACTTTCAGGGGAGTTTGCGTTCTTTCTGATCCATAGGAACCTAATATGACATCAATACCGGGTACTTCTTTTGCTAACTGCTGTGCATCCGCCTGCGTCATATGTACAAGCGCTATTATCATATCTGTCTTTTTCTGTAGCGTCGGAACAAGATCTTTTGCTATCTTTATATAATAATCTGCTACCTTTATTCTCGTTCCATCATCAACATCCCACATCGAAGCTACATAACGCGTGAAGCCTATTACTCCAATTTTCATTTTGCCTACTTTATCTACCTTCTCCGTGATAATCACATGATCTTTGAATATCGGCTTCCCAGACTTTTCATTAACCAGATTGCTTGAAAGAAATTCATATTTTGCATTTTTCATATAAGATTTGACTTTATCGATACCCGTAAACATCTCTCTTTCTGAAATGTTAATAGCATTTATGCCAAGCTTATTAAAAGCAGTTACATATGCTTCATTCTTTATATCAGCAGCTATTGTATTATCAAATAAATTGCCCGTATCGAATTGCAGAATAATACTTTTGGGAAACGTTTCTCTATATTTCTTTAAATAATTAGCCCGCCGGGCTAATCCACCTTGAGGATGACCTCAACCACACGGTGTAAACCATCCCTGCATTTCACCTGAATAAAATATAGTAATATTCGGCACATCACCTGATTTTACCAATTCAACATTTTGCGCTGTTACCTGCTCTTCACCGGGTTTTTTAACGGTCGCATTCACACTACCTAATGCTATGACCAGAGCAAATACCATTATTGCAAATAAAAACCGCATTGTCTTCTTTTTCATATAAACCTCCAGCTTCATATTGTAGTACACTCATGTATTCTTGTCAATGGGACTAGGGACTAGGGAATAGGGAAAACCCGCTACGGGCGGGAAGTTCAATGTTTTCATAGGCTTCGCATCATCTATTTCTCTATTCCGCTACTGCGAACAAGTCGGAATCCAACATAATTAAAAGTGCGAAGCCACCACAAACTTTGAACTTTGAACCTTAATCAGCATTAAGGAAAACTGAAATAAGAGTCGTTCCGTGATGCTCTTACTTCTCGGTGTAATACTTGAATGATTCAATGATTATATCGCATTCCTTACGGTATCGTTCAAATAATGATTTTGATGCCCAGCAATGCACCTGGTAATAAAAATCTCCTTCATTATATATCGCTATCTTCCACATAATCTGTGCACCTTCATATGCACCTTCCACTTCATCAACAACGCCCTGAACACCTCCTATCTGTATCATTTTTCGCGATGCAACCTGCCGGTTATCCAGCTTAGGAAGTACTAACTTCTCATATTCTTTTAGTTGAATATCAGGCATCTCTTCAACTATTACCATCCCGTAAGCACTTTCCGTGCTCATTGCTAAAATGGCATCTTTATTAAAATCTGCTGCTTCCTTTCCCGTTAAAAATGACCAATTATCCGATGGCTTATCAATACTGAATTTCCATTTCGTATTTTTATATACATTGCCAAGCACAATTTCTTCATCTATTGATTTGCCTTTTATTTCAAACTCAGGCAATTTTGTACTACACGCTGGACAATATTTCCACCATGAAGAATAAACAGGTTGCTGACATTTGGGACACTTTGGCAATTCCTGGGCTGTCACGATAAATACCATGACTACAGCTACAAAAAGTAAACTGATTCCAAATTTTTTCATAATACCTCCTTAAAATTAGGGACTGGGAATTGAGGGATGCGAAGCCACCACAAACCTTGAACATAAAATTGAGAATGGAGAAACGCATAAATACATGTTTGACTCCTGTTTAAAACCTTTCAGGATTTCCCTGAATGAACTATTTTCCTGTACTTCATTTTTGCATATACTTTCGCCATTACTGCATAACGGCTGAAATCCTGCCATGATCGTATGCTCTTTAAAACCTTCGGTATTTTATTAAGAAGAGAATAACTTTTCTTTGACGATGACCATTCAAATAATAATTGAGATATTTCTTCCCAGCTTAATGTATCAATAAACAATGGAACCTCGCCTTGTGCCGCGGGGAGTGTTATAATATTTTTTTGATGAGGTAAAGACCAGCTAAAATCCTTTGGTATCTTCCCGTTCTCACGCGCCAACACTTCAAGAGGTGTTCCGGGATAAATATGCATGATACTTATTGAAATATCAATAGTATCAGTAAGGGTACGTATGAATTTTATATAATCCATAGTTTTTCTCGCATCTATCATTGTTTCACTGGGATGCGAAAGTATAAAAAAGGGAGCCGGAATAATATCAAGGTCAATGCAATTCTTTATCACTTCCGTAACTTTATCTATGGAAAATCCTTTTCCTTTATTAATGATCTCATTGATTATTCTGGGTGAAGCTGATTCTACACCCATGCCTATGTAAAAACATCCTGCATCCTTCATTTTCTTGAGCAATGCCTTGTCCACGGTATCTATTCTTATCTCGCAATACCAAAATATATTCAGCTTTTTTGCAGTCAATGCATCACAAAATTCCGAAACACGCCTCGGATCAAAACTAAATGTATCATCAAAAAAACCAATAGCTTCTGCCCCGTATTTATGTACCAATTCCTCTATTTCTTGAATAACACGCTCAATACTTCGATATCGCACTTTCCTGCCCCAATTTGAAGGAGTAGCACAAAAATTACAGTTGAACGGACATCCACGACTCGACATCATATTGAGCACTTTCTTTTTTCCTGCCCCAGGTACATAATGATAATAATTATATTTTTCCATGGGATAAAGATGCCGTGCGGGAGAAGGTAATTCATTTAAATCATTTATTAATATCCTGTCTGGATTATGAATAATCACGCCCTTCCCATTACGATAGGATAAACCTTGTATTGTTTTTAAATCCTTGTCATGTTCCAGGGCTTCAAACAATTCTAACGTGGTAATCTCTCCTTCTCCTCGCACTATGAAATCTATATAGTGCAACCTGGTGAGAGTATCCTCTGCTGTTTGCCAGACATGCGGTCCTCCTAATACAAGTGCAATAGAAGAAAATATTTTCTTTATGAATTGCGCAATTTTAAATGCTTCAAATCTATTTTCTGTAGTAAAAGTAATCCCGATAAGATGAGGATCAATAGCTTGTATTCTTTTAATTATATCAGTATTGCTTAATCTTTCAGCAATAGGATCAATAATTGTAATTGAATGTCCTGCTTTCTCCAATACCGCTGCTATATATCCTATGCCTAAAGCAGGAATTAATTCGCCATGGCTCCATCGCTCGGCTAAATAACCACCCGGCGGATTCATAAATATTGCTTTCATAATATTCTATGTACCTTTATGAAATTTGCATTAAAGCTTTTTTGTGAAAACCTGCTGTTCTCTTCATAAACTGCAGCTTCTACATATTAATGCGCTTGAGTTATTTTGTCAAACACCGGAGATAGGGAATAGGGACTGGGGAATAGGGAATAGCTGCCCATAAAGAACTTGTTCTTTAATCCTGAAAAAATAAGAATGTTAAATGATGGAAACATGTTTTTTGATGAACATCAAGAATTTTTTGTAAAGAATATTTCTATGATATTTCTTATTCTGACTCATTCGAGATTAAGAGTATTAAGTTCTTTATGGGTAGCTATTCCCCAGTCCCTAGTCCCCATTCCCTATTCCCCAGTCCCCATTCCCTAGTCCCCATTCCCTAGTCCTCAGCTAATTTCAGAATCACCCGCTTCTTTCTTGATAATTTTCTTTTTTTGCTTTAAAATAAGAATACAGCATTATTTACAGGAGTGAATTTTATGAAAAAAATTTTGATGTTAATAATCGCAGGATTAGTGATGGTGCAATTAGCTTATCCTCAATCGCTGGTTGATGCGGCAAAAAAAGAAAAAGAGCGTCGCGAAAAAATGAAACAGGAAGGAAAAAAAGCAAAAGTTATCACCAATGAAGATCTGGATCAAATGGAAAAAGGTACATTGGGGATTGAAACAGGATCAACTGAAATCACACCTGCCGGTGAAACATCACAAGATACTTCTGCTGAGGAAAACACTACACCAACATCCGAGCAACCGCAAACTGCTTCCACTGCTGAATCTGAAGATACTGCAAAAATAGAACAAATTGATAAACAAATTGAACAATTAAAAAACCAGGTCGCAGATCTGAAAAATAAACGGGCGGAAGAACAGGATCGCATCAATAAAGGCGCTGGCATATTCACTGTTAATCCAGGAGAAGCCTATCGCAAAATGCGCGAATACGATCAAAAAATACAAGAACTCGAAACTCAAATACAATCCCTGGAAAATCAAAAACTGGGCGTTTGAGCCCTTCATTTATTTCTTATATACTATTTTTCCATTGACAATTGTATAAAGTACTTTTGTCAATGGGATTTCTTCTCGCGGAATAGTCATAATATTCCGGTCAAGAATAGTAATATCTGCAAGGTAATCTTTCTTGATCACCCCTTTTATATTTTCCATAAACGACGCATAGGCAGGATTAACAGTATATAATTTCACCGCTTCCTCAATGGATAATATTTGATCAGGCATCCAGCCTTTCTCAGGGTATCCCTTTAAATCTTTTCTGGTTACTGCCGCATATATCCCTAAAATCGGATTGATACTTTCTACCGGAGCATCTGAACCACCTGCTATTACTACTTTTTGTTCAATGAATTTTCGCCATGCATAAGCACCTTTAACTCTCTCCGGTCCAACTCTTTTTTCCGCCCAGTACATATCTGAAGTAGCATGAATTGGCTGCATCGATGCAATTATGTTATATTGTGCAAAAGTTTTTATATCACTCAGTCGTACAACCTGGGCATGTTCTATTCTGTGCCGTGCTTGTTTTGTT
>MFGW01000010.1:14681-20319 GCA_001780385.1 Candidatus Fischerbacteria bacterium RBG_13_37_8 | reverse complement strand
AGCATGAGTACACAATTGCCAATTATCAGTATCAGCCTTTTTTACCATTTTTCGCAACTGATCCTCTTTGATAAGCATCAAGCCGCTATTGTCCGGATCATCTGTGTAAGACTGAAAAAACAATGCACCTCGCGAACCCAATGCACCATCCGCATATAATTTCATTGCCCTGATAGTGAGCATAGGATCCTTCATATTAATTTGCGGTCCTTTCGATAAATAATAAGCAAGTGTTTCTTCATCATCGCTTAGCATTACATACAACCTGAGTAATAAAGTATCCTCTTTTAATAAATCTTCATACACTTTTATCTCTTTAAGGTCTGCCCCTGCATCATGTACCATGGTAAGACCATTTTGTACACAAGCCTGCATGCCCTTTTTCATAAAGTCGCTTATTTCATCTGAAGTAATCTCTGGCATCACATCGGTTATAAGATCCTCTGCATAATCTAATAAAATACCTATTGCTTTTTTATTGGCATCTCTTAAAATTTTCCCCCCTTCCGGGTCTGGTGTTTCTTCATTTATTCCAGCTAATTCCAATGCTTTTGAATTTACCCATGCTGCATGACCATCAATCCTGGTTAAATATACCGGTGAATCCGTTACTACTGCATCCAAATCGGCTGCTCTGGGAAATTCTTTCACCTCCCAATCATTTTGATCCCAACCTCGTCCTATAATCCATTCTCCAGGCTTTGTTTTTTCAGCTATTTGTTTGACCATTTCCAGTATTTTTTGCTTTGATGTTGTTCCTACTAAATTCAATCTTACAAGGGACTTTCCTAAGCTAACCAAATGCATATGTGCATCTGTAAAACCAGGAAATACTGCCGCTCTTTTCAAATCAATTAATTCATTTCCTTTGCCATCATAACTCAATGCAGCTTTATTTGAGCCTACATAGATAATTTTATTTCCTGCTAACACTATTGCTTCTGCCTCAGGATTCTTTTCATCCATGGTAATTACCGTTCCATTATAAAAAATGAGAAGGTCTGTCTCTTTCACTTCCTCCGCGGCCGTAGAATAAATTCCTGATACTATCAGCAATAGAAAAAAAATGCTTGGTACGTATTTCATAAAATATTCTCCTTATGAGATTCTTTGCGGAGTAAAGCGCCGCAATCCCTGATTCTTTGTCATTATGAGTCCCGCGCCAGCGGAATGTAATAATCCGCAAAAGACTATGCTTCTTCTACGCCAGGGATTATTACGCTTGCCTCCGGCTGGCTCATAATGACATCCTGCTAAGGATTGCCATATTTTGTTGCGCAAAACTCGCAAAAAACATTATAATTCAAATACATTCTTCTTTCCAGTATCCCTCGAAAATACCTTGTACCTCTGTGACTTTATGCCTTTTTTCCATTAGATATTTGAATTACAAATCAAATAGTGTATAATTCTTATATGAACAATAGTATCAGGAAAACATTATACATTTTCATTACCGTTTTTTGTTTAATGATGCTATTATACTGCAAGGATAGACCCGAAAAAGCCTATGAACAACACCTCGTTCAAGGCATCCAAAGAAATTTTGAAATAAAAACTCGTTCCGATATGCTGACTCTCAAAAACGCTATCCAAGATTATATCTATAAAGAAGGCAATTATCCCCAGGCAAATAATATGTTCGAACTTATGAGACTCCTTAGGCCTAAATATACTTCTGAAGCCATATTTTATGATGCATGGAACCAGGAATTTATTGTTAAATCATCCACGACACATATAGAAATTATTTCCAAAGGTATTGACCAACAATTAAATACAAGGGATGACCTCAAAATGGCCATGTAAGAAACATAGTATTAATACATTGCCAGGTTAAATCAGCATGAAAGATAATTTAAACGTTCTGGTTATTGATGACATGAGAGCCGCGAGAGAAGGATTAATTGCTTTACTTCAGGAATATGTGCCTAATGTTAAAATATTTGAAGCAGAAGACGGACTGGATGGCTATGCAATAATCCAACGATATCAAAATAAAATTGATCTTATTTTTACCGATATTAATATGCCGCAGGTCAATGGATTGAAATTGATCAAGATATTGCGAGATGTAGAATCGTGTAAAGATCTGCCAATCATAGTAGTAAGTATTTTGCATGACCGGACCGATATAGAAAAAGCAATATCCTTGGGAGCAAATGGCTATCTTACAAAACCTACAAAAAAAGAAGATTTTGCTGTAATTTACACGGCTATTATTGAGCCTTTATTAAAATAGAACAAAGTGTTGCAACATAACACAATTGGTTTAATAGCATGATGGAATATTGCCACGATGATTTAATAACGCCAAACTATCACAAATTCCCCAGTCCCCAGTCCCTATTCCCCATTCCCCAGTCCCTATTCCCCAGTCCCTATTCCCTATTCCCTATTCCCCAGTCCCCATTCCCCATTCCCCAGTCCCTATTCCCCAGTCCCCAGTCCCTATTCCCTATCCCGAACAAGTCGGAATCCAAAAAGAATAAACCGCGAAGCTCACGAAGAGCACGAAGAAGAAATTCCGAAACGTTTTATTAAAAGGAGGAGGATACAATGAGTATCGTTGTTGTTGGTACTGTTGCCTATGATAGTATTATTACAACCTCTGGAAGTATTGACGAAGCATTAGGTGGTTCTGCTACTTATTTCAGTGTTGCTTCAAGCATTTTTACAAAAACTAAGATTGTAGCTACGGTAGGAGAAGATTTTTCTGAAACATATTTTTCACTATTTAAAGGTCGCGGTATCGATATTGCCGGAATTGATGTAGTACCGGGGCGAACCTTTAGATGGAAAGGAAAATACAGTAAAAACTTGAATGAACGTACAACGCTGGAAACTCAATTAAATGTTTTGAAAAAAGTTAAAGTAAAGCTTCCCGCTTCATATACAACCTGTTCAATATTATTTCTTGCGAATATAGATCCTGAAATTCAATTGGAAGTACTCTCTCAAATGAAAAAAACAAAATTTATTGCCATGGATACTATGAATTTTTGGATTACTTCCAAGGCTAAGAAACTGAAGGAATTATTACACCAGGTAGATTTGCTCTGCATTAATGAAGAAGAAGCTGAGTTATTATCCGGCGAGGATAATATAGTCAAATCCTGCAAGAAAATACTTATGATGGGTCCTTCTGTTGTAATAATAAAGCGCGGAAGTTATGGAGCAATTCTTTTTCATGATATTCATATATGTTCCATGCCTGCTTATCCGCTGGAAAATGTCATGGATCCAACCGGTGCAGGTGATTCTTTTGCCGGTGGTTTCCTCGGTTATCTCAGCACCTTAAAAAGATTCAGCATTAATGATTTACGAAAAGCACTTGCTTATGGCAACATGGTAGCTTCTTATACCGTGGAAGATTTCAGTGTCAACAAGCTCGTTTCCATACACTTCGAAGACATTGAATCCCGTTACGAATTATTCAAATCAATAACTGCCATCTGTTAGCGGAGGCTTCGCATTCCCCAGTCCATAGTCCCTCTTGATTATAACAACTGTCATATCATCAACGGCAGGTGTCGTACCAACGAAGCGTGAGAGTGCTTCATCCAGCCGGTCAAAAATACCGCGTGCTGATCTCGTACTGTTTTTTTGTACTACCTCAATAAGTCTTTCTTCGCCAAATTCTATCCCTTCAGAATTAATAGATTCAGTTACTCCATCTGAATAAATCAGTAATACATCTCCCGGTTCAATAATTTCTTCTCCTTCAACATACGGAAAATCCGGCATGATACCGATGGGTGTTCCTCCTACTTTTAACCGGTTTATATCTCCAGAAGAACGCACAAGCAAAGGAAGATTATGTCCACAATTACAATATTTTAAAACACCTGTTTCTGTATCTAATATGCTGAAAAAAAGTGTGACAAATTTATTCGTCGGAGTGTTGTCATAAATATACTGATTAATTTCTCCCATTATCTGCGTAATAGTGATACCTAACTGTGATTGTGTCCTTATTGCAGCATGCACGGAAGACATCAATAAAGCAGCGCCTATTCCTTTACCGGTTACATCACCCAGGGAAATTATTATCCCTGCATCTTTTTTATGTGGAATAAAATCATAATAATCGCCTCCGATTTCCCTGCAGGGAAAAGAGACACCTGTTATATCCCATCCTTTAAGATGAGGCGGTGTAACTGGTTGCAGTTTTGTCTGAATTTCGGAGGCTACTTTTAATTCCTGTTCAATGCGTTCTTTCGCTATTTTAGCTTCAAGTAATTTTTGATGTTCAATCTTTATTGATGCTACGGAAGCGATAGTAGTCAATATATCCAGATCTTCCTCGGTAAACCGGCTATGGAAAGGATTATCTACATATATCATGCCGAGTGTTGCTTCGCCAGAAACAAACGGTACTGCCATTACCGATCGCAACTGGCTCAATATTATTGATTCCTGACCTTGAAACCGGGGATCATGTTCAGCATCTGATGTCAGGATAGAAGCATGCTCATCCAGTACTTTCTTTGTTATAGAACGGCTGATTCGTACTTGAGATGATGATTCTAATGGATTATGATTTGAATCTATTGCAATCCGGCATTGTAGCTCATCACCCTCCCGGAGAAATAATAATCCACGCTCCGCAGGTATCGCATCAAAAACTAAATCAATTACCATCCTCAATGTATCTTCAAGCGAAGTATGAGGAAGCAATGCAATTCCTACCTTTGATACAATCCTTAACATATCACGACTTTCACCTATCGGCACAGCGAATTTTGTCTCGCCTACGGCTATCTCTTCTGCTGTTTTATGGCTCTGTTCCGCAACACTGTTGTCTCCACGGGACGATCCAATCTGCGAAAGTATTTCATACGGTGAATGTCTACCTATTGAAGTAGTAATTGTCCCCTCAGGAAGTAGTTCATTGAGTACACCCGTCAGATGAACAGCAGGCACTTCAATTCCCGATGGTTTTTCTATAATACATTTTATCTCGGTTTTCCCGATTCTTATTATATTGCCCGGTTTCAATACAACCGGCTCACTTATTATCTCTCCATTAAGAAAGGAACCATTAGCACTCCCATTATCTACTAACAGCGCTTCTTCTTTTTCAAATCTAATCTCTGCATGAAAACGTGATGCAAATGGATCTCCAAGCACTATATCATTTCGAGAAGAACGCCCAATGGTCATTCTTGTTTTAGTGCATTCAACAATAGTTTCCTGCTGATCATCATAGCGTAGCTTTAATTTATAAATACTATTCATATTATTCCTTTTCCGAGCCATGCTGTAGGGGTGAACCTTGTGTTCGCCCTCGCACGACTCCTTTGTCTTTGTGAGTTTGCCGGAAACAAACTAACAATCCCACCCAGTTTGTCATTATGAGTCCCGCGCCAGCGGGACGTAATAATCCGCTGCTTTTGTTATTGTAAGTTTGCTGGAGACAAACGTAACAATCCCTAAGGGAATAGAAGCATAGTCCCTTACGGATTCCCTTCACCTATTCCACTGGGCGGCTTCTTTTTCTTCTGTTCCTCTACCGTTCCTCCTTTTTCTTTAGTAATATTCGCATTAATCATTACGAAGCCCGTTCCGCCTGAGCGCATATTCATTATCTTCTGAGCCCCACATTTATGATATTCCTTCAAAAATTTCAAATTAA
>MFGW01000010.1:14486-14628 GCA_001780385.1 Candidatus Fischerbacteria bacterium RBG_13_37_8 | reverse complement strand
GGCTTATCTTTGAATTTCCCCAGCGCATTTCCATAAGGTGCTCCCACAGTTGCCGGCGCCGGCACAAAAAATATCTCCGCTCCCTTATTAAAAAGTACTGCTACTTCCAACCATGATTTACCTGACTTCTTTTTATTAATTA
>MFGW01000010.1:12611-14321 GCA_001780385.1 Candidatus Fischerbacteria bacterium RBG_13_37_8 | reverse complement strand
TACCTGCACCCATCTGAGCAATGACTCCATTCGCTCCTGCATAAAAAATAATAATAAACAGCACAATTACTAATAATAGTTTTTTCATACAATTCCTCCTAACCGTACTTATTCATTCTAACTAAAGATATATGAAATTTCAACCATTCAATTTCTTGACCGGATTTAAATTCTATGCTAAAATGATAATGCTAAGCGCTTGCGTAAAAATAACTTGGTGTTTTTTGCGCCCAAATTTACATTAGATTTGACAGCAAAATTGCCAAGTTATTTTTACGCAAGCGCTAAGTTAAATAAATCTAAATAGTAAGCAAGGAACTTGTTTAGAGCTTATACTGGAGGATGGATTGTGAAGTGGAAGTTTCCATTTTTATCCAGGAATTTACAATATTCTTTGCTAATACTACCCCTTATCATTATCCTGCATTCTCAAAACATTTGTGCAAATAAAAGTCCTGATTCATTTGTCTTTCAAAAAACTTCTCTTTCTTTCGAGGACAGAGTAAACTGCCAAAAAGCAATTGAAAAAATATTTTGGGAACACAGGGTATGGCCTAAAGACAATCCTCATCCTAAACCATCTTTTTAAGTCTTTGATGACGGCAGAGATGCTCCGAAAAAAGGTCGAGGATATGATTATAAAATCCAATGCAATGAGCTATTTCTGGATGGCGTCAATAACTGGCGAACAATTACAAGAAGAAATGCAACGCATGGAACAAAATACAAAGAATCCGCAGATGCTCAAAGAGCTATGGGGAACTCTCAACAATGATCCGCATTTAATTGCAGAGTGTTTGGCTCGTCCTGTACTTATCGATAAGCAAATAAGAAATCTCTATGCTTTTGATAAGCAAATCCATGGAATTCTCAGACAACAAGCGCTATCAGAATTATTATACTATCCGAAAACAGAAAATATAAAAATGATGAATGGATTGTCTAGCGAAACAACAATAAGAACATAGCGTCGCCTTGCGACGCTATGTTCTATATTTATAAATTCAACTCATGGATACGTTATTATTCGACAACATACTTTGAGAATGTGATTAGAGAAACAACAGATGGTTTTATTGGCGCAGGTTATGAATCGAATCTTTCTTTTTTTGATAAGTATGATTCAAATGGATCAATACTCTGGAGAAAATTATACTCAATACCATATTTACGGTCTCTGCAGGTAACAAATAATAATGAATATATTATTGCGTCTTCATTTTATGGAAGCAATAACGATCTGGACATGCTGGTGATGAAGCTTGATTCCAGGGAAATATTATATGGCAAAAAGCTATTGGAGGAATAGCAGATGACATCCCCACTTCCTTGACGATTGCTCAAGATGGCACTTATATTGTTTCAGGTACTACAGAATCATTTGGTTCAGGAGATAAAAACATTTTGGTCTTAAAAATCGATCCTGACGGTATGTTTTATTGTATAGTCGGTCTGTTGCTGATTGCCTTTACCGAGCACTGGCAGCGTGTGGGAGATCTCGCTGCCAGTACTATTGTAATAAAAAAGGAATAATGCCATCTCTGCGAGCATTTTGTAGGGGCGAACCTTGTGTTCGCCTCTGCAGTACCCTCGCAATAATATTCTCCTCATTTGGCATCCTCTATGTATAAAGGTAAAAAACGTAATTTCGAAATCCTCCCTGTCATCGAATTCCTTCATCGCATCTGCCTTCATATCCCCAAGAGGGAA
>MFGW01000010.1:9538-12591 GCA_001780385.1 Candidatus Fischerbacteria bacterium RBG_13_37_8 | reverse complement strand
GATGCTCTCATCCGCTACTATGGCTATTACTCGAATGCAGCATGAGGCAAAAGAAATAAAAAATCTTTCCCTTTACCTTTTCAAGTTTTTCATTATCTTTTCAAGTTCTTTTCTATTTATTATTCTCATTATAGTAATAAGTCGATTTTCGACATGATAGATAATTCTGAAATCTCCAGATCTAAGCCTGTAAAGAGCTGGCTTGAATCCCCGTAATTTCTTGATACTTCCTCCACTCAGGAATGGATTGCTTCCAAGATTCCGGATATCTATGAGAATTTTATTCTTTAATTCCTCTGCGATATGATCCAGATCATTTGCCGCTGCCCGTGTCAATTGTACGGTAAATAATGCCATTGCTATTCTTTCCCGCCAGTTAAATACTCATCAAGCGAAATTACTTTTCCTGCTTTCAAATCTTTCTCCGCTTTTGCAATTTTCTTTCTTATTTCAGGACTATTTTCTAGAATAAAATCTTCAAGATCCTCTTCCTTCAAAGGAAGCAGCGAAGCTGCCGGCTTCCCCCTGTATGTAATTATTACCGGCTCACCTTCCATAACCTGCCGCAGCAGCTTATTTGTTTTATTTTTTAAATCCACAGTATTTGCTATTTTCATATGATCCTCCATATGGCTATTATAATAGCTATTAATTCGTTTGTCAATATATTGTGCGATATTCATTATGTTATTTATCAAGAATGGCAGAGTCGTCCCTTCGCCCAACATTGAACGAAGAGTCAAGCTCTACAAGGAATAACAGAGAGACGGTTACGGCGTCATCATCATCCAGGCTAATGTCGAGGACACACGCCTCGGCACTCAGGAATATGCAATCTCCGAACTGGGGGTAGAAGTAGTGGAACTGAAATGTGGTCAGGGTGCAAAAGACATCGCCGCCATCACACGTGAAGCTGCCGGAATCAGCAGTATCCTCTATGTCCTCGACCTCGATAAAGATGAAGTCGAAAAACTATTAGGATAAAATTAACATACATAAATTGGGAACGTCCAGCAGTCACCTCCCGCACCAGGGATCACTGCTGGACGACTTCCCCTGTTAGGGAATGAGACGTCCTTGATAATAGGGGGAGAAAAGATATCTCTTTTTTTCTATTATGAAGAATGCATTATTTTTTTCCTTACTTTTTGTTGAATTTCCTCAATTTTTTCTCCATAATTCTATATGGTGAAAAACGATTTTCCCGTGAAGTTTGTAAAATCTCCATGGCATCATCGCAATATAAAAGTAACAGGTCCATCATTAACAAGGTGTACTTTCATGTTGGCAGCAAATTCACCGGTTTTGACTGTTAATCCGCTCCTTTTCAGGTCGTCAACAAACTCTTTCAAACGATATTTTGCTAAATCTGGTTGTGCAGAACCTTGAAAACCAGGTCTTCTGCCTTTTCTTAAATCAGAAATCAGTGTAAATTGAGAAACTACCAGTATTTCTGCTCCTGCTTCTTTTATGGAAATATTCATCTTATCGTTTTCATCCGGAAAAATTCTTAATTCAGGAATTTTCTGCGCCCAGTAAAGAATTTCATCTTTTGTATCCGACTCCTCCACACATACCAATAATACTACCCCTTTCCTTATCTCACTTATTATGGTTTCATCCACACTTACATGTGCGCTGTCAACTCGTTGTAAGACAATAATCATGGTGCTATTTGCTCCTCTAACGAATTCATCATAATAATTTTCTCCTCGCAGGCGGATTTATTATTGCAATTGCCCTTGCCTCAATTTGATTCCCGTTGATAATTTCGATTACCTTCCTTCCTCCCTCCCTTCTATATGCCATGATATAAGCCATCAGCACTAGATATTCGTTGCTTTCCAATACATATCCCCCGGTCATGCCAAACAACCCTGCCATAAGTTCACCATGCTTATCCAACTCATTATTTATATACAATTTCCTGTCTTTATATGTTACCGTATCACCAGGAAACGCTAAAATTATCCCAAGCGTTGTACGAATTAAAATAATGTCATCCCTCTTCAGTCCCTCTGCACCTCCATATGAATAATCAATCAAGAATCTATCAGTCCTCTTTATATACGGTTCCATTTGATCACCGAACGGATATACAATGCTATAATACCCGGTAAATACCAAAGCAATAACAAGTATAAAAACAGAAGAAGAGAGAAGTGCCATACCAATCCTTATTCTTCCTTCCACTCCCGATGGATTCCTTTTTGATAAATACGCTATCATAGATATATAACAACTGTAAATACACAATAATCCAATAGCAAATAAAAACACATTAGAAATAGTATAATAAATCGTTTCAACAGTAATAAAGACAAGCAAAAGAATTGCAATAAGATAAATGAGCGCCTTTAAAAATTTACCATTGATAAACAGACCGGCAGAAGGGATATAAGAAATAATAAATAACGCTGCCAAGATTAAATAATTTCTTTCTATCAGAAAGGATAGAATCCTGAAAAAAAACCGGCTGATAAAATTATTGCTTATAAAAGATGGTCCGGGGCGTTTGGCGCGCGTGTATGAATCCTGGATGCTTGCTGATTTTAAAACGGGGGGTTTAATAGTAATTCCTTCATTACCAAGCTTGCTGCCGCAATTAAAGCATACTTCCAGGCCGGGCGGATTTTCGGTCTTGCACCTTTTGCATTCCATGTTTTATTGTCTCTATCAAGCTTTTTTAGTCTTAACTTTTTCTGATATTTTAACTTCATCCTGGTAATACTCGGAGGTCACTTTTTTTTCTTTCACTTTGCCGAGTATCTCTTCTATCATCTGCATATATTTCATGCATGCTTTTCCTTTCACACCTTTCACTTCACACTGCAATGTACCATCTGGATCTATTTTGATGATAATTTCCGTTTTTGCCATAATTTTCTCCAATGTAAATAAGTCTATAACTGAATTTCGAATATATTTTTAAACCACAGGGAACACAGAGATTTTTTCTATTATTCTCTGCGTACTCTGTGGTTTTATTTATGGTTTTATTTCCTATTATTTCCATATGCCACTTTTAGGGACATAGGTGACTCCTATGAAAA
>MFGW01000010.1:178-9504 GCA_001780385.1 Candidatus Fischerbacteria bacterium RBG_13_37_8 | reverse complement strand
ATATTTGCGCGCTGCACTTTATCTAACATCATCGACACTTCTGTAAAATCTGGTTTTAACTCGAGTGCCCTTTTTAAACATACCATCGATTGCTCCATATCTCCACTTAGATAATATGCATTTGCAATATGGTAATATAATAATGGATTATCTTGTTTCAGTTTTAATGCTTTATTAAAATAACTTAGTGCTTTAAGGTATTTATGAGCCGAAAGATATGATGCGCCTATCATCATGTAGGGCAGCCAATCATCACGTGTAAATTCTACCGCTTTCAAAAAACAATACTCCGCATTATCACTATTATCATTTAATACGATATCACCTCGTGTTATCCAGCAAAACCAGCTCATTCCTGAATCACAAAGGGATTGGTCCGACAAACTAAATGCTTCAGCCTTTAATCCAAGACGATTTAACGCTAATGCCTTCGCTGCTATTAAATCAGGATCATTCATACAAAATTCAAGAGCTTTATCAGCCCAGATGATTGCATCATCATACTGTCCTAATCCAAGCAAACAAAGAATCTGTCCCATCCAGCCGGCTTTCAGATTATTATTCTGATTGAGTGCCCGGGAATAATACCTTAAAGCACTATGATATGCTCCAACTTCAAATGCTTTATCCGCTTTATGTATGTATTGATCTGCTCCGTATTCAGTAGAAATTTCTGCCTGGTTCGTTTCATCTACGGATGCTTCTTCAGTTTCCTTATTCTTGAATTCTACCCATTCAAATCTTCCCATGCTTCACTACCTCATTCCTTAATTTCTTGCTCAGCATCATTAAATCCTTCGTGCCTTTGTGGGCAGACGCATAGGTCTGCCCCTACATTCTGTATCTCTGTGCCTTTGAGGGCGGACACATAAGTCTGCCCCAACTAATTATATTTGGTCAGTTTTAACCGTATGGAGCCCTGGGGAGTAATATCTTCCTGTGAGACCACAAATCCCTTTTTCTTCAATTCTGTTGTTACCTTGGAATAAGCATAAGCCTGTTTTATTTTATTATAGACTTCTTTTCCTGCAGTTTCTAATTCCTGTCTGCTCTTATTTTCGCCGCTTATATGCATGACAAATTTTTTCATGGTATTTACATAAAATGTAATAGTGATATCCTCTTTTTGCATAACGATGGAATCAGTGCCTTTCAATTTATCAGCGAGAAATTCACTTTCCTGCAATTCAACTTCGACACTCGTTTGAGCTTGTGTCTTTTCTTCTACATTTTCTTTCGCCTTGATACATCTAAATCCCAGGGCAGCGGCTGCAGCGGCTGCACTTGCCATAAATGCAGGCCATGCAGCAACAACAACAGGAACTATAACAAACTCAATCGACATATTTCCTCCAATGTAAATAAGTTCAAAGTTCAAGGTTCAAGGAAACCTTGAACCTTGCTGTAGGGGCGGACCTATGTGTCCGCCCTTTTAAAATATCATTCATAAAATTCACTGTTTTATAATTCAATGTTTCGTTCTTGTTCATAAACAACAGCTATCTCTTCCTTGTACGATGCATTACGTGCACGTCCCTTTGCCCAGCCTCGCAGTTCTTCTATTTTTTCTTTCATCAATACTGATAACGGCATGGTTTCTTTCAAGCTCTCCAAAATATTATCTGTGGTTAGGGGAGCTTTTCGTGCAAATACATCAAATAATGCTGAAATAATGCATTGTTCTATCTCCGCACCACTAAAACCTTCACTTTCTTTACATAACTTTATTAAATCAAAATCTGCCGGATTCCTCTTTCTTTTCTGCAAATGAATGACAAATATCTGTTTTCTTTCAATTTCCATAGGGAGATCCACAAAAAATATTTCATCAAATCTGCCTTTTCGCAATAATTCGGGTGGCAGTTGTTCCACGGAATTTGCCGTCGCAATAACAAATACCGGCGCTGTTTTTTCTTGCAGCCAGGTTATAAAAGAACCGAATACACGCGCAGCGGTTCCCGCATCTGAAAAAGCTGAGCTCTGCACTCCAGCAAATGATTTTTCAATTTCATCTATCCAGAGTATTGCCGGTGCAATCGACTCTGCTAACCGAATTGCGCGCCTCATATTTTCTTCTGTTGAACCTATATAACTGGAAAACAGTTTCCCCACATCAAGCCTCAATAACGGTAATTTCCATAAACCAGATACTGCCTTTGCAGTTAAGCTTTTCCCGCACCCCTGCACTCCTATTAATAAAATACCTTTTGGCGCTGGTAAACCAAATTCCTTTGCTTTCTGAGAAAAAGCAAGCTGCCTTTTCTTAAGCCATTCCTTCATTGCTTCCAATCCGCCAATCCCCGCAAAAGTCTCATTGGCAGAATAAAACTCTAGTATACCGGATTTGCGGATTATCTGTTCCTTCTCTGCCATAATAACCGGTATATCTTCCGCACCCAATTTTGTATCCATGACCAGTGCCTTGGCAAATACATTCTCAGCTTCATTTAACGTTAGTCCTAATGCTGCATCTAGCAGTTTTTCCCTGATTGCATCATCAAGCGTTATCTTCAGATTTGCTTTCTCATGCACTTCCTTGATTATTTTGTTGAGAAGCTCCTGGAGATCCTGTATATCCGGCGTATCATAAACAAGGTGCGTTATATCTTTTTCCAATTCCACCGGTATTCTTAATTGCGGAGAAATCAATACTACCGTCTTGAAACTTGTCTTTAAATAATGCGCTAACTCCCTTAACTTTCTTACCAGTCCGGGATCTGTCATGTAAGGATGTATATCTTTAAATACAAATAGTGATGGCTCCACTATATCTACAACCTGCTGCAAAGCAGCGGAGACATCCTTCGTCTTCTCATCTATCGCTTTCCTTGAATGAAGTGGTGTGCCATATTCATATATTCCTCTTTCACAACTCCAACAAAAAAGCTTCTTGCCACGCGCACTCGCTATCTTACTTAACGATTCCTCAACGCGATTCTCCTCAAAACTCTCAATAAACAAAATGGGATAGCGCGCCCTGATTAAAATTTCAATTTCTTTTTCTAAATTTCTTTTCTTCATAATCCTAATACCTTCTTCCTTTTCCTGACTTGCTTGTCCTCGGGTACTAACTCCCCTGCCAATAAAAGCATTTCCCTTGTTACATACGGTATTATTATTTGTCCTTCTTTATCTATGATTATCTCATGAAACTCATCACCCGGATCATCGTTCACTTTATAACTTATAGCCTGTGAAGTTTCAGTGTTTATTCCTCGTTCCAGCAATAATCGCTCAGCTCGTTCTATCTCTTCTGCCGATAATCTTCTATTAATTGTAGCATTACCCTGTGTCCTATGGCAAGGATTATAATTGGTAAGCAAGCTGAATTGAGCTCCCGGCGCTTCCTTGAAATAATCTACGACTTTCCTGAAACAACAAACCCCGTGTCCCGGTAAAAGAAGATGTCTGAATATTACCTGCTTTCCTGCCTCCAGCGCCCATTTAATATTACTCATCACCTGTGAACAATATTCAACCGCCCCTGATAATATGCTCGCACAATTATCATTGCCAAAATGAAAATCAGCTATGTATACATCGATTATCTCCTTCAATATCTCCCGCGCCTGAACACTGAAATACATGTTGGAATTAAGTACCTTTACACTCGAAGCACCTATATCTTGATATGCCAACAGGTTTATCATACTGAGAAGATGCAATGATGGTTCCCCTCCCACAAAACTTAACGTCCTGAAATAATCCTTCCGTGACACTATTCTGGCACCTACCGCATCCCTGCTCATGCGCTGCGAACGCCACGGCCGCTCAAAACATCGCCCAAATTCACAAAATATACAATCTAAATTGCACCCCATATAAAAAATACCATACGTGGGTATTATTGAAATTTCTTCTCCTAATAATATCCCGTCAAAAAAAATCTTCGATCGGCTCCCTATCTTACATCCCCCCTCTTCATGAAACCTGTCAATCCTACAATCCCATGCACACAACGAACATTTTTTATATGCCTTGATAATGTCCTTTCTTATTTCCTTCCAGTCATTCATTCGCCTTTAGCCTTAATAAATAATAGCCATTATTTAAAATTAATATAAAATTACTTTAATTGCAATGAAAGAGCTAAAAATAAAGAAACGGATTCAAGGTTTCAACGAAGCGTTCGCCAATTCTTAACATTCAATACTCAACATATATTGAAATTTTTAATGCCTTCTCTGTACCCCCTCTGTTATACCTATGGTACAAATTCTTAAATAACATTTACGATTTTGCTCAAACGAAGATAATTTCAATATTTTAAATTCAAGGTCAAGCAAATCTGTGCTCTTTATAACCTTGAACTGCTACCTGGAAGCCTCTTACCCCTGTCTGCTCACTTTGTCAAGAAAAGAAATCAGCGATAACTGAAACATTTTTATACTATTGATAGGCAAATATTCATTCGAATGATATGCACGTCCTACCTTCCCTAATCCGACTATAACCAATGGCTTGTTTAATATTTTATCAAAAACATACAATGGCAAAGCTGTCCCAGATGATGGTAATATTCCAAAGGGAATTCCTAATTCTTTATATGTCTCCTCTAATAATTCTATCATTCTATTATCAATATTTATACACCATGCAGGATATTTCATCTGCACAAGCATTTCTATATCCTTGAAACCGTAACCATCCAAATGCTCCCGTATCGATTTAATAACATTATCAGGATCCATATCCGGAACTAACCGTATATCAATTCGCGTCCTCACTTCATGCGGTAATACAAATTTCATCCATCTTCGCGAAGGTATCGTCATTAGACTCGAAATGTTTAACGTAGGATTGCTTACATATTTATGAAATAATTTTTTCCCTGTTAAATCATACTTGAATTTCTTTGTAAAACTGCTCATGAATTGCACCATATCATTTATTCGCTCTGCAGAAAGTTGTTCGGATGGATATTTTATCTCTTTCACTCCTTCATAAAAACCTGAAATTAAAATATCTTCATTTGAATCAATCATCGAATGCAATGCCTGGATCATTCTCCAAACGGGTGATTTAATCCATGCTGCATTACTGCTATGCAATGATACAACACCGGGACCACCCCATTCTCCACCACGACATATTAATTCACAATATATTATCCCCTTTACACTTAACGGAATAATGACCTCATCCTTGCTCGTTTGATTAAATTCCGGATATATGCCTACCACCGAATCCCTAAGAACAGCTTTCTTCTCCTCTACCAGCAATGGTAAATTCGGACTCCCTATTTGTTCATCACATTCAAATATGAACTTTATATTCACCGGTAATTTGCCAAATTCATTCTTGCATGCTTTTAATCCGGCTAGCAGACTGGCCAACGGACCTTTTGGCTGCGCAGCCCCTCTTCCATAAATAACTTTCCCAACACCAGGCTCATCCGCCATATGCGCTTCAAATGGATTAAATTTCCATCCCGATGTCTCCGGCAGAATAATATCAAAATTCTTGTATATGATAGCGGTTTTTTCCGCTCCTTCATTAAGTTCCCCATACAGTATCGGTAATTCCCCATATTCCTTTATATCAACCGTGCCACCCATACCAATAATATAATCTCCTAAATAATGAATCGCCTTTTTTATATTCTCCTTATCTGTTATTACATTCGGTATCCGGAGAAATTCCCTTACCGTTTTTACACTCTCATCAATATTCTTCTCCACTACCTGCTTAATATTCTCACATTGCATAATTGCCTCCCATTTCTATTTGCTCTTTTTTTCTCCAAAATTCCATGAAGTAAAAAGCATCCTGAATTCTTCATTTTCACATAATGCCTTGCTTAATCCATAATAATTTCTAACTATTTCACTCGTTTTCCTTATCCTGTCACTTAAGCACCGCGCGAGCGCTTCCCATATCGCAGATGATAATCCTGAATCAATCCTCGTTAATGCTAAAAAATCATCAGCCTTTATTTTTATAAATTCAGAATCCTCCTCTGTAATTACGGTTGCTGAAGTTAAATAATCATCAATTAAAGATAACTCCCCAAAAAAATCACCTTCGCTAAGCTCAGTTAATAAAAAAATATCTTCATCAAATTGCTTGACTACCTTTACCTTCCCAGCTTTTACTATGTATAAATATCTTCCGACTTCTCCTTCTTTTATAATTATAATATCTTTCGGTATCTCTTCTTCTACAATAAGGGCTCTAATAAGATTTAATTGCCTGTCAGAAAGTTTTTGAAACAATCTTACTTTTTTTAAAAAATCTATATCCATTTCTTGCTCCTGTTCTTACGCAGAAATTGAAAATCTTATCCATTATTTTACCATTTTCTCCTGCTATAAATAAAATGGCGGAAGTGTATGAGAATCGAACTCACCTTCCAGCTTATCACCAGAACACCGGATTTGAAGTCCGGGCGCACCACCAGGCACGTGACACTTCCAATTCTTTCACTCTCTTTTAAGATTTTTTACTGCTGCTTCTCCTTACTCAATTAAAAATTTAAACTACCTATTTGCTATTTATCGTGATTACGCATTCCGTCATTCTACGATAACAATATCCCCAGCATTATCAGTCCCTCCACAGTATGATAAGGAACTGAAAATATTACCTGGTTCTCGTCTAAATGAACATCTTCTATTAAGCTGGAAGGAACACTAAATTCAACACTCTTACCTTCCTGCGCTAATTTCGCCGTTATGTTGCCACTTATTATATTTATGAATTCCTTCATTGCATCTTCTATCAATTCCTGCTTGTCCGTTTTTTCGCCTATTAATTCCGCCGTTATCTGTAATGCTATAGATTCTGCAAAATTAAATAATAATGCTACATTAATACTTCCTCTGAATGCTACATAGGCTCCATAATCTCCCTTCTCAAAACGCCTTTTCTTCTTGACAATATCCCCTCTTTTCGTCTTTATATCAACAACTCTCAATAATAACCGGTCTATTAATTCAACTAAATAAATAAGATCTGCTTCATTCTCTATCTTCGCAGGAAACGATCGCGTTGGACTATAATCCGCCTGCTCCTGCTGATATTCCTTTAGTTCCTTCTCAAGTGCTTCCTTTCGCATAAAACCTTTCATAACCAACGCTGTACCTAAATATATATGATCATTCTGCTGTTTGGTGATTATTTCCAATACCTGGTCATCACTTAAAAATCTCAACTTTACAGCTATTTCACCAAATTTCATATCACTGTTCTTCTGCTCTTTCAATACTGACTCAAGCTGCTCCTTTGATATATACCCCTTCCGCATTGCATAAACACCAAATTTAATATTCTGCTGCTCCTGAAACGCTACCGCTTCTAATAATTGCTGCTTCGTGATTACTCCTTTTTCTAATAAATATTGTCCAAAGAATTTTATCCCCATACCTACGCCTTATTATTCTGGTTATAATTCTTTTAAAATTCTCAATACCGCTTCTTCATGAAAAGGTTTTGTGATCACATTCTTCGCTCCCATCTCCAATGCTTTAATCGCTTTCTGTCCTACTCCTCCAATTGAGGATATAACTACTACTTTCGCATTAAGATCGATCTGCATAAGACCATCCAGTGCCTCTAAACCTGTCATTATGGGCATCACTAAATCCAATAATACTATGTCAGGTCTCAATTCCTTGTACATCTTCAACACTTCCGCTCCATTCTTAGCATGCCCCACTACTTCATAATCCTTCTCTGATATTATATTCGATAAATGTTTAAACGCTACTACACTATCATCCGCTATTAGTATCTTTTTCCTTTTTGCTTTAGGCACGTTTTGTCCTCCAAATAACTTCGCAGTCAACGCAGAAAATGCTTCCCTTATCAATTCCCTTTTTTATTATTTTACTCACGTCTCTTTTTTTTCTTCGCTTTTCCCGGCAAAGTACCTCTGCGTTGCTTTGCTTTATCATTCTTTTGTTTTTCCTCTATATATTTGTCAAAATGCCTTGCAAGCTCTATGAATGTTTTTATTCCAAAAGCAGTCGCTCCTGCTCCATAATACTTCCAAGGCTTTTCTTGCATAAAAGGCCCCGCAATATCCAAATGAGCCCACGGAGTATCTTCCGGCACAAATTCCCTTAAAAATAATGCCGCGGTTATCGCACCAGCATTTACTCCTCCTACATTATTTATATCCGCTACCGTACTCTTTAACATTTCCTTGTATTCCTCTATCATCGGTAATTCCCAATATAACTCACCATGCTGTTTCCCCGCATTTATTACCGCTTCTATTAAATTCCTGTCGTTACCCATGATCCCCGCAATTGAAGTTCCTAATGCCCTCAGGCAGGACCCCGTTAACGTCGCTATATCTACTATATCAGTACATTTTTGCTCCCCCGCTAAATATAATGCATCCGTTAATATCAATCTCCCCTCTGCATCTGTATTATCTACCATAATGGTCTTTCCATTCTTCGCATAAAAAATATCTCCCGGCCTCTGCGCATTCGCATCCGGTAAATTTTCAGCAGCCGGTATTATTCCCGTTACCTTACACGGTACCCCTAATGCCGCTATTGCTTTCATGGCATATAAAACAACTGCACCCCCCGCCATGTCTCCCTTCATTTCCTGCATGCCAGCTCCCGGTTTTAATGATATTCCCCCTGAATCAAAGGTAATTCCTTTTCCAATTAATCCTAACTTCCCCTGCCTGCCTCCTAAATACTCAAGCATTATCAGGCACGGTGAATGTATACTTCCCTTCCCCACCTGCAATAATCCATTATACTTCTCCCGCTCTAATGCCTTCTGATCCCATATCGTTACCTTCATCCCATACTGCCTGCCTATCTCCTTTGCCATTTCCGCAAGCACCCACGGATATACCACTGAACCCGGTTCATTGATTATATCCCTGCATTCATTCGTCACCGTCCCTATAAGCTCAAATTCCTTCGCCGCTTCACTACTCTCCCTACGCACCCTCTCATTACTCACTATCCTGAAAATAAAATCGTTATAAAAATTGTCCCTCTCCTTCTTATATTTATCAAAACTATAACTCCCTAACAACGCACCCTCCACTGCCTTACCTATAAACGGCACTCCGTCCCTCGTGTTCATAACTACTGTCGCTGTCTTTATTCCATAACTTTTACATAAATCCAATGCCCGACCTGTATATATCTTCACATTCTCCCAAACGTTAAAAACCGGATTTAAACCAGTCCAATAAAATACTATGTGTCTCCCTTCCACTCCCCATATATTTGCATAATATGCCTCTCGCTTTATCTTCTTGCTCTTATATTCTTCCCGCACTTTCTTTAAAAGCACATTTATCTGCTCATCGCTCCCATCATAAAAATCCACAACGTCATCCAATAACACCA
>MFGW01000010.1:0-147 GCA_001780385.1 Candidatus Fischerbacteria bacterium RBG_13_37_8 | reverse complement strand
TTTATATACTAACTCTATTTGCACCTATTTTCTCCAAAATACTATATCTTATACCATTCCAAAAAAAAATTCAAATGCCAACACTTATTGAATGTGCTCCACTTACCAAAGGCTAACCAAAGATATTTGAAATTTCAAATATCTTTG
>MFGW01000009.1:19125-19307 GCA_001780385.1 Candidatus Fischerbacteria bacterium RBG_13_37_8 | reverse complement strand
TTTTTGGGGCTTTAGACATATTTCTTTCAGTCCAGCGTTCAGGACAAAACCAAAAGAAATATGTCTAAAGCCCCAAAAATTTTAACCACCATCGCCATAACCTTTATAATTCTGCAGACTTTCAGTTTCTTATTTTTAAAACTGGCCTATTTACCGACCCGTGCTGATGATAAAGTTTGGGT
>MFGW01000009.1:17035-18941 GCA_001780385.1 Candidatus Fischerbacteria bacterium RBG_13_37_8 | reverse complement strand
ATAATGTGGATCGTCATTTGGCTCTCGCACCTGTACCAACCATCCCATACAATATGGATTGAATCATTTCTGCTCGCTTCCACAGCCATCTTTGTCATAGCTGATTATTTCAAAAAAACACCTGCCGGAGAAAAACCACAATTGCTTACCTGGTTTTCTCTTGCATCAAGTATCGTGCTTATGGGTGTCCTCACAGTAATCAACAATTATCACCTCACTCAATGGCTTATCATGACTATCTTTGGCTTTGCATGCCTCATCCTTGCACGAATAAAGCCTGCCTATATTATGCTCGCCTACTTAGCAGCAATAATTCCTGCGATTATGCTTTTCTTCTGGTCATTTTCGCCATTGGAGATGCTGCCTGAATTTCTCTGGGCTTCATTATTGCTCGGGGTGTTTTACGCTGGATTATCGTATCTTCTTATGTGGAATTCAACTGCGCCGCATCGCTGGGCATTGCTCTCTTCTGTGACAGCAATTCTGTATTATCTCATTGCATACTGGGGCCAGGTTCACAGCAAGGAGAAATTTCCATGGGGCATTTGCGCGCTCATTGTCGCAGCAGTATATTTTATTCTTTCCATCCCACTGGCTAAAAAGCGGCAGTCTCAAAAAACCATTGAACTTGCCTTCTCTTCAATTGCCGTTGCCAGTATCTTTTTTATTACCATCGCCATTCCAATCGAGTTGAAACGCGAATGGTTTGCAATTGCATGGGCACTTGAAGCCGTTGCGATAATATGGATCGATAAACGATTGAATACTGAAACATTGCACCGCGCTTCCATCTTCCCAACCATGCTGGTGATGTACCAATTACTTTTCAACCCCGCTATCTTCAGGTATCCAGCAGGCGATCATCCTGTCTGGAATTGGCTTATCTTGAACCACGTTATTGCCATTATTGCTTTCATCATCGGGGCTTATCTCTGCTACGGAAGAAAAGAAGTAATTATTTTCAGCAGGTTATTCCATTGGTGCGCAGTAATACTTACAGTTGGATTCACCATCCGGGAAACTAACCTGCTATTTCACAAGAATGCATCCTGGCATTTTCTTGAAATACTGGAATACGGCGTTCTCACTACTGCATGGCTGATACTCACCTTGTTGTTTTTATTCCTCTATAAACACTTCAAGATCCGCGATTTTTATATTCAGATCCGCATCTTTTTTCTTGCATCATTTTTCCAGGCAATTGCTATTCTCTCTTTCGCAAGAAATCCGCTTTGGCATCATGAAGCTATTGGAACCACCGCTTTTATTATCAATGACCTTGTTCTCATCTATGCAATCCCGGCTGTACTATTCATCATCATTGCACGCAGAATTAACACTACAGAGGATAAAAAGCTGGCACATCTTTCCACGATCACTGGAATTGTTCTCCTGTTTTTCTTTGTAACCACCGAAATCAGATGGTTCTTCCATGGAGCATATCTTGACACCGGATTTGCAACCTATGCCGAAAAATATTCATATTCACTTGCCTGGCTCCTCTTCGGTGTAATACTCCTTATCCTCGGTATGCTGAAAAAAGGTTCATTGTTCCGCTATTACTCACTTCCCATCATGGCTCTTACCGTCGGCAAAGTTTTTCTTTACGATGCCTCGCAACTTAAAGACCTCTATCGCATGCTCTCATTTTTAGGATTAGGAATTTCGCTTCTTGCCTTGGCGTACATCTACCAGAAATTCGTTTTCAAACCAGAGCAGAATAAAGCAACGTAATGAAAAAAGATTTATTTTTTTAAATAGTGATGTTGTGTGCAATTGCTGGCATAGCAATTCTTTTCATATGGGGAGATATTAATAGTTATTTCCCCAAATCTTTCCAGCTTACTGTTCGAATTATACTTCTTCTAACCATTCTCGGAATCATTGTTTTTGTGTTTTTTGGCGT
>MFGW01000009.1:13857-16992 GCA_001780385.1 Candidatus Fischerbacteria bacterium RBG_13_37_8 | reverse complement strand
CAGGAATTAACACGTGCTGCAAAAGAAGGTAATATAGCAAAAATTGAGGAATTACTTTCTGCAGGAGCAGATATTGAAACGACTGATGAATTCGGAAGAACTGCACTTGCCTAAGCATCATACGGAGGGCATGCTGAACTTGTAAAGCTGCTGTTAAAAGCCGGGCTGATCCATATGAAAGATGTGGATCCGGGAGATTACCTGTTGACCTGGCACATTCAATGAATCATGAAGAAGTCGTAAAAATCTTTAAGCAGGCTGAAGATACTACCCGCAAGATATTTCCTGAAAAACAGGGCTTTGTGGATGTCTTTTTTGGGCTTTCTTTTGCCACAATATTTTTCGGATCAGCGATTCTTTTCATTGCATTTTCTGGAGGAGATAACCGTTTAAAAATTCCACCAACGCTGCAATTGCCACTCTCCTCTACACAATCTATCGTAGCTGATAAAAAAGGTAATATTTATATTTCAAGCGATCTATATTATCGTATTCAAATATATGATAAATATGGCTCATTTATAAGAGCAATTCAATTTTCAGAAGGCTATGCCAAAGGAGAATCATTATTAGCCATTGACTACCAGGAGAGGATATGGATTTATAAGCGCGAGAGTTTAATGTACTGGAAAAATAATCATCTCACATACATTGAAAATTTTCCAAACCGGCATGTATTAGCATTAGATGAAGATGGAGAATTGGTTACAGACAAAATCACCAATGCATCGTGTACTTTTCAGCTAAGTACAGTATTCCCAGGAGAACGTCTATTTCCGTCATGCCAGCAAGATATGATGCATCCGGATATAAATACAAAATTCTAAGTGCGATTTTATTGCCCATGGTACAGCGAAGTGGTGGAAATGATCCAACGCTCACCCTTTTGGGTGCCTGGTGGTTACTTCCTCTTACATTTCCGAGTCCCGCCTTGCCGCTGGCGGCTATATTATATGTCATAGCTTCTATTCGCGATGCAATTTTAAAAGACGTAAAATAAGGCTGCTAAGCAGTTTGTTCAACGATTAAATCAGAGAGATGGACGCTTGCTACTTCCCTCCAAACGTCGCTTGTTGGAAAGCTATGTTATTAGCAGGCGGTGGTTCCTTCAATCTCTACTGCTATTGAATGTGTGGAATCTACCCACATTTTTACAATGCAATCACATGCTTCCCCTATTGGTTAAATAGCACACCACAAAATCTCCAGCTAACAGATCTTTGAACTCTTGTATCTTTTCAGATAAAAGAAATCTTCAATGTGTCGTTAATGTATCCATGTTTTATTGATTTATTTTAACTGCTTTGATACTATTATATTCAAAGAAAGGACTTTTTTACTATTCGCTACGATGATTTATTAATTTATGAAAGAGGCAGAAATTCCTAAAATTAGTTCCTCAATCTGTCAAAAATGTGATACTCCATTAGATCCCAAAACTGGATATTGTCCAAATTGCGGTTCCGAACAAAAAATACTGATGATGAAATGCTGTAATTGTGAAAGACCAATAAAAGCTGACAGTACATTCTGTTTATACTGCGGCGCTGTTCAGAAAACAGCTACAATCCATTGCAGTAATTGTGGACATGAGCTTTACAAAGAAGAACGTTTCATCTGTCCATCATGCAAAATCCCGATAAATCCTGCTTTTGTAAACCTTCCTCCCGTACATAAAAAGATGCTTCCCGTGTACATCAACTTGAATGATTGGAAAATAATTCCATTGATTCTTTATTTGATTTATGCATTGGCGCATTTTGTTATGACTCTAATTCTTCAAATAGCTCTGTATGTAGAAGGCGCTGAAACTGGTTCTCAAGTAATGATAGGCTTTTTCTCGCTTATAGCATTTGTGCGATTGTTATTGATTATTTGTCTTTTGGGATGGTTGCGTATGAAAAAATGGGGAATAATTGGTTCGGCGGTTATTTTGCTTGCAGAACTAATTTTTTTACATAGCATTATAGCTTTATTGTTGCTTCTTTATGCTTTTTACGCCTTACTATTTCGTTGGCAGTCCTTTGATTAATAATCAAAATTTTTCGCTTCCCGCAAAATGCTGGGTCTGGCAATCCCTGATGCTATTCTTTACGAGCTTTACCTTGCAGAACAACATAGAGTGCTGCAAACAAAAGAATTGGCGAGGACCACATTCCCGGAAGAATCGTCTTTGTATAGAGCGAACCAAGAAGATGACCAAGCGCATTGATTACCATAATAAAACCAATAACCAAAGTCACAACACGGATGATTCTGCCTCCACGCGCTATGAACGGGATGATGCAGTAGCCTATGAGAATTGCCGTAATAAGTCCTCCCAACCACATCCCAAATGAAAACGTGGGTGCAGGGAAAAAACCCAGTTGTGACTTAATGTCGCGCACAGCTTGATTGTAAAGAGTGAGGAATCCCGTAATTGCTTCATCAATCACATGAAGCGCAACCGCTGTTACCAGTATAAACCATGCTAATACATTTTTGTTCGCGAATAGTTGCTTAATTTGTTTCATAAGCTCGGGGTCCCTCCTTGTGACCAAGTAACTCACCTGTACAACACAATGCTCAAATAAGCATTTATTTCAGATTTTATGTAAATATTCATGAATTCGAAAAAATTGCCAATAGTATAGATGCAATTATGAAGAAGATAATCATTACTAAGCGGTATGACGGAATGGTATGATGACTGACAACATATCCTCCCGCTGAATCCCACCTGGTAGCTCCTTTATTACTTAAATCATAATATGAAATCACATTCATAATGAAACCAAAAAGTGGAATACCTAATCCCATGCCCCAAAACAATACCATAAAACTGCGTGATAACGCTTGGCGATAAGTGAGCTTATCTTCACTCTGTGTACGCACAGTTATATTGACAAGCCATTTACCTGGTGTTGTAGCCCATTTTGAAAGAAACAGCGCTTCAATAAAAATCCAGAGAAAAGGCAATACTAAATAAAATATAGTAAAGAAAGTATCTTCAAACCTTGATGCCTGTTCTTGATTCTTGGAATAGATCACTAAAATTGTTGAAATGGGAATTACAAGAATAATACTGCAAAAGAAATAATCTATGCTTCGCGCAAACCATCGATGCCATGGATGTACCTCTGGAAAGGATTTTAC
>MFGW01000009.1:12886-13851 GCA_001780385.1 Candidatus Fischerbacteria bacterium RBG_13_37_8 | reverse complement strand
TGCATCTTTTTGTTCGCCCAATTTTACCGGAATTGAAGGAGCATATTCCTTTATTACGGAAAGAGCAAACAAACTGCGAAATTCATCTAACTGCACAGCTTTCTTCCATTGGATCATTGACTCAGACCGTACCTGTGTATCAGGAACCAAATATCCAGAAGAAAGCATCTCTTTCAACTTGGATTCAGGAATCGGACCCTCCTCCTTGCCTTCTTTCATATAGTACCAATAGCTTTCGATCATTTTTCAGCCTCTCATCTTAGCAAAATATCCACAATAAAAATCTATCATTACACAACAAAAATTACAATACTTTTGCCTAATGATCTCTGCTTCAATTTTCAAAATAAATGATTGCAAATTATTCCTTGAATCACAAATTTTTCAAATTTTGATGAAATTTTAAAACAGGCTCTTGAAACGCTCTCCGGGGAATCGTTTGCGAGCGGTCGAATGTTATGCTACGACCCCCTTCAATAATTGATCTTTTCCAGGCATAGTTATTCTGCTGAAATCAGAAATCCATTGTCCGCCTACCTCCTGTGTAACCATAAGATGTCCTGTATCTCCTTCAGGATAACCGACGGTGTTATTAAAAGTGGCAGAGAATCTCAGCGAATCGCCAGGTTTCAACTCTTCGGATGGTGTAACGATCAATGTGCCTTCATTTGTTGCATTTAGAAAAACAGCACTGACGCTGATCAGAAAAATGAAAAAGGCAATTGCTGATAAATTAGTTAATCTTTCCATTCTCATAAATCTCACCTCCTTATAATATTATACAACAACAACTTCAGGAGTCAAAACTGAGCATATGCTTATCTTGAGAAAAAAAAAGAATTATTAACTACAATATTTATTTTCAAAGAAAACTAAATCCCGACGGGTATTGCTTTTCTATAGATGAAGCGAATTTCCTGCCATATACAGTTATTACCCAAACAACCTGCCGCAATGGCCATAAG
>MFGW01000009.1:9391-12852 GCA_001780385.1 Candidatus Fischerbacteria bacterium RBG_13_37_8 | reverse complement strand
ATGCTTTCATGAACTCAGCACGCAATGTATCTTCCCGCATCGGTTCAGGTACAATGTTATATTTCTTCAGGTAATCCATTGCCGCAAGATGCAATGTGAACAGCTCATAATATTGTTTACCGGAAAATATCTGCAACAGCGATTTGGCGGGTCGTGGAGAATTTCCAGCATAAAGTGATGAACCAGTAGTTAGTGTTATCTCATTGCTAAACTTGCTTACAAGCTCATAGGTCATTTTTTGCCCAAAATGATAAATATAATAATGAACAGGTTCAGTATCATGTTTATAAATATATACCAATGAATCAGGTACTGTCCGCATATAAAATTCATCTATCTTTATGAAACCAAAATGTTTTATTTTATGATCAGCATCCTCCACATCCTTTATTCTTGCATAATACCCCTTCTCCGGAATCGCCGCCGGCTCCAAACCCGCTCTAAAATTATAACGAAATGCACCATAATTAAAAATGATTACCAACAGCGGAACAAATACGAGCATCAATAACCAAAATTGAATCCGCACAAAATGCATTAATAAAAATGTAGTAATAAATACCAACAGGATCCACATCCAGTATCGCACATTTCACCTCCATAATTATTATAGCATATAAGATAAAACAGTGGGCAGTGATCAGTGGGCAGTGGACAGTGAACAAAGCGGGCACAATCATTTTTTGCTGAAATTTCGGCACGGGCTCTTGAAACGCCCTCTGGGTAATCGTTTGCGGAGTGTCCAATGTCGGACTTTGACCCCTTCTGCAGTTGCAAGTCTTAATAATCTCCTCTAAAATAGACTCGTTATGAAAATAATGCATTGTTCGGATGTGCATCTTGGTAAAAGACCCGTGGGTCCTATCGGTGTATATTCGCAAAAACGATACGATGATTACTTTCGTGCATTTGAGCAATGCATTGATACCGGAATCAAAGAAAACATTGATGTTCTGCTGATTGCCGGTGATCTGTTTGACCGCGGATACATTACTCCGGAAGTGCTGGAACGTACGGAATCTATCCTGCAAAAATGCCTTGCCAATAACATACAGGTCCTGCTCATTGAGGGTAATCATGATAACATCGCCCGCGACAAGGAACCGGAATCCTGGATCATCTATCTTGAAAACAAGAAATATATCAGCCGGCCATTCTGTTCCTTTGACGGAGACGGTTACCATTTTCATCCCGTTACGCTGGACGGTATCAATTTTTACGGCGCTGGCTACCCGGGTGATATGGTGAATGAGACAATGAAGGCACTCGCTGAACAACTTCCACCTCTGCCATCAAAAAATATTGTCATGGTTCATACCGCCGTCAGCGGCTCAGACTTCTACCATGGTACGGTCGAGAAAGAAACCGTTCAGCTCTTTAAAGATAAAGTTATCTACATGGCTGGCGGTCACTGGCATTCCTACCAATATTTTCCACAGGAACATCCGTACTTTTTTATCCCCGGTTCACTGGAATTCTGGGATTTGAATGAACCTGCGGACAAAAAAGGATGCATCATCTTCGATACGGAATCACGCATTCATACATTCGTCCCATCACATCCGCGCAAGAAAATCGAATTGACGTTGGAAGCAGAAAGCGCGAGCCCTGATACCGTGCTTCAAGAATTCAAAAATTATGTCAACACCATTGATATTGCGCGGGATGAAGATATTGTGCTGGCAGAAATACGCATCGCCTCAACTTTCTACGTCGATGCTGCACTGTGTGAAGAGCTGCTCCTGGACAAAGGTGCATTGAAAGCCGTGGTCAAGGTCAGCTCACCGGGCAGGGAAAAAAGTGAGTGGGCATTGCATCCGGCGATGGGTGTTGAAAAAGCAGAAGAAGAATTAATAAGCACATGGGAAGTATTTTGCGGAATGGCATCACAAACGTACGCTGTACTGCAAAAATTGAAGATGCATCAGCGTGAAGGCAATCGACAACTGTTTCTTGAATGTCTCGATGGCATGCTCGAAATGCTGATGAAAAAAGAGGAGAATGCCGGTGAAAATTAATAGGGTCCATCTGAAGGATTATCGCATACATGAAAATAATGAATTTATTTTCGATCGCGGCATTAACCTGATTCTAGGGAAAAACGGCTCCGGGAAATCCTCGATACTCGAGGCAATTGGTCTTGCCATGTTTGATGCCGACATCCGTTCCAATATCACGGATGCTGTCCGTTATGGTCAAAAAACTGCCGTAATCACGGTCGAATTCGAGGGCAATGACGATAATACATACGTGGTGGAAAGAAAAATAGGACAGGTCAGCAGTTTTAAATTATCACTGAAAGGTGAACCTGCTGCACGCATCAACGGCAAAGAACAGGTCCTTTCAAAGATCAAGGAGCTCGCCACTATCACCGCAAATGAAAAATCTCTCTTTCAAAATGTCATCACTGCCTACCAGAATAAAATTACCGGTATCTTCGAAGAGAAACCAACAAGACGTGAAATTATCTTCAACCAGATATTTGACACTGCTATTTATAGAGAAATGTATGAACAATTCCTCAAGCAGGCACGCGACGAATATCAACAGCAGATAGCGTTGAAAAACCAAAGCATCTCTGACCTGCTTGCGAAAATGAAAGATACCTCCCAGCTCAAAAAAGAACTGCGCGAAAAAACAGTCTCAAAAGAAGCTGATGAGAAAAAACTGAATAAGCTAAAGAAAGAAGTGAGCTCAATAGAAAAAGCATGCAGTGAGCTCGAAAACCTCAAGAGAAAGATCGATAGCGCTCAAAGTGATTTCAAGCACAGCGAACAAATGAAAGAAGCTAAATTGAATGAATTAAAAAAAACACAATCTGCACTCGATGAATCCACGAACTCACTCGCCATAATCCAGGAAAATGAAGAAAACTACAAGGCATACGAGGAAAAAAATACCATGCTTCAGAAACTGGATCATCACATAGTAAAACTTGAGGAAAAAGAGAAAGAACTCCTTCAGCAGAAAGAAATGCTCAACCGCATCACACTGGAGGAAAAAGAAGCACAGACAAGAAGCGAACAGATCGCAAAACAACTGGTAGAAGACAAAACGGAATTTGAAAAAAAATCAGCCGACCTGAAACTGCGAGAAGATGAATTTGAAACACTCTGCAAGGAACAAAATGAATTATCAGCGGCATTTAAAAAAAGGAAAGAGTTAACCAGTGATTTTTCTGGCCTATACCGCGAATTACTCGCCGAGGGAAAAAAATATAATGACGTCTCCGGCAATGCAGAAATACTGCGAAAACAGTTGCTCGACGCAGAAGATACACACACACAAATCACCGAACTGCAGAAAAATAAGGAAATCCTGCTGTTAAAAAAGGAAGAGCGTGCAGAGCTTGATAGACAGCTTGGCGATTGCATAACAAGGCTAAATGTGAACCTTGATGCTGAAGAACAATTACAAGGAGGCATATGTCCTTTTCTCAATGAGGATTGTCTGAACATAAT
>MFGW01000009.1:0-9382 GCA_001780385.1 Candidatus Fischerbacteria bacterium RBG_13_37_8 | reverse complement strand
CTCAGTCAAAAAATATTTTTTAGAAATTAATGACCGCATCCTGGGCGAAAAAAATAAATTGCTGGAGCAACTGAATAATTACGAGCAGGTTGACAACCAACTCAATGAACTGGAAAAATCACTTGCGGTATTTGCGAATCAGCTCAACAAAGATAAGGAAAAAAGACACAATATAGAACTGCTGCAGAAGGATGCAGAGCTCTTTGCTAAAAACAGCGAGGTTCTCGTGCTGAAAATAAAGGAGCTATTGCAGCCGGCAGTTCATAAATTTACCTATGACATTGAGCCGAATAATTTAGAGCAAGCAGGACATGACCTGCGGGATTCTCTCATCGCACTGGAAGAAAAACACAATTCGCTGACAAAGAATGTGGACGAAAAGAAGAAATCCCTGCAAAAATATAATGAAGAAAAGAACACCATCGGGAAAAAGATAGAAGAGAATGAACAGACCTTGCAGCACGAAACGAAGAAGATTGAACAGAGCAAAAAGATGATAGCTTCGATAACTGAAAAAATAACAATGGTCGAAAGCAAAATTTTCGAATTACCTGCGCTGAAGCAGGAAAGGATGAATCTCAGTTCTGCCCTCTCGACGCTAAGGCAAAGTCATGAGCTGTATTTGAGCAACCGGCAAAAAGCAGGCGAACTGCAGATGCATCAAAGAACAGCAATGAAACTGGACAAGGAGCTGAACAAAATCAACCACGCGATGGATAAATCAAAAGAAAAATTGAACAAGTACCTGCATGATTATTCTGAAGCTGAATACGAGAAAAAAAAGAATGAGTTACAGCAGAAGAAATCAGAAAAGGAGATTGTGGAAAAACGGCTATCGGAGATAACAACTGAATGCGCATTAAAACAAAAGGAGCTCGATGATAACAGGCAACTCGAGGTGGATCATGAACGGCTCAATGGCATCATACATAAACTCAGGGAGAAGTTAAAACTGGCGGAGCATTTCAGGAACAAGGTGGAGAGCATGGGGAAATTCGTTGCAGGTCGGTTACTCCAGCAGATAGAAGTATTCGCCACGGAAAATTACCATAGCATCACCGGCAGAAGCGAGCAAATAAAGTGGGTAAATGATGAGCGCGAATCCTACATGGTCTATCTCACTACCGGACATGAATCCGAAACATCGCGCAAGTTTGAGGTGCTCTCCGGTGGTGAACAGGTCGCCGTTGCATTATCAATACGTGCTGCAATGGCATCAATTCTGACGAAAGCACAATTTGTTATTTTCGATGAACCGACGATTAATCTTGATCTTGAACGTAAGCAGGCGCTCGCTGATTCCTTGAAAGAAATGATGCGCGAACTGAAACAGGCAATCATCGTCACGCATGATGACACCTTCATGGAAATGGCGCAAAAAATAATCCTATGCGAGCAAAGCGAAGGTGTGGGAAGCAATCCTTAACGGACCGTAGAGGTAGCAAAATGGACATACTGGTTGTTGGAAATACTGCAAAATTATATTGTCTCAATTGGATAGAAGATTACATCAAGAAGATGCAAAAGCCTGTCAGTATACTTGATTTAGGATGCGGAGAAGCTTTGAGTTTTATTAAATTGCTGGAACGCTATCCGGATATTTATTATATGGGAATTGAGCCGGACAAAAAAATATCCTTGAAGGCACAAAAAAATCTTGCGCAATTCAATGCTAAAGTGCAATGTGCCTATGCCTATGATATTGGCAAAAGGATCGGTGAAAAATTTGAGATAGTAGTTTCGTTCAGTGTTCTAGAACATGTTTACAGGAGGCAAGATTACATGCGTTCCGCAAAAGAATGTCTGAAGGACGAAGGCTATTTTCTCATCAATTATGATGCAGGTCATTTCACCTCACCTGAAGAACGCAACAAGATTAAAGATCTTGCCCGAATTCTGTTTGCCAGGATGGGCATTGAAAAGTACTACCAGTCATTTGTGAAAGAAGAAGAATTCCAGGCGCTTTTGCAGGACAATGATTTCAAGGTAGTTGATGCTAAATTTTTCAACAGCTATTCCCTCAAGGGATTTTACCGCGAGATAGCGGTTGCAGACCGGCCGCATTACATGGAGCAATGGCTGGAATCTGAGCTTTCGCTAAATAGCTTACCGGTGACCTCATCGGACAAATTATCCCACTATTTTGCCACCCGCAACTACATCCTAAGGGGGGTCGGAGCATAACATTAGACACCCTCACAACATAGGTCTGCAGGGTGTTTGAATGGTGCTTTGCAGAAATTTCAGCAAAAAATGATTATGCCCGCTCTGATCACTGTCCACTGTTCACTGTTTATTCATTCAAGGCAGGCAGTTGCAGCAAGCTGCGGATGACAACGTATGGGATCTCCTGCCGGTGTGCGTTGTACACCTTCCGACGTGGTACCATACGAGCCTTCCACGGAACCATCATGCGGTGTCACAATGAAAAACACGTTGCCGCTCGGCATGGGTATATATTCAGTCAGATCAGCCCCAGCATCACAGACAGGTGTGCTGGCGGTGTAATCATATGTGCCGGTCGTTCGCAGAACATCGAGATTGCCGTAATAGAGCGAATAATTCGTACTGCCTCTGGCATTACAATCTGGACCCCAGGTCAGAACCAGTCCCGGCGGACTCGTGCTACGTGCAACATGCAGTGTGTTCTGGTCAATCTGGTACGGCAGAACCATCACTGCTGCATAACGATAGGAGGACTCTTGCGGAAGATCCGCAGTGTTATTCTTCCACACTACCAATCCATAATATGCCGCCTCTGGCACGGTCACAAAGAAGTATTCATCCTCCCCGGAACCATATACATCCGAGTATGCAAGTGCTTCATTCTTTGCATAATACGGTTGGCTCGGTCCATATAATCCAAATCCGAGATTATTTCCACCACTGTCATTAAGCAAGCGGAAGAAATAAATGCGGTTCACCGAATTTGCATCAAAATAAATCTCATGTGCGCCAAGTATCCCATAACTGCTAATAGTATATGGACCAAAGAGACCAGGTGGAACTACAGCCACAGTAGAATTCACTTCCTGGATGCGGTAATCGCCGGTTGAGGTTGGGACATCATACGCCTGCCGAATACATGTATACCATGTCGAACCGTATGGTACCGACGGATCATTCGCATTGGTCATGACAAAATCTGAAAACCCGGCATTGTAATAGGACTGCTTCAACCATGTTTCAAATCCTGTCTCACTCCCCGCATAATCATCATGCAACTGTAAATCATAATTATCCGTCACCGTCTCAGGTAGCAGGCCCACTACTCCCCACCATCCAGTGCTGTACTGGTACCCATCACAATTAAAATAATTTGCACCTGTGGTCACGCGCTTGGGTGGTGCTGTGCGTTGGTTCGTCACGCCGTTCGTTAAAGTATACGGACTCCATACAAACTGCTGATAATAGGTGTTGTCAGTTTCATCCGATTCATCGACATAATCCTGATCATCCACGTACAATCCGAGCGTATGCCGTCCACCCTTGATAGTGAAACTTCCTGTGTTTACATCATAGAATGAACTGTTTGCGGGAATAGGTCCCGTTTGATTAATAAACCAGAGCATCTGGTCATCGAGGTAATACATTGACCGGAAGGAGCTTACTGCTGCTTCGACCGGAGCATTGTTTCTGCCGTGGTAATTCATCCATGTTGCAGCAGCATCACCCTGCAGGGTAGGTGTGATCGCACAAGTGGTATCAGTGCATCCATTGGTGTTACGTGGTATCAATGGATAACTCCATCCTGCCGGCGTATCCAGAATAAAATTCGGTTTGCTCAGCTCTATCGTTATTGTATAATTGCTTTCCAGCGGCAGATCATATGAATTGTATTTCCACACAGCGAGCGCATAATACCCCGATTGCGTTATCTGCAGTGTGAATGATTCATCACTACCCTGTCCGTAAGTATCTGCATATCCTCCCGGCACAAAATCTGATTTTGCAGCATAATCGGCTGTCGGTGCATAAAGACTGAATCCGAGGTCAGCCGATCCATCATTAATTAATTTGAAATCATGGTACAAACCGACTGAACCGGGTGTGAAGTAAAGTTCGATCACATCGATAATCTGGTTATATCCAATCGTATAGGGTCCGTGCGTACCGATAGCATACACCGATGGACCGGCATCATATTCAAGCATCACATTGCTCGTATCGGGTGTACCGGTTGCCTGCATCACACCTGCCCAACGCGTTGCAGTCGAGCCAATAATATTGCCATTCGCAAGCACAAAATCAGACAGACCGGCGCTCCATGCTGACTGCTTCAAGTAATCGCCGAACCCTTGCGTGCTCCCAACATAATCATTAAATAATCGCACATCATAGTCATGCGCTATATTCGTCGGGAGCATGCCAACACCGCCCCACCAACTCCCACTGCCGCCCGGCAACTGAAATGCATAACCATCAATATTGTAATACACATACCCGGTACTGTCCCTGTCCGGCGGTGCACTGCTCATTGTCTGCGAATGATTGGTAAGCACAAACGGACTCCAGACATACTGCCGTGCATAATAATTATTGTCCTCGTACCATTCATTGACCATGCTCTGAAAATCCCAGTCAACTCGCAATGTATGCCGTCCACCTTTCACACTGATTGGCGTGCCAGATAATGTTACATTTATTTCACAAACCGGCCTTAATGGATTTGAAACAGCCTGAAAAACTGAGACAACTCCTACATCATCAACAGAATACAGATCCCAGAAATTATTTGCCTCATAAACGCCGTAATTAACTCCTGAGGAATTCAAATAAGTACCGACAGTAAAACCGGGCAGTGTTGCCGGCAATGTCACATTATTGCAGTTAGCATCAGCCGTACTGCGCGGCACAAGAATATCATACCAGCCACTGCGAAGATACCACATCAAATCAGCACGGATAGAACCAAACAGGTTCGGCAATGGTTCTATATGATGATCCGTGGGTGCCCCCTGCGGTGTGCCATTTATCTGCAAATAATCACGCATCTCCAGCGGTGTTATTATACGGCTATATTTCGTCTTCGATACGCCCTGCATAATTGCAGCAGCTCCCGCTACTATGGGAGCTGCTGAAGAGGTTCCAGCAAAATCACCTGCATAAAGTACATTAAAATTATCTGTGCAATTGACATTACCAGGACCGCATGAGACCGGTAATCCGGGATATAAACCACCGTAACCAAGTGTGACAACACCATCACCCCACCCATACATATCAACACGGTCTCCGTAATCGGTAAAACAGGACGGAGTATGAGGAACACCAGGATCACCAGCACCTACCAGTATCGCATTAGAATCACGTACACTCCGGTCAAATAATCCGCCATAGCACGCATGGTCAAGATTCATGGAACCGTTTGCGCCAGCCTCCACTACAATCCGTCCATTCGCCACCGCTACTTGTATCGCATCAAAAATCTCCTGCCAATACTCCATCGGTACATATTCAAATTGACCGCAATTGCACGGACAAGTTTCCCCGCATACCGGTCCCTTAGCATGCGCCTCTATCATAAGAATATCTCCCGGATCAAGAAAAGCTGATGACACATTCAGGCAATCAGCAACCGTGCCATATTCTACCTGCTGACAAGTTCCATAGCCAGCATCCACCGCTATGCCAGTCGTTCCAATTCCATCATTGGAACTCGATACTACACCTATTACTGCCGTCGCATGATTCTGATATGAATTGAAATCACAGTCGCCATAACCATCACATGTCGGTGCCGGTATAATATATAGCGGCGGTAAATGTACAAATTCTGTACCAAGATCATCATGCCACAAATTCCAATTATTCTCTATATCAATATATTTTGCATTACTGCCACGCCTCCCCGTTAGAGTCCAAGCCCATTCTGCATCAATTCCAAGCGGCGCTTGATCAAGATACATTTGCATCGGTTCATAATTGCCAGGTGTTGTCGGCTCATGCGGCGGCACAAATAAAGACGTAGCATTAGATAATGAAACCGGATTACCTTCCGACGCTTGCTTCCGCACCGCTTCAATTACTTCAGGTGGAAGCACCGCTGGCTCCGGGTCGGCAAGCCGATATGCTAACTCTACTACTGACAATGCATTCAAGCCATCTATCAAACTCTCCAGTTGTACAGCCGGCACCAACCGCAAATCTAATAAATAATATAAATTCAAATCCCCCAGTTCCTGGCATATGTCCGCTTCACCTATCATCCGCTCATGTTCAATATCCTCTTCCGGTCGCGAAAATATCCGCTTGATAATCAATCCCGGATATTGACTGAGTAATGCCTTGAGCGGCAACAAATCCTGCTTGCCGTCAAGATCTGTCAATTCACCCTCACGCAACCGTATCCGTGTCGGTTGAATAAATTTCACCACAACCATATCCCTTTCATCATAGGTACCAAGTACCGTATGCTGCGGCTTCGGCCGCGTATATCGTGCTTTTAGCGTTACACATGCCCCATCATTGCCGTTCTTTTGAGCATAACCCTGCGTAATACTTGCCCGCTGCCCAAACAAATAGCTGCTCATAATAAATAAACACAGCACAATAATAACCTTGTTCTTAATCATATACACGAATCCTCCATATAAAATGCTAGCCTGCTAAGACACTCTGATTAAATATGAAGCACTTAAATCGAACAGTAAGTATAAATCATACAATCATTGAATACAACAGCATCATTCTTTGCAAGCATTCCTCCGGAATGCTCACAAACTCAACAAACCCGATAAACTCAACAAAACTCAATAAACTCGCCGTTATGTTGGCAAAAGAAATAATTTCCTTGCCAAAAATGCAAGAATTTCATGACCAAGGGACTATTCCCACTCTTCATTCCTTTCTGCCCCTCTTCAATGTATTCGCCAGCTCTACATACAAACTTATTTCTTCATTATCTATCTTGTGCTCATCCAATAATGTCAACATCCGGTCTTCATCATTCATTATCCCCAAAATTGCCGCTAATGGATCTATTGCTTTCCCCTGCGGTTCATATAAATGCAAAAATTTGACAAATAACCGCCAGGCTTTTTCAAGTGGATACTTAATATCTTTCACTGTTATCAAAAATTTTACCGGCGACTGAAAATAAAATTTATCACTGTTCTCCACCATGTGATCAATTATTAATGTTACTTCACGATATATATTATATTTATTGATAACAGGTCCTATCGCACAGATAAATGTCAACAACTCCGAAAATACATCTTCTTCCTGTTCATCAAATTCCCGCTCTAAATAATAATCAAAATAAAATGCCTTTATCTTGTTATATGATACCTTTGTCCCACGCTTCCAGGGTAACCCTCTTTCAAATTCGGTCGATAATAATTCCTTGAAACCATTTTTGAGCACTTGCCTATGCAACCACCAAATCTGCATCAAACCATATGCTCCATTAGCATTGGCAAAATCATGCCAGAGAAATTCCTTGTTCGCTATTTGCTTATAACTCATCTTCCAATAATATATTGAGAGCAGATAATTTAAACCTTCCTCAAGTTTCTTATTGAAATGCTGCTTAATAATCATTTTTAATTCATCCTCATTGCACATGAAAAGACTCTTCAACCAATAATGATGCATGAACTTTCTCTTAGCTTCTCCTTTATCCTGTTGCATTTGCATATCATTCAAATAGCTATTCAAATGCTTAAAGATAATCTCCACCGTCGCCGGCCTTAGAAATCCTAAATAATTCCCTATAAGCTGATTAAATATATTGTTAAACCTTTCAAATTCCATTCACCATCATATCATTTATTTTCTATAACTTCAATATGATTCCCAGCAAAAATTCAGTATCCTCCAAAATACCCTTCAACAAGAAATAAATGGTAAAGATTCAACTGCTTGTCTATGCTCACTCAAAATTTGATAAAAATTTAAAAGGGCGGCTTGAAACCATCTCCAGACCTATGTTGTGAGAGTGTCTAATGTTATGCTACGACCCCCTCCTTATTATTATGATGAACAGACAAACCTTATCGCTCGACCAACGGCTTCAGTGCCGGAAAACCGTGGAATCTGTCTACTGGCAACATCGCATTTGGCCTACTGATAATACCTCAGCTAAACCTGCCTTTGATACGATTATGCCGGATGAGATAATGCGTGCTAAAGTTGAAGATGAATTGAGAAAATCAAACGCACTGGAACTGCTCTGGAAAAGAGAACTGACCGGTGCCATGCTGCAGGCTGAAATTGACCGCATCGCTCGAGACACAAAAAAACCGGAGCTGATCCAGGAAATCTGGGAAGCGCTCGTTAATAATCCTTATCTTGTTGCAGAATGTTTTGCACGTCCTCTTCTCATTGACCGGCTTACACGGAACTGGTATGCATTCGATTCAAGATTTCATAGTGAATTAAAAGCTAAGGCAGAAGGAGAACTTGCTTCATATTCTATTTATAATTTACGCTCGATGAGTGGCGATTATTCCGAAATACATTATTTCCTTGATAATAACAACCATTCGTTAGCACTGAAAAAGAATACAAATATTGACCGGATTTATGTGACGGAAGAAGAATTTAAAGAAATTGAATCCACACTCGAACAATCCGGTTCGTTGCAGGAAGATGAGCATCAATTTTATATCACGCGTTTCAAGAATAATAGAACGGGTCAAATTGACGTAGAATACATGGTGTGGAAGAAGGTACCCTTTGAACAATGGTGGCAGGAACATTAGAATGATTTCAGTACTTCAAGCAAATCGCTTTCGTACACATTCACTTTACCGCAATTAGCAGCAAGTCCGTGTGCAACAGCGGGAGCTGACACATGGTTTCCAACAAAAGGAATGATAGATCAACGCATACTGCATAGTGCCGTTTGGACCGGAACGGAAATGATTATTTGGGGTGGCGGAACGAACACCGGTGCTATTTATGATCCCACATCAGATTCCTGGACTGCTTTGCCTACTGCTAATGCACCTTCAGGACGCTACAATTTTAGCGCAGTCTGGAGCGGTTCGGAAATGATTGTCTGGGGTGGCGGAAATGACCCTAATTATCCGTCTGCATCCTATAATGATGGAGCTCGTTATAATCGTGCATTAAATACCTGGACCACACTCCCTCTTTGGCCTCTAGCTCGTACTTTTCATGCTGCTGTATGGGATACAGTCAACAACGAGATGATTATCTGGGGCGGTGTTGACGGATCTACATATTTTAACACCGGCGCTCGCTACAATCCTGGAACTGACAGTTGGACTGATACTACTACTACGAATGCACCAGCCGGACGTCGTATTCATACTGCTGTGTGGACAGGGACGGAAATGATTATCTGGGGCGGCAATAATGGTTCCGGTAATTTACGTCTCGGAATTTCTTCAAAGCTGCTTCTGTAGTAGGA
>MFGW01000008.1:31646-33100 GCA_001780385.1 Candidatus Fischerbacteria bacterium RBG_13_37_8 | reverse complement strand
AATACCGGGTTGATGCCAATTCATTATGCACTCAGGCGCGGGCATAAGGAAGTAATTGATTTTCTGCTTGAAAAAGGCGCCAAGGTTGAAACTACTGCTATATCAGACAGCGTGTTATTGCATATGGCAGCGCAGGGCGGGATTGAACGAATTGTAAAGCAGCTCCTGGAGGAAGGTGTGGATGTTAATTCAACGAACGGAAGTGGTGGTAAATTAGTGCATAGTGCTGCGGAAGGTGGGCTTATAGACCTGGTGAAGAAATTGGTGAAAGACGGAATGAAGATTACATTGAGGGATAACGTAGGAGAAACGCCACTGCATTATGCTGCGCGGGGAGGGAGTGTATCGATGGTTGGATGGTTACTGGAGCAGGGAATGGATGTTAATATAAGTGATTATCATGGGAGAACACCATTATATAAAGCTACCGAAAGCGGCAAGATGGAAGTAACGGAACTGCTTCTTGAAAAAGGTGCGAATGTAAATAGCAGAAGCCAACATGCAACGACGCCGCTTTTTCATGCCGTGTTGACGGGGAATAAAAAATTAGTGGAACTACTGCTCAAAGAAGGTGCTGACGTAAATGCTTTAAGCATGGGAGATAGTACTGTGCTTCAATATGCAGCACAAGGACGCCAGGTCGAAATATCAGCTTTATTAATAGATAAAGGCGCTGATGTAAAAGCAATGGATTCATTCGGGAAGGCAGCTTTTCATTGGGCTGCAGCTTTAGGAAGCAAGGAACTGGTGGAATTATATTTGTCAAAGATAAAAGAAGTGGATTTTCGGAGTAAGGATAGTTGCACGCCGCTTCATTTAGCGGTATTTCATGGGCAGAAGCCTATTGTAGAATTTCTTCTTGAAAAGGGAGCGGATGTAAATGCGGTGAATGAAGACAAGCAGACGCCATTGCATTGGGCTGCATGGGGAAATCAGACAGAAACGGCGCAATTCCTCGTTGAGAAAAAAGCAGAGGTAAATGCAGTAGATAAGAACGGGCGCACAGCTCTGCATTTTGCTGCCAAAACAGGCAATATCGAATTAATCAATTTCCTATTACAGAACGAGGCAAACACGGAATTGAAAGATAGTGATAAACTTACTGCTGCTCAATTAGCGGTACGCTATGCACATCCAGAGGCCGCAAAAATACTGGGAGTGCAGGAAACTGTGCCCGTTCATGCAGTGGAATTGAATAAAGAGTTGAAGGAGAAAGAAGCGATAGTATGGCATCTTGGTCATTCTGGGTGGGCCGTGAAAACGAAAAATCATTTGCTTATTTTTGATTATTGGCGCGGACGAAGACCGGTGGTCGATACTAATCTTTCCTCTGGATTTATCAATCCCGAAGAGATAAAGGATCAGAATGTGTATGTATTCTCGACACATTCGCACGGGGATCATTTTGATCCGGTTATTTTTCAATGGGAAGCCGTGGTGAAAAATATTGCTTT
>MFGW01000008.1:31384-31637 GCA_001780385.1 Candidatus Fischerbacteria bacterium RBG_13_37_8 | reverse complement strand
CTGGCAGGCGAGAGATAACAAGAAAGATATTGTCTTGGCAGAACCGCGGGCAAAGAAACGAATTGGAGATATTGAGATTTATACCGTGAATAGTCAACATGATTCAGTTCCTGAAGTTGCCTACCTGGTGAAAGTGGATGGTGTAACGATATTTCATACGGGAGATTGGATAGGCAGGATGGATAGTTATAAGAGTGATATAGATTATCTGGCGGGTATGCAAAAAAATATCGATATTGCATTTGTTTACCTG
>MFGW01000008.1:25689-31339 GCA_001780385.1 Candidatus Fischerbacteria bacterium RBG_13_37_8 | reverse complement strand
TTTGTTTTTCCCATGCATGCCATAGACAGGGAGTATTTTTACAAGCCCGCCGCCAAGGATTTTGAGAGTGCGAATAAACGCACGAAGGTGATACCGGTGGAGCTCCGCGGTGACCGATTTAAGTTTTAGTTGATGGTGACAGGTGTTTACATTTTTGTAAACTGTAAATGCCTGTCCCCCGCAATAGCTAGGTTTTTGATTCTTCCCAGGGTGGGAATATTTTGATTAGTATATATAAGATAATAAATGGCAGTATGAGGAATCCGAGAGCGGAGAAAAGACCTTCTGCTCCGCCTACTTCCATTTTGTAGACGGTAAGACCGCGCAGGCTTTTTGAAAAGAGCTGACCGCCGATGACGACATTCCACCGGGTGCTGAAAATACCAACCTGCACGAGCAAGGCAGAGATAAAATAAACGACTCTTTTTAATTCAGCGGGGATGTGAGAATAGCGGGAGATTGTGAGTAATATAAGTGGGAGGATAGTTCCGAGAAGTATTTGAACTATGGTAAGGCTGATAAATAGTTTACTGAAAATAAGTTGTGACAGTATTTTAATTGATTCTTCAGATTCATAGATTCTATGCACGAAATCAAGGAGTTCGAGGGAAAAATCGAGGATAATGGCGTACAGGAGGAAGGAAGCGAGTTTATCCATGCATCGCATATCGACTTCTTTTTTTCTAAACATACTGGTGAGGTAATACAACAGGAGCACCATAGCTATTCCGGAAACAATGGCGGAGAAGAGAAAGACAATGGGGATCAACACACTGCTCCACCATGGATTTGCTTTGACTGAGCCGAACAGGAATCCTACGTATCCATGCAGGAGGAAGGCTGAAGGAATTCCTACCAGTGTGATGAGATGGACTGCTTTTCGGTCAAATGTCACGGCAGGTTCAGATATATCGCGGGAACCGAGCGAGAGTATCCAGTGAATAATTTTTTTAATACCTTTTTCATTATTGCTCCAATTCACAAGGTCTTTTCTATAATCGAACCAAATTTCAAGGAGCAGGACAACCATCAGGTACCAGGTATAGACGAATCCAAACATTGCCATTGCGGAGTTAAAATGTGGAGTCAGGAATATTTCGTATGAACGCTGAGGGTGACCAAGGTGAGCGAGGAGAGGCAGTGGAGCTACGAAAAGGAAAGCCAGTGCAGTAAGAAGAGATAGGCGGTACGTGGGTTCGACTTCTTTTACCTTGAAGACTTTTTCCAGTGAGGCGAGAATGAAAGCGCCTGCCACTAATCCTGTGATATAGGGATACACGACGATGAGAAGACCCCATTGCAATTCAATTTCATTAGGGTAAATATATCCTACAACCTGCTTAATGAGAAGTGCGAGTTTATCGAAATGTTGTTCCATGATTATCTCACCTCTCCATCGAGATCAGTGTAATATACTTTTGGTTCAGTATTAAGATAGGGTTTCAGTACTTGAATTGAATTCATTCTCATCAATCTGCGCAGAGGACTTGCTAATTTTTTCACATCGCCGAATATTCTTGCCTGCGTAGGACATACCTCAACGCAAGCGGGCAGTAATCCTTTCGTAATTCTATGGTAGCAGAACGTGCATTTGTCGGCGGTTTTTGTTGCTGGATGCAGATACCGTGCTCCATACGGGCATGCCTGAATACAATAACGGCAGCCGATACAATAATCTTTATCAACGAGAATAACTCCGTCTTTTGTAATAAAAGTTGCACCAACGGGGCATACCTGAACGCATGGCGGATTATTACAATGATTGCATAATTTAGGCACAAAAAATGAGCGCAGAATTTTTCTCACATCGCCTACTGAAGGATACCCGTTGATGCCACCGTTGGGACTATCTACATGAGTTTTACCATCAGAATATATTAAGTAACGTTCCACCCAGGTTTTAAAGAAAAAAGGTTCATCAGGCACATCATTCTCTATCTTACAGGCTTCTGCACATCGTCCGCAACCAATGCACTTTGATATCTGTACACCCATTCCATAGTAATGTTCTTCTGAATTATAGGGTGTTTCTTTATCCTGATTGCTCATCAGAAGTAGCCCTGACCAATTCAACAAGGCAGTTGTGCAGGGGACTTGAAGTAACAATTTCATAAAATCTCTTCTACTTGGTAAATCTGACATTTATTCTGCCTCCGGGAAATGAGGATAATGGCATTGCCAGCATAAATATCCTGGATAATGAGTTTCAAGATCCACTCGTGGGATATTTTTTGCAGATTGTGCTTTCGGGTCATGACAATTTCCGCAGAAAGAACGTTCAGCGGGTTTGTGGGGAAGGTTTAACGATGGGTTTTCTATATGTTCTGGAGGAGTTTCGTGGCATGTTTTACATTCTAAAGAAGCATGATAGGAGAGACTGATTGTTCTTGTAATGTTGGCATGGCATGCTGAACATTTGCTTGGAATAGTTGGTGGAGTTGGATCGTGAGGATTATGACAATCATGACATGGTTTATTTGGATTATGATACAATACATTAATTTGAGGAAATCCAGTGGGACGCGAGGGAAGGTAGCTGTGGCATTTTGCGCAATGATCTCTTTTTCTGGGGATCAAAGGTTTGCTCTCGTCAGGCGCATTTGCATGTTTGCTTGCGGCGCCATGACATACTTCGCAATGCAGTCCTTTATGATACGATTTACTTTTCAGTTCATAAATATCAGAATGACATTCAGTACAGACGAGAGAACCTGCATATTTAACAGGTAATTTTTCAATCGCAGTAATTGCGTCAGCGCGGTAATGACCCAGTTTTCCAAACGATGCGGGAACAAAAAAAATTCTTGCAATAACAAATCCTGCTATTAATATAGCAAAAATTATTAATAGCCTTATAACCTGATCGGGTAGTTTGCCAATTTTCAAGGATGCTCACTCTCAAATTAAGCTTTAAAAATAGAATGAAATATTATTTTATAACAAATACTTTTATCTGTCAAATATGACATTAGAATCAGTGGGATAGTTGCATTAAAATAGTATATCTTATATACTGTTTTATTATGTCAGGAGGTAAAAGTAAGTGACAGAACGTAACGGAGATGAAAGGGTACAGAAAAGTAAACGAACATTTCTGGAAGTTTTATTAGGTTTTTCATTGATTGGATTAACGTTTCAGGTTTTCTATCCTATTATTAAATATTTAATCCCGCCTGCCATAACTGAAGCGCAGCAATTAAGTGTTGTTGCGGGAAAAGTTTCTGAATTGGCAACGAACTCAGGTAAAATTTTTCGTTTTGGCAATAAACCTGGTATTTTAATTAAAACACCATCGGGCGAGATAAAAGCATTTTCTGCAGTATGCACTCATCTTGACTGTACTGTGCAATACCGCAGTGACATGCAATTGATCTGGTGTGCATGTCATAATGGAAAGTATAATCTATCAGGCAAAAATATTGCTGGACCGCCGCCTCAGCCGCTCGAGCCATTTCAAGTAATAATTAAAGGTGATGAAATTATTGTTTCAAAAGGATAAGTCATATGAAATATTCATTGATTAAAACAATATATACATGGTTTGATGAGCGATTGAATCTTTCAGCTATTGAAGAATTTGGAAAACATAAGCAGGTGCCGATTCATAAGCATTCAATGCATTATTACCTTGGCGGGATGTGTCTTATTTTGTTTGTTATTCAAGTGGTTACGGGGATGCTTCTGCTAATCTATTACCGTCCATCACCAGAATCGGCATTTGAGAGTGTACAATTTATCATGACGAAAGTGCATTTTGGATGGTTAATACGTTCAATACATGCGTGGGCTGCTAATTTATTTATAGCAATGGCGTTTTTTCACATGTTCAGTGTATTTTTTCTTCGTTCTTATCGTAAACCGCGAGAGCTCACCTGGATAACAGGAGTATTGCTCTTTTTTATTGCATTGACTTTTGGTTTCAGCGGATATTTGCTTCCATGGAATACCATTTCATTTTTTGCTACGAAGGTAGGAACTGATATTGCAGGCAAAATACCGTTCATTGGTGAAGAGTTATTACTTATTTTACGTGGGGGTCCTGATGTTGGTGGTGCCAGTCTTACGCGATTTTTTGGCATTCATGTTGCTCTATTGCCTGCTTTGACGATGATAATAATGGCAATTCACCTGACACTGGTGCAAATGCAAGGTATGAGTGTTCCTCTCTCTATTGAGCAGAAGGAGGAAAAAATCAAGTCAATGCCCTTCATCCCGCATTTTCTCTACAGGGATATATTGGGATGGCTGATTATTATAGCAGTGCTCGCCGCTCTTGCAGCGATATTTCCCTGGGAACTTGGTGAAAAAGCTGATCCCTTTGCTTCAGCACCAGCAGACATAAAACCTGAATGGTATTTTTTATTTATGTTTCAAACCCTCAAATATATTCCTCAGCATATTTTATACATAGAGGGAGACATGCTTGCAGTGCTTGTATTCAGTTTTGTTGGATTTTTGTGGGTGATAGTTCCATTTCTTGATAGATGGTCACAGAAAGGCAAACCGAGTCCTTTATTCAAATGGATTGGTATTGCAGCAGTTATTTATATTATAGTGCTCAGCGCGTTTGCGCTTAAATAATGAAAATATTATCGTGAAATTCACAAAAATATGAGGAGCATCTCATGAACAATGAGTATGATATATGTATTTTAGGACAGGATGAACGGAGTCGCAAAATTAGCATATCAGTTATGAAGAACATTTTCCATTTATTATTAATGACTGTATTTTTTTTCTTCCTGCAGTCAGGCAATGTTCATTCTGCAAAAGATAATTGTGCTGATTGTCATTCTAAGTTAGGTTCAACATTCCGGGAACACATTATTCTTCCTGCGCAGGATGTTCATAAACAGCGAGGTCTTTCGTGTGTTAGCTGTCATGGAGGTGATTCAAAAGTAGATGCGACTTTATCGCAGTATAAGAAAGCAATGGATCCTGCGAAAGGATTTATTGGCACGCCGCTTAAAAAGGATATACCAGCTTTGTGTAGTAAATGTCATGGTGATCCTTCTTACATGCGTTTTTTTAATCCTAATCTTCCTGTTGACCAGGAGGAACAGTACAAGATCAGTCAGCATGGGATATTATTATCGAAAGGGGATAAAAAAGTAGCGACCTGCATTGATTGTCACAATTACCATGGAATATTGTCGGTAAAAGATCCGCAAGCTCCTGTTTTTCCATTTAAGCTCGCATATACTTGTGCACGTTGTCATTCTGATGCTGCTTACATGATGGAATATGGTATACCTACTGATCAGCTTAATAAATATAAAAAAAGTGTTCATGGTATAGCATTGCTTGAAAAAGGAGACATAAGCGCGCCGGTGTGCAATGATTGTCATGGTACACATGGACCAATTCAACCAAAAGCGGGAGCAGTGATTAATGTGTGTGGTCAATGTCATGCAAGTAATTGGGAATTATTTAATAAAAGTCCTCACCAGGAAGCATATATTGCACTTGAAATACCAGCCTGTGAAATATGCCATGAGCATCACGATATTTTGCATCCTACGGATGAATTGATAGGAGTCGAAAAAGGATCTGTATGTACTAATTGTCACGAGAAGGATTCTAATGGATACCAGGCGGCTGCAAACATGCGATTATCGCTTGATACATTATCACAAGCTATAGACAAAGC
>MFGW01000008.1:25479-25658 GCA_001780385.1 Candidatus Fischerbacteria bacterium RBG_13_37_8 | reverse complement strand
GGCATGGAAGTGAGCGAGCAGGAATTTACGATAAGAGATGCTCAACATGCCCTCACAAAAGCACGCTCTGATATTCATGCATTCAATCCACAGCTTATCACTGGGGAAATAGAGCCAGGAAAGAAACTTGCCAATGAAGCTCTTAACGGTGGGATATTGGCTCTAAAAGAGATACAAGT
>MFGW01000008.1:23745-25453 GCA_001780385.1 Candidatus Fischerbacteria bacterium RBG_13_37_8 | reverse complement strand
TCAAATGTAACATTATATTAGCATTATTCAAACGCTCAATTTCTTAAAAAATGAGCCCTGCTCTATGTTTTGCGCCGACTTTGACGTATCCGTGATACTTACACCTCTACCTGTTGATATTATCAACAGGATGATATACAATATATATTTAATATGCAGGCTGAAATGGTTTAAGCAAGCTTATGAGAATTATGACTATAAAGCATATGAAGGATAGCAAAGATAAATGAATACAGGGTCACTGAATCTTTCTATGTTTTCTATGATTAAATATAAGGAGGAAAAAATATGAGTGTCAGATCAAAGATACTGATGACATACGGGGTCTTTTTTTTACTAATATCCTATGCAATGGGATCAGGATTCAGTTTATTTGAGCAAGGCAACAAAGCTTCAGCTATGGCTGGAGCATTTACGGCGACAGCAGATGATCCCTCTGCTATATTTTACAATCCGGGAGGGATAGCTTTTCTCAGCGGTAAACAGTTGTATGTTAATGGTAATATCTATACATACAGCGGTTCTTTTTCAGGAGTAGATCCTTTTCCTGGACAGGGTATCAGTGAGAAGTATAAAGATTTATCTGTATTTGTACCAAGTGTTTATTATATTCATCCTATCAGTGATAAATTTACCGCTGGAGTTGGTTTTTACTCTCCTTTTGGTTTTTCGACCGAGTGGGAAACACCGCAAAAATTCACAGGCAGGTTCATAGCGACTCGTGCAAGATTAAGTTCTTACTCTATAACACCAACGGTTGCATATCATTTTAATAATAATCTTGGTGTTGGATTTGGATTAGAATTAAGAGAATCTCATATCACAATTGAGAAAAATCTTCCAATTCTCATGCTTTCATCCAATGCATTATTTGATCTGGCGTACATGAAAATAAATTCTGGCTATAAAATGAGCATCGCATTCAATGCAGGTGTTCTTTTTAAATTTAATGATACTTTTCGGGTTGGTTTTACTTATCGTCATAGTGCTAAAGCAAGTTATTCTGGTAATGCTTCATTCACGCTTATCCCGTTGACCACTCCCCCTGGTTCGGGAATTCCCGGAGTTGATGAAATACCGCCAGAACCGATCCCGGCGAACATGGAGATTAATTTTCCTTCGACGTATTCATTTGGCGTTGCATATCAGCCTAATGAGGATATGAATTTAGAAATAGATATAAATTGGGCAAAATGGAATACTTTTAAGCAGATCAATATCAATTTTCCTGAGAATCCTGTATATGATACAGCAAGAGAATATGATTATTTTAATACAATGAGTGCAAGGATTGGTGCGGAATACAAATTACAATCAAACCTGATCGGAAGGGCTGGGTATTATTTTGATCAGGCACCAGTACCAGATAAATCAATTGATCCTTTCTTTCCGGATTCCAGCAGGCATGGAATTTGTGTAGGTCTTGCTTTTATTAAGGCAAACTTAAAATTAGAAATATTTAATATGCTTGTAATATACCAAAAAGCTGACACGATGGGTTCAAATAAGTTCAATTATAATGGTGTTTATAAAAAAATAGCGGATATAGCTGGTATTTCAGTAAATTACCAGTGGTAACTAATGACAAATTTCCCGAATTTCCGCAGGCGTCAATGGTGATGACTTTATAGGCAATATTGGTTGAATTCAGAGGATCGGTGAAAGAGGTGCTGACGGGATTACCGAGAACAGTCCAGCCTGACGGGAA
>MFGW01000008.1:23037-23739 GCA_001780385.1 Candidatus Fischerbacteria bacterium RBG_13_37_8 | reverse complement strand
ATTGTATGCCGTGGAACCATAGAGGCGGTAATTTGCCAAATCAGTGCAACTCACTGCTGACCAGGTGATGAGTGCATTGTTGCCTGATTTGGAAACGAGCAAGGTATTTCCAACTGCCGGGCATGGAGTCACGTCAACGGTATCGGTTGCGTTGACACCGGTTGTGGAAGCATTGTTCCCGCAGCCATTATGATAGCGCACGCGGTAGAGGTAACTGACGCCATTGGTGCCGCCTGTATCGGTAAAGTTTGTGGTACCGTAAGGCAAATCTTGTGCAATCAAAGTTGCACCGCGATAAACATTGTACATTCGTGTGCCAGCACTGTTATCATTCCAATCAGCAGGATCGGCATTCCAGGTGATGAACACACCGGTGTCAGCGCATTCGCTTATATCGACTGCCGTGTTATTAGTTAAGCCTGAAGGTATAGCAGGTACATAATCTGTCGCTACTACGCCGCCTGTTATTGCTGTTAAACCGCACCCATTAACATATTGCACACGATACAGATAATACGTGTTATTGGTTCCTGTGGTATCAGTAAAAGCAGAAGTTCCGAAAGGCACGTTCGATGCAATTATGACTGATTGGCGGTAGATATTATAGTATCGCGTGCCTGTTCCACTGTCACCCCAATCTGCAGGACTTGCTTCCCATGTGATATGTACTCCTGTATCTGCACATGCATTCCAATCCTCTGC
>MFGW01000008.1:20761-23019 GCA_001780385.1 Candidatus Fischerbacteria bacterium RBG_13_37_8 | reverse complement strand
TGTCGGTGCTGTACCTACCATATCCATCGCATTAATACCGGTTGTCGCTGCAGATAAACTGCATCCATTATTATATTGAACGCTATAGGAATAGGTAACATTATTTGTTCCGGTGGTATCAGTATAGTTTGTTGTTCCATACGATATGGTAGCAATTCCTGCTCCGTTGCGCAGAACAGTATAGGTGCGCGTGCCGATACCATTATCACCCCAGTTGCCAGGATCCGCATCCCATGCTATTAAAACGCCTGAATCGGCACATCCGCTTACGTCGGTTACTGTATTATTGGTGAGCCCTGCAGGCACTTCTCCAATATTATCCGCTGCCGGTTCATCATAAGATTGAGCACCGTAATTGCATCCATTTTTATATTGCACCGAATAATTATATGTAATGCCATTTGTACCACCTTCGTCAGTATAATTCGTAGTGCCGTAAGGCAGGATATTTGATATCACGCTCCCATTACGCTGAACAAGATATTTTCGCGCACCGCCTCCTCCATCCCCCCAAACCTCAGGATCAGCTTGCCATGTAATTAAAACACCGGTATCTTCACACCCGTCAACATCATCTGCTGTAATCGGAGAAATTCCTGAAGGAAAATCCGGGAGATGATCCATTGCATTAGCCCCTGTTGTCAGCGCAGTATTATTGCAGCCATTTGCATATTGTACCTGGTAAAGATAACTCGTATTATCAGTTCCAGTACTATCGATGTACAAGATCGTACCATAAGATATATTTGAGGCAATCTCAATGCCGTTGCGGAATATATCATAATGACGTGTGCCGATTCCACTGTCACCCCAATCCGTTACATCTTTTTGCCAGACAATAAGAACACCTTCATCATCGCACGGATCTGTATCCTCTGCAGTGTTGTTGGTAAGCCCGGAGGGATACGTGTCATTACTGTCTATTACTACAGCAGAACATGCATCATCACCGGCAGTTGATTGTGCATTTGCACAATTATTCGTTGCTATTACCCGGTAATAATAGCTGGTATCGGGGGCAGCAGATGTATCGGTAAATGAAGTCTGACCTGCAGGAAGATTTGATGCAATTGATGAATAAGAACCCGTGCATGATGAATCAGCATATCTTCTAACGGCATAAGTACCACTGCTTGCTCCTTCACCCCAGCTTGTAGGTACCTGCCATGTTATCGTGATGCCGGTATATGCGCAACCATTCGCATCGTATGCAGATTGCACTCCTCCAAATACCGGAGCTCCGCAAGGTGATGCTGAAGCACAACTGCTCAGCGGTCCCATGCATGCGGTATTGGAACCGACTGGCATTATTGCATAATAGTACGTTCGCTGATTGCCTGCCTCTGTATCAGTGTATGTTGTCGAAGAAGTCGTCGCTATCTTTGCTTTTCCATAATCACAACCCATGACTCCTTCTGTTCTCAATACATAATAATTTGCTGCGCCGGTTACTGATGTCCAGCTTAATGCTACTGCATTATCCTGCGGAGTCGCTAATAATGTAGGCGCTGTCGTAGGACCGCTGCTGCATCCTGAATTAATCGGTGAAGGTGTCGGACAGGAGATTTTGTGTCGATAAAATGCATTATAGATAGCGGTTATGTGAGGTGTTCCATTATTAACATTTCCATCATCATCATCTGCATTAATCCATCGCATATACGCGTTATCTGCACCGCAACCAAATGATGTATTTGGGCAGGTGCAACTATACCAGTCAGTAACACTTCCAGATCCTGTATAAGCAAGACGCGTAGTTAATTCGTATGCTGTCTGTATATCGAGGTTAAAAGGTGCAGAAGTCAGGTCACGATTTGCTAAATCCCATCCCACTTCAGCAGCGGCTATTCCCTCGCAATGCGCTTCCCTGCCGCATGGTCCTATCCAGCTACCACCTACCGTACATAATGTGCAGACAAAATTAGAAATTGAATGAGCAGTTCCACTAACATGCTTTGCATAGTCCAGGTCACGTGATGCTGTGCAGTCAGTGCAGCAATCTCCGTACCCGCTGCAATTCATTCCAGCGGGAGAACCCGATGATGGACATGTCCATTGACCGCATCCTAAATCCAACGTAAGAAACGAACCTTCACCTTTGCATGATTTATGTAATCTCATGATAGCGATAATATCTGCAATTGCTTCAACAGGACTGCTCCAGATGCCATTTGTGTCACTGTCATCGAGACCATGACCCCATTCATGATCTATTACTCCCGTTATTTCTCCATAATTGCCACATCCTCCTCCTGAAT
>MFGW01000008.1:16355-20748 GCA_001780385.1 Candidatus Fischerbacteria bacterium RBG_13_37_8 | reverse complement strand
GCCGGACCCCGAACCTAACGAATTGCAATTTCCTGCTACATTTGCATTACATGGAAGGGCAGTGTCGAGCCATGCATAATTCACCCAGCTCCGCGCTATTCTATTGATACGTGGTACTTCTGAAGCAACAGTGCGTGCTGCCATCGTATTGCCATCTGAAGTTCCTGTCGGAATATCACAATCATGCTGACCATTTGTCCCGCCTAAATTTATGTCTCCGGTTGCTGAACTCTCATTGATAGAACCGCAATAATCCGTTAAGTTTACGTACCTTCCATCAAGTGAAGTGTTTGCCGTTCCGGATAAATATTCATATCGTCCGCCGGCATTCGTATAATTATTCGGCGAGACAAATCCCGTACCTGTGTACGGTATTGGCACACCGGTTTGTGCGATTCCCTGCGGACTGCACCCATCATTGGAAAGTGGATAAATTGCACCCACTATCTTCTTCTTTGCATAGACATTCAGATCACGAAATGAGAGTAATCTTCCCGAATGCGCATCTACCAGCATCTCCCATGTATTTACATTTCCCTAGCGTTTGAAAATAAACGACCACACCAATGCATGATCATATCCCCTGCCAATTGTTCCGTCCCACTGGGGTGCAATGGGTACTATCTCGAGCTGTGGTTCCTGCGTAAGTATGTCGGTTATAAGCCTGCCGCCTATATAATTAAAACCAATAACTAACGCTTGCTCCTTATCAATCCTGGGAACAAGGTCCAGTCGGATATCGCCCCATTTTTCAACGCCCCATAATGATACATTACCGTGATTTATCCCGAGTGATACATTAGCATACCGAACGGGAATACCCCCCACCTCACGCGTTATGAATACGTCCCATAAATAATCGCTATCTGTGTTTGTAATTCTTACTTCACCCAATTCTGCACTGTTGATATTGAGTATATCAGCTTGCTCAGAGATAAAACGCAAGGCAGCTTCCCTCACCACGCGTTCCGTTATTTTATCGATGGTAATTTCCATTGTAGCGGAAAGCTGTTCCAGCGTAATCGTGTTGCCATCGCCCGTGCCTGGTATGAGCGGAACTGCTTGTGTCTATGAAACTGGACGACCGGAACGCGGATCAATATATACGTGTCCGCTCATGGATTCTTGAGTAAAGGTATCCCATGCACTTTTATTGGGTAATTGATCCTTTAGCTGCTCCAAAGGTATTTGCGTTTGACTGATATACAATTCATCAGCAGCAAATTCTATCGTTTCGATAGAACTGAGATTTGTCCTCACCTGTTCACTAAGAACATGCTTTACACATGGTAATATTATCATCATGCATAGACAAATTAAGCATACCGCAAAATATTTATTATATCGAAACATGCAATACTCCTTATTACTTGATGAATACATCAGGCAAGTGCAATAAATACTTTTGCCTCATTCATTCTCATGTCAGAATAACCTAATGAATCCTAATCTGTCAAGTCAGGCAGGAAAAGTATGAACCATTGGAAAGAAAGTATTGACGAGACAGGAAATTTTTTTCTATTAGAGAATACTATGTATTTTTGTTGAAAGATTTGTGTTAATTTCTAAAAGGTATCCATTATTAATTTCTGACCAATTTTCTTCTGTTAATTTCTCTGAACATACCAATACAGCTTTCTCTCCTTTTAAAGAGTTGCTGTGTAATAATGCATTAGTTTCCTTTGAAACTAAATCAACAGGTTCTGGTGTTGATGCATCTCTTTTTAACCAGTAAAGAGAATAATGTTCTTTATTAATACTGGCATATCTAAATGCATAAAGCATCATGCCATTGCATAAAAGAAAATTCAATCCTGAATGATATCGTTGTTTAATTTCATTCAAAGCATTTTTAATTCCTACAATTTCATCTCCCGCTTTTTCTATATTTTGCATAATCCAGTAAAAATAAACTTCTGAATCGGTCGTCCCTTGCAGTAGATGTTTATATTTATTATCCAGCTTTCTGAGCCAGTATTCTCTATCCATGTCCCCATCATGAGCAAAGAGCCAATTATTATATTGAAATGGATGTGCATTTTCTTTAGAAGCGGGAATATCATCTTTTCCTTTGTTTCTTACATTGGAAATGATAATGTGTGATTGTGCTTCCTTAGATACTCTAATAAGTTTAGATTGCCGGTCGATGTTGCCAATACCTTCCTTATCAATCTCAACACGGTAATCAGAATCATACCATCCTAAGCCCCAACCGTCAGGATTTTTATTTGATAAAACCTGATATAACTCTAATGTAAATACCAGGTCAATAGACTTATTTGAAATTAATCCTAATAATCTACACATAATAACTCACAGGTCTTTAATATCTTATTATACAACATTCATATTCATAAAATCCAGCTAAAGATATTTGAAATCAAATATCTGCTAGTTTCCCCTACTTGTTGGCGCAAAAAAGGGGGACAGTCACCTATTTTTATTAATAAAAATAGGTGACTGTCCCCCTTTTTTGAAATTGCTAATGTTGAAATGATGTACTGGCCTCTGCCATTAAAAACGTTAATTCCCTTGATTCGGTTCTACACCGGAAAACCTTATCGTGCCAGAGCAGCAACAACTACCTGAAGCGCGTTTGTCAGGTAGTGCGCAAGTATGAGTGGAGCAACGCGACCAAACCGAAGATAGTAGAGAGCCATGATTAAACCACAAATAGCCGTCCAGCCAACGTGGACTGGTCCCCGGTACAGATGAATGAGACCAAACAGGCACGCCGAGATGACCACGGCGGTCAACTTGCCCATGGTGGAAGGCCAAATCTTCCATAGCCGGCTCAGCATTAGCACCCTGATCAGTTCCTCTGAAGCTGCTCCCAGCAATATCAACGGACCTGCAAAAAGAACCAACAATCCGGGATTGCTTGCCAATCCTGCAAAGATATTTCTGATACTCGTGCTGGAGGCAGGCGCTGGAAGCAACGCCGAAAGAAAGGAGTACGAGATAACATTGGCGACAATGATCACAATCGAGAGGATAATTGTGGCAAGGAGATCTGAAAACAACTTGCCCGGTCTTAAATTAAGGTCTCGAAGATTCTCCCCGCAAAGAAACCGCAGGAGTAGCCATGCGATTACAATTGACAGCGGAGCAATCACCGCGAGGTAAAAGATAAACGAATTGAGGGTAAACGGCTGGCCTCTCTGCGATGTGTGAAATTGTGGATGTTTGTCTTATTAATAATGCATCAAAATCCGTACCCGACATGATAGCCAAAAAATCTGCTGGGACTATCCGTCGTTTCACCAATTCGCCAATAATACCCGATCCCAAACGTGAGGATTATTGCCACACGAGCTTCTATACCAAGATAGTTCCTGTTCGAACTTGCGACTGACGATAGCCACCATGTGTGCAGATAAACGGCATCAACATGAACCCATCCTGCATCGCGGAATACATATGCTATTCCAGTTTTAAATCTGATGCCACCTATGCCAGGACTTATCGATGCTGCAACGTAAAACTGTGTAATATTCTCCGTATTGATTGTCGGAAAAAGATGAAGAAATTGAGTGCTGAAGGAAAGTCTATCAGGTCTGCCATATTCAACAGATGCAATGGGTGAAATTATATCGTTATCAGTCATATAGCACCAGACAACACTGCACGGTCTAAGTGACGGAGTCTCTTCAGCAAAGATCAGAGGAGAGAATGCCATGCTGAAGACAGATAGTAAGAAGATGACTCTGATTTGCCCCCTCATTCTGTTTTCCAATTCATTATGACTTTGTCGAATAGAAACTTTTGAGAAAAATCGATTTTCAGCATATACAGATTATAGAGGAGAAATTGGTTAATTACAACAAAAAGTAAGAAAAAAAAATGATAAAGAAATGTTAATTGGAGCTTGTATAGAAGGAAGTGTTGAATGAATTGTAAAAAGACATGTATCGTTTTTTTGATAAGAGTTGCTTGAAATGCTATTATAACTGAGTTTACATATGGGCTAATGTTAGTCTTTGATCCCCTTCTTTATTATTTCTATTTTTTCTGCAATGTAATGCCTATGCATGAATCAGGGTCACCGACAATTATATAAATTTCATAAGGCGGCTTATCTTTATTAATATGGAAGCCGCTATAGTTAATGCCGCTGGTTTTAAGCTGTCCCGTCAATGCATTGGTGATTGTGATGAAGTACATTGATATGACCCAACTCCCATAATCTTTTTCAATTGTCCACTTTCCTACTGCATTGACAATTTCATATTCAGTCAAATCCAGGGTGCCTTTAGGATATGGAAAATATCTGAAATTAAATGTGTTGTCAGAATTAAAGCGAATAACTGTTTTGGAAAAAATATCGTCAGGCAAATTCATCTGTTGCCTGCTCAGCTCTGCCAGAACGTAATCACCGGCAATGTCTCCTGGA
>MFGW01000008.1:16019-16290 GCA_001780385.1 Candidatus Fischerbacteria bacterium RBG_13_37_8 | reverse complement strand
CCCGCCTGTCAGGAAACAGGGAATCAGTTCAATAAGAAATGAGAATATAAGCCCATAAATGAAGATTTTCGGTCTTATGCGAGTTATATATTTATTGCTGCTGTTCCTGGTTATAAGCTGAAATATCCAACCTCCTGTGTAAAATATATTTGCCAGCAACAGAAATAATCCCACCTCCATTAATAAAAAGAACGGAGGAGGAGAAAATGACTTCAAGTCTTTTACAATAAGCGATAAAATTGCCACCGAGAAAACACCGAAAACTATTAGC
>MFGW01000008.1:14378-15991 GCA_001780385.1 Candidatus Fischerbacteria bacterium RBG_13_37_8 | reverse complement strand
CCCACCAGAGTATAATGTTATACCATGGTCTTTTTTCATCTGTGTTTAATATGAAAAGTCGTTTTATCATTTCCTATCCTTCCGATGGTCGTTCCACTCAATAATCTGCTAATACTTCAGCTTGCTTATGCAAACTAGCTTTCATTGCTTCATGCATATATCCACCAAAATCTACCTTTTTGCCATTATCAAGAAGGATTTTAGTTTTTTTTGGCATTAGTCCCCCTATAAAAATCATTACTCTTTTTCGCCTTTTAATTGTTCTGGAGTTCGTTCCTCCAGCCAAAGCTTACAGACATTTTTCCAGCCGATTCTGCGCCATTTTTTAAAAGTCGCTTTTAACTCATTCAAATCTTTTGCAGATAGGAGATCTTTCTGTGCTGATTTTAAATCTTCCAAAGAAGCTATTGCGGGCATAACTTACCTCCAAATATTATGCAACTAAATAACATAAATCAGGAATGTTCTTTTTCGTTGCATAATAATTCTATGATAGTAGTAAGAATATTGCAACCATGACTGAATTTATTTTTGCTATAAGACCTCCTAAATAATTCATACACGATTTGTGATTGCTATTCATGTCATGAATTCTTTTTGCTTATAAGCAGAGTGATGGAGAGAAAAAGTATTAGAACAATAGAGGTGTATCTGTTGATGCCCATGAGCTTTGCATGAACGAATAATGTTTTTGAAAACGGTAAGAGGCCCTCTCCCTGTATCCGCATGCCTTTACATTCCGCAGGATGATTCATTGCCTCCGCTAATAGATTGCCAGCTCTTTGTGACACCTCTGCCTTTATCATGAAATCAACCCACAACGTAAAAAGATATGCACTAAGAAACAGCACAAATACAATAATCCATAATATTGTTTTTAGTCTTTTATTCATATTCTATTTTATACCATGACAGAATACAGAATCAAGGGTAGTGGTATCAGATATCCCGAACAAGGAATACGAGGAATTTGCGAACGCTTCATTCGCCAACACTTGAATCCTTGAATCCTTATTTACATAAAATGTTATAATCGAATATAAGAATAATTCTTTCAAGGTTTGGGAATTTGGATGGTTTTGCTGATCATCAGACATCCACTGATTATATAGAGAAGTGAGATAAGATGAAAAGAGAAGAGACCTGCCGGAATCGGCATAAGATGCCCGGTGACATAGAGAATCAAGGTGATGCCGAGGGGAATAATACTGAAGGTGATTGGTGTTCCTTCAAAGTATTTTACTTTGTTAGTTCCTTCGGATAATTTATCAGCAGCGACATTATAACGCGCAAGGCGGCTTAATCCACATACTGCAAAAAAGATAAGGATGATTGCATCAAGGATTGTATTCAATCCCAGCGCATAGGCCATTACTGCCGGGGATACACCAAAAGAAATGACATCAGCCAGTGAATCCATCTCCCTGCCCATGGGAGATGAGGTATGCCGCCAGCGTGCCACCCTGCCATCAAAAAAATCAAAAACGATCGCCAGTGGAATCAATCCTGCTCCACAATAAATATAGGATGCTTGCTCAGTGCTTATGAATTTTATAGCAAGAAAGATCGCTCCTATTCCACAAAAACCGTTCGCCATTGTAAAGAGATCAGCT
>MFGW01000008.1:11436-14320 GCA_001780385.1 Candidatus Fischerbacteria bacterium RBG_13_37_8 | reverse complement strand
TCCTTCAAAAATGCCGCGTTTATAAGATTCTTTATCATAACTGTAATAATATTTCTCAAAATTTGGCAGATAAGTGAAAGTGCCAGTCTCCATTACTAATTCATGATCTTCTGTATTTGGGATGGCATCCTTGCCTGTAGCAATTAATGTATAGTTAATCAGGTCAGTGTTTCGGGTGTAATAGAATATGCTGTCATACAGATCGTAGATATATTGATTATCAATATATTGACCATCAACGAGTTCCTGTAGATTACCGGGGTAATAATTCCAGTCGACAAGATAAGTTCCAAGAGCACATTTTATTGCATTCATTCTTGGTTTTGAATCAAGATATACCCGAATGGATGCTTAAAGAAGATCATTGTTTTTCTGGGCACTTCGATACTTATTATCGTATCAGTGCTGTAATGTGTTCCGCCTTGTTTACCATCTTTTCCGAAGCCAGTCAGGGTATAACCATTAATATGCAATTGATAATCGTAAGGGTGCCTGTAAGGATCAAGTATAGGTACATATTCAATATAATGATCATCCAGGAGTTCCTGTAATGATGTTGGATAGAGATTATAATCTACGTGATATGTTTGAATACCACCTTCAATTCTCCGCAATTGGTTATAGATCAGCCAGAGTTTTTCTTCATCGGTTAGCAGGCAGTCAGCATAATTTTCGAATGAATCTGCATTATGTTTTACCATTGTAACATCACTGCATACAGTACGCGGCAGTACAATTTGAACGATGTAATTTGTAGTGTCAATTATGAAATAATCATATGATGTATTCCATGGGCTTACCGGTAAATAGTCGAGATAATCAGGAATAAGTACTTGCAAAGATGTTGGGAATATTCCATGATCATCCCTATAGTCATGCACTGCTTCAGCCAATGTTTCGATTTCACGCATAGCTAATCTGACATCTGAGTAGTAAGCATATACGTCAGCTGCAATTTTCGGGGAATCTTGTGTTTTAATTTTATCTCGATATTTGTCAACTGCAGGACTTTCTGAGTTGCCAACCATGATTACTATTCCAAATATCATAATAATAGAGAATAGCTTCATCATTTAATTACCTCCTTGCGCATGATACTCGTAGTATTGCTTATCATTATCTTATTCCTCCTTTATTCTGTTGCTTACTTCTTATATTGATGAGGTTGACATGGATTAGTATCTTGCTTAATTCTGCATGAGGTTGTTCCAGCGGGTATTTGCGAACCAGAGGAAGAGGCGCCATATGAGCCTTCAGTGGCGCTTGTGGCAGGCACAATCAGAAAGTAAAAACTTCCTGTACCTTGAGCAGTACTGGTAGATGTGGTGGTAATGTTGCAGCTAAGCGAGGCATGATTATATCCAGTCCATGGCAAATTACCGCGATACAATATTTTTGAATTCCATTCAGCAGGAACATCTTGATCCTCTTTTTAGCATACATTCAGTAAACGCCGTGCCATTCTTTCCTTATCTTCCCAAATCTTTTTCATGAATTTCTTTCCATAGAATGAGAATATCAAAGAATATTGTGCAAGTCAAGAAGAAAATAAGTAAGTATTAGTTCTCTCCAGAATAACGCAATAGAGGTTGAGGTTGAGGTTAAGAAAGGTCGAGGATGAAGTTAAGGCTGTGGTTGAGGCTGAGTTTAAGGTTGAGAAAAGATCAAATTATAATTCTTCCTCTATCATTGTGAGTTTGCCGGATTAGCACGCAAGGGCGAACACAAGGTTCGCCCCTACAGCAAATCTCGCAAAGAATGTGTTTTTTTAATTGACAAGCAGGCAAGTTAAAATCCATGTTTTAAAGCTGCCAGGCATAGCCTATCTTGACAAAAAAGGTACGATCCTGTTGGGCTAATGATATGTTTTTTTCTGCATACCTGTTGTCAGAATAGCCGATGAATAGGAGCGTTTTTGGATTTATCTTGTAAGAGAAGAGGAGTTGAGTGAATAAATGCTGGTTTATTGGTTCTGGAGTAATGGTATAGAGCTCGAGGTTCCTGTCTATGTGGAGGTATTGAAAAATAGCACGCATGAAAGCACGGGCATTGAATTGATAGACAAGCCGTAGTTGTGAAAGATGTGCTTCATAGAGAAATCCTTTATCAATGGAAAGCTGTTCCATGGAGTAGCTAAATTGAATTTGCAAATGGCGCCCGAGGAAGTAGTTAACTCCTGGAGTGAGTAGTACCACATTTGCTGGCCGTGTACCCTCGTAATCGATAGTTTCGCCTACCTTAGCGCCGAGCATGACTGTCAATGAACCGGTTGGACGCATGCTGAAATCAAACTGAACATAGTGCTGTTCAAAAGAGATGCCGCTATAGAGCTCATCATTACTCACCAAGGCGCCGGACAGGATTGATTGCATCGGACCATTGTACTCACTTTTGATAGTGATAAGGCGATCTGTACGCACATTATTATGATCGGCAGTATATAATCCTTCCAGTGAAAAATTAATGCGGTTGAACCAGTGACCAGCTTCTGCCCAGAACAATCGACGTATGCCGGAGGATGCGGTTTTTGTATCCACGCGTGGAATGAAGCCTGCATCGGAACGGAATTGCTGTCCAAGATCTTCATATGAAGCCCACCAGTGCCAGTCGCGTGATTCATGCTGATATCCAAGGTATAGAGCATTACCTTGAAAAGATTCTCCGGAACTAATGGTGTTGTCCAATATGAATAGTGGTTCATTGGTCGATGAACGCACTAATTGAAATCGCAGGCTATCCACGGAAGTAAATTTTAGTGAGCCATCGAATCCGAATACACTATTTGAATAATCTTCGCCGCGTCTATCAGTAGCTACTACTCCCAATGTAGAATGTGTTCCTATATCACGCCGATACCGCACGATCGTAGTAGTAGAATCCTGTT
>MFGW01000008.1:5289-11422 GCA_001780385.1 Candidatus Fischerbacteria bacterium RBG_13_37_8 | reverse complement strand
TGCGAGCCGCGATTCGACGGCACCAGGATATTCGTGAGCGTATCTTGTGCTACAACAACACCAAACGCATTGCCTTTTTCCTTGCCGGTTAGTTTAATGCCCCATGATGGTTCTGCGAGGGTACGTGTGTATATCACTCTGAATGGTGTCTCGAATAAATCGGCGCCCTCCAGGAAGAAGGGACGTTTTTCGGGATAGAAGAGTGCAAATCGAGTATTAATATCGAATTGCGCAACATCTGCCTCAACTTGTGAGAAATCAGGATTAAGGGTGGCATTTACACTCACATTTGATATGACACCCCAGTGCAGAGAAATGCCGGGATCCACTTTTGATTCCCTGCGTTTCATATCACCTGAAAGAAATGAATCACGCTCATCCGTTCGATGCATGGTCACAGCAGGAGTAAGCTCAATATTTCTCCCCGGCAGAACACCCGTAAAACCAACCATATGCTCATTTTCGCATAATGTGCAATCACGGTTGCGGTTCCAGGGTGATAATCGAAAATAATAAGCATTTTTGCGTGGATAATGCCGCATTACCTGAAATCCCCATTTTTGTACGCCGGCGCTATGTGGAAAATGCAATGAAGTGAATGGAATGGCTGTTTCCACAATGTAGCCATCATCGACAATTTGCCCCGCAGAGTACCATATTGTATCCCATGCATTATCAACTTCAGATTCTCCGCTGGCTATCTCATTGAGCACACAGTCCATCTGAATACCGAGTGGATTTGCCAGGAATTGAAAGGCGCGCCGTTGATCCAGAAATGGATCAATCGAAATGAATACAAAATCATCATCCCATGCTAAATCACGGTCAACAAAATGTGCGCGCATCATTGATGGATCCGGGTCATAAGCATGAAATGCTATGTAAAAATTATTGCTGTCTGATATCATGAAGCATTCAGTCTTTACATGTGCAGGCACATTTTCACCAGGATCTATTTCATATGCAAGTTCAAGAATGAGTGCATTTTTCCATGCTTCTTCATCTAATGTACCATCAATACGCATCGGAACATCAGTCACCGGTATATGATATTCTTGCTGACCGGCAGACTGGTTATTTTGTGCTGTTTCTTCCCCTATGCATACATTATTTGTGAAAGACACCAGAAACAAACAAATCAACAGACGCACAATGACAATGCTTGATGCATGATACGCTCTAAAAAATCTTACGCACATGTTTAAACGTCACAATATTTCTATAAAATGTAGATACTTAAAGGGGATGCATGCTCTTTATTTGCATGATATATCATATTCATTTGACGCTTAAAAGATTTACTAAGTTCAGTGCCCGGTTATGGTAATAGGGCGAGAAAAGATATTTTTTCTTTTCCCAGTAAATTGCTCCGCGCTAAATCTTTTAATTTTGTTTAGCCATTCGGGTTATCAGAAACCAAAAAGAAAAAAGTTCTTTCTCCAGCTTCTTATAATTTTTGAACCTTTGTGAAACTATTTTCCAAAAAACCTCATTATGTTTTTTTACAATCAGATGAGCAATCTCATGAAAAATCACATATTCTATCAAGTTATTCGGCAAATATTGCATCAGGATATTAATAGTAAGCTTCTTTTTGCTGCTCATGCTTGCCCACTTCGTCTTCATTTTTCTAAAATGCACCTTATGCGGAACTTTATGCAAGTTCTTGCTTGCTTTTTTCATGAACCGCAAAACTAATTCTTTGAATTCATGAATTGTCCTATCAGGAATTCTTTTTTCTGAGGCATCCTCAATACATTCGGCAATAAAATTGAATTTTTCCTTTATCCATTTGCTATGCTTTTCCATTAGTTTGTCAGGACTTAGACCAAAGGGAAGAATTAAAACTAATTCACCTGTCTTAAATTCCAGACGCGGATAATGAACGGCTCTATGAGTAATTTTATACGGAATATCCGGTAGTACCATAATTTTTTACTCGTTCCACAAGCTTTTTATATAAAGTATCCATTTCTTCGATCGACAGACCATGCTTCTTTTTTATCCTTCGGACGAATTTCCTGATTTCCTGCATTATATTTTTCTCAACAGTAGCCTGATTGAACCATCCCGGAAACATATGATGACCGATTTGCTTTGAGAGCTCTTTTATTTCCGCAAGCAATTCATTTTCGTCCTTGACATTCTCCTGCACAGCAAGGAACAATGCGTATTCCAAATCCTTAAGCCCTAAAGTTCGCTTTTTCTCTGAAAGCTCGCGTATATCATTCAGTATTTTAAAGCCTTCCTTGTATATCCTTTCATAATCCTTTTTGGATTCCCTCCACATTTCAAGCAGTCTCTCTACCTTTTCAACTAATGTTTCATAAATAGGATTTTTATGACGCTCCACAAGCACCAGCTTGTTTAATGTAAAGATGATATTGGCGGCTTTTTCTTTCTTGTTGTGCAGTTTCTCTTCAAGCGCTTTTAGATAGGCATCTAAATACTGCTCATCAAAGCTAATCACCGGAAGATTTTTCTCAATCTTATCTATCTCAGTAGCTTTATGCACAAACTGGATAGTTTGCCGATAATATTTTTCAATTTCTGCATCATAATCAGAGCGGTGCAGTACCATTTTGCAGTAATATGAATAGATACGCGAGATCCATTTATAATTTTCGAGATGTTCAAGCTTTCCCGGGTCTGAACTGAGTAATTCGAATTTGTTTCTCAGGCTTTCATATAATTGAATGAATTCCTTTTCTTTAGCTTTATCAATGGTAATTTTTTCCAGCGCTGTGGTGAAAGTTCCTCGAACATAATTGTGTGGGATATCTTTCAATATATCATTAATGCGAGATAAAAGTTCTATAAATTCTACCCGTAGATTATCATAGCTAAAGAGCGCTCCCTTAATATCTGCTTCGCTGTAAATTTGAAGTGCACGCTTGAATTCTCCAAGTATCCCCACATAATCAATGATCACGCCTGCTTCTTTCACGTTCTTATAAGGCCGGTTAGTTCGCGCTACCGCCTGCAGCAGGCGATGTTCCTTAAGCAGTTTATCAAGGTACATAACCTGTAGAATAGGAGCATCAAAACCTGCCAGCAGCATATCCGTGACAATCAGGATTCGAGGCATTTCATCAGCTTCTTTGAATTTTTCAATCACATCTTTCCGGATATCATCCATCATCATTCCACCGTACCGTTCCCTTTCTTCTGCTACATATTTCAACATTTCGCCCTCATCTGTTCTCACATTATACGTCATTGCTATTTTGCTATATGCAGAGGGTAGATGCTTATCCAGCTCTTTCTTGTAAATATCGCAAGCTTTACGGCTCCCGGCAACCACTATCGCTTTGAATTTTCCATCAATAGTCTCTTTGAAATGTTCAGCTATATCCTGTGCGATTTTTTGAATTCTCTGAGGATTCTCAAGATATGCTTTTATGATATTTATTTTTCTTCTAACGGCTTCCTTCACATGTTCCTGGATTTCTTCCGGAATTTCTTCAAACTCGCTTTCCAGAAATACTTCCAGTTCTTCCCTGTTCAAATGCACATCCTTTTCGAGCCGCGGCTGATACACTATTTTTAATGTAAATCCTTCTTTAATCGAATCCGTAATGAAATATTTATCAAGATATGGCTCCTCCGGCGGATAGCTGAACTCAAGATAAGTATCTCTTCCTTTTTTGGAGATTGGAGTGCCGGTCATCGCAAATGCAAACGCATTCTTAAGAATTGCTTTCATTTGAGCCGCAAGAGTTCCGTACTGTGAACGGTGTCCTTCATCAATAAATGCAACGATATTTTTTCTGTTCATGATAGTGCTTTTTCGCCGGGATATAGTTTCTATTTCATTTTGCAGATTCCTGAATTCCTCCGGACGAAATTTATGCACCAGCGTAATGAATACACCTCGCTTCCCTCGGTAATCATCACTGCGTACAATGAACTTAAGGTCTGCCACAGAGCCTATTACTTCATGCTCCATTATCTCCAGGTAATTGAACTCATCGGAAAGCTGCTGCTCCAGTTCTATCCGATCCACAATAAAAAAGATCGATGGATTCTCAAGTTCTCGCGCAAAAAAGAGCTTCTGTGCAGCAAAAATCATGGTTAATGTTTTGCCACTGCCTTGCCAATGCCAAATCAATCCTTTATTCTTCTCCTCTTTCCCTTTGAGATTAGTAATGACCCGTTCCACCATCTTATTAGCAGCACGATACTGCATGTACCGTGCAATAACTTTTGTTGCATTGCCATGTTCTTCCCGGTAAAAAATAAAATTCTTTATCATATCGAGCAGTGTAGCCGGCGACAGCATCGCAATAGCAGAATCAATAGAATCCATTCCTTCTTCTTTCCACTCATAGCTATTCACCTCCTCCTGCCATGGCACAATCGGAAAGTATTTCGCCACAGTTTCCGCGGCCACGCCTATCTGCATATACTTATATAGTTCCGGCACCGTCTTCTCATAATTCTTAATCTGCTTATAAGCATTGAGCCAGCTCTCCGCAAGATTCGATGGGTCCTTGCACTCAATATTCACCAACGGAATCCCATTCACATAAAGAACAAGGTCCGTCCTGATCATCTCTCTCCCATGATAGTACACCTGATTCGTAAGTAAACACTCATTATTCTTAATATTCTCAAAATCAAAAAGCTCGACATAATTCACCACCTTCTCTTTCTCAAACTTAACCGGAACCCCGAATTTATACAAATTCAAAATCCGCATTGCGCCCAGTGGACCTGTTCTAATCAATAGCAGCTCGTTTATTGCTTTATGTATTTCTTCACCCCCGATGCCTGCTTTTTCATTTATCCGTTCCAGCGCCCTCACCAGATTCGGAATCAACAACGGTTCATCATAATTCTCCCGCTCCAGACTCTCCGCCCGGACAATTATCCATCCCAACTTATTAAGTTCCTTAATTATATAATCTTCACACAAAGTCGCTTCCATTAATGTCATCATTTCTGAAACAGTTCCTCTATAAGTTTCTCTTTAGTCATTTTTAAATATAAAGCGATATCATTCAAGATATTACTTAATGTGCCTATTTTAATTGGATCATGATCCGGTAGTGTAATTTTGTGCTCATAGCCTTTCAAATTAGAAACCAATCTAATATGACTCCCTTTTTCTCTTTTAACCTCATAACCAAATTTTCCCAATAATTTTGCCAATTCTTTTCCGGAAATATTTCTCGGTATCTTAGGCATAAGTAAACATCTCCTCTTTGACAATATGCAGGCGAATAATGGTTGGCATATCTTCATCTTTGTCGAAATGGCATTGCAGAGCTTTTTTGATATTAGCCTTAAGTTCCTCTAAAGTATCAGCTTCTGTAAATATAGAATGCCCAAGTGCCTTAGCGGAATATCCTCCTTCCGGTTCATCCTCAACCAAAAAAATTATTTCCTTTATTTTCATATTCTAACCTCCAAATTAATTAATTTCAGAATACTTTGTTTTATGATTGCTTTTTAACGCATCCGGAGTCACAAGATCAACTTTAATTCCAAGTTTTTGACTTAAGTAATCTTCCAATTCCATGAATTTAAAAAATCCAACCGGCACCTCAAATTCAACAAGTATGTCAATATCACTCTTTTCTTTTTGTTCCATAATCTTACCTCACATTAATCATACTTAGCACCCTCTTCTTCCCCGTCAACAAATCATTCATCAATCCTTTCTTTATTCGTTGCATTTTGTTTTTCTTGTTCCCAAATAATTCCAACCTATTATCTATCGAACTCAAAATTTCAGCAATCTTTTTTTGCTCAAAAAGAGGAGGCATCTGAATATTAATAATGTTCAATTGCTCATTTGTAAGATTAGGAAAAGTTGAACCTGCTCCATAAGCTGTTTTATAAATCTTATTACGCAACTGGCTAAGAATATAATATAAAAACAGAGCATCAGTCGTATTAGGCAGATTACGTATTGCTGCGACTCCTCTGCCTATGCAAAATTCATTATCTGCAATGTTGAGTCTTCCTGTTGTATTTCCTCTGACACACATCAGTATATCATTTTTCTTTGAGATTTTTGTTGGTACGCTTGTCCATCTATCTGCTCGAGGATATTTCTCTCCAAATTCTGAAGGCCCGTTTATAAGAGGCACTCCTTTATTAATAATGTTATAAGTCTCCCCAGGAG
>MFGW01000008.1:3548-5265 GCA_001780385.1 Candidatus Fischerbacteria bacterium RBG_13_37_8 | reverse complement strand
CAATATTGCTTAATTTTGCTATTTCCCAACTTTTTGGTATCTCTCCAATTATTGTCCCTTTAAATTCATTATGTCCAATTCCTTTTGTCAACAACTTCTGCATCAATCCTTCTTTCAACCTTTGCGTCTTCTTGATCGCTTCATCAACCTCCTCAATCGCTTTATCAACTGTCATCAGAATCTCTACAATCTTCTCCTGCTCCGCTAAAGGAGGAAGAGGAAGAATCATTTTTTCAAGCAAATGTGTTTGAATTGCTGATTGCCCTACATGTCTTATGGCTAGAGATTTAAAAATTCCTTTTCTCCACATAGCAATTAAATTAAATAGTACCCATTCAGGCAACATTTCCTTTGAAAACCTTATTCGAGTAAAATGATTGCTAAATGTACAAGGAAAAGTAACTCCTTTAAAAATAGCAGATTTCCCAACAAGATCTATGCTGTTTGTATTATTAAATAAAAAATCATCTTCTTTTAGCATAAACTGCTCAATGTTTTTTGGAATTGGCACGCGCAAAATCGAATTCAATAGTAAATGACCATCGGTGGTAACGTTATTCATTCTAATTTGTACAATCCCTTCTTTATCTCTTTTTCCACTTGCAAATCCGTTTTTCATCTCTTTAATAAAATCTCCTAACATTACTGTTTTCCAACCCTTAGGAACTCTTTTCGACTCAATTGATTCAAGATGAGTGATCTCTTTATTCATTATCCTTTTGCTCATATGCTTTCACCTTATCGATTATTTGCTTAATATCATTAGGAATGGGATCGCCTCTCTCTACCATTTTTCTGGCAATATATTTTCCTTTTCGAGGTTTTCTCGCTCTTGTGCCATATTTCTTATCTGCTTCTTCGCGTAATTCAGCAGGCAAGATATTCTCGAAATTCTGAGCTAAAATATGTAATTCAATATTCTTATATCTATCCTTTATTTTTTGCAAATCATCTTTAGCACTATTATCCGCTAAAATAAAACATGCAATTTTAAAAGCCTCACATAATTTCACAAATATCTCAAAGTTATTTTTGCTATCCACTTTTATTAAACTAATTTCATATTCATAAAAATTGTAATCTTTTGATTGAGCAAAAATGGGCAATGCTCCATATTCGGTTTCTCCTTCCACAAGCAAAACTTTTCTAGCGAAAAATAATTCCTTGGCTTCAACATCTAATAATTGCTCTAATAACGAAATATCTTCTTCTGTAAAATAAGTTCGTTCTGGACCTATTATGATAGCCTGTTGATTTTTCTGCACAATTTTTATTATATTAATGTCTTTATTCAAGCTTATAAAAAATGGCGAATGCGTTATTACAATTTGCTGACTATCTTTTGCGTCATCCAGCAATGCAAATAGTCGCTTCTGCGCATGCGGGTGAAGATGAAGCTCTGGATTATCAATACAAATTACTTTCCCTGCATTATAAATAAGATTAGTTAGGAGGAAAACAAATTCTATTATTCCTGCTCCCAAATAAGAAGTAGTGGAGCTTGAGCCATTCTTCTCTATTAATATCTTAATTTCATTATTCTGTCCTTCCCTAATAACATCCAGATTTAGATCTGGGAAAAAAGCGCGAAAGCTTTCTTTTATCTTTTCAAATTTCTGCTTCCCATTTTTATCATTTTTTAAATTAAATAAAACTGAAGCTATTTCTCTGCTATTTGGAGATTCTAGATTGTTGCCCCAGTCCTTATTAGGTTTTT
>MFGW01000008.1:2991-3500 GCA_001780385.1 Candidatus Fischerbacteria bacterium RBG_13_37_8 | reverse complement strand
TTTCATTTGAAAGATCATATTGAAATTTAATTCTTGTATAATCTTCATTCTTCTTTCTAGAAACTCTTTGTAAATATTCCTTTATATTTATAATTGGATCCTCATTGGATAAAGGCTCTATTGCTTTGATTACATCATCTTCCCAAGAAGCCCAATTATAGTTTGCCTTTTGATTGATTTCTCCAATCCATCCTGTATCTTTTTCTACATATAATTCTCCGAACCTGCAGTTTAAATATGGCTGATCTAATTCATATCTGAATTCATATATTATTTTATCGCTAAAATATTTTATAAATTTAGCTTCTGTCAATTTAAGAGCATTTAAAAATCCGCTCATTTTAATGATTTGCTTTATTTGAATTTCATCAAGAATGCATTCTAACTTTATGTTAATTATCCTGCTTTTGTCAGATTTATGCCAGTCTTCATCCTCTAATTGAATTTTAGGATCTAATGATCTTTTGATAGCGTTAAAAACTGATGATTTGCCAACATTATTTTCGCCG
>MFGW01000008.1:1304-2984 GCA_001780385.1 Candidatus Fischerbacteria bacterium RBG_13_37_8 | reverse complement strand
TAGTATAATTAGTAGGAAAGCAAATCTCTACTCCTTTTTCTCCAAATGATCGAAAATTTCTAATAAATATTTTTCCAATTTTCATTTACTCTAACTCCTTAAAAGCTTCATAATATTTTTGCTTGTATAAATAAATTTGCAATTTCTAAGCATATCCTTAAGCGCTTTTTATTCCTTAATTTCATATCTACCATCTGATTTAAAGTATAACCATCCTTTGTTGGATATTAGAATATTTATTATTTCTTCCCTTGAAATCTTGCCCTGCTTAAAAGAATCCCACATAAATAAAAGATCTTCTACTCTGACAATCAATATATTATTTGATGTTGCTACTTGATAATCTTGTGGCGCAAATGGTGAGAGCTTTTGCTCCCAATTTGTAGCATGAAGATTTGAGCTAACAAAAAGAATACCGGGAAAAGATTCATCTTTTTTATAGTGCTCTCGATGATTGTAAATATCGTAAACTCCACTTTTCTTAAAACCTCTGACATAGCTTTTGATTTCGCAAATAGCTATATGCTCCCCAGAAGAACCTATCAACCAAAAATCTTCATTATAAGTCTCATTTTGTTCTATTCGAAAGCCCAATTCATCATGCAAGAATTTGGGCAATCGATTTTGAAGATCATATTCGCTTGCAAAAGCTAATGCTTTAATTAAGTTAAAGGATTCTAATTTGCTTTCTATTTCCTTTGTCTTTCTTTGTTCTTCCAAGAATTCTTTATATAATGCCTCCTCAGCCTTGAAAAAGGGTTCCTTTGCAAAAGCTGGTAGCTCTGAGCGAATTCTTGTTAGATAGGTAATTAAATTATCTATTAAGGTTTTAAACATTTCTGTAATATTTGCCATGCTTGAAAAATTTCTCTGACATGGCAGATATATTAGATGACCATTTCTAAAATAATTCATAAATCCTAGAGCAGATTCTTTATTGAAATCATAAATTATATCGTCAAAAGTATCTTTGCCATAGCATCGAAAAATATTTTTAGTTGCACCCCATTTATCCAGAAAGTTTTTGAATTCAATTCTAGTGATTTTAGCCCAAAGAATAGCCTGATCGATCTTCATTGGTCTAATTGAGAAAAACCGAAGAAATCGAAATCCAATTTGGAATTCCAATAAAATGTTTATTTGAAATTGATTCATATTTCCATCTTCAAAATTATATGGATCATGCATAGGCACATCATCATTATAATGAAGAAAACATACTGTTGCTCCCTTATCAAGTGCAAGAAATAGCTCCTTTTCAAATATTTCTTGTTGCTTTGGATAAATCGAATTATTACCAAGAAAAGCAGAGTAATCTAATATAATTATTGAATAATTTGAAATATTTTCATGTTTACCCCAACCATCAGGAAATTTTTCAAATATGACATCAAAGAGCTCTGATTGAATTACAGGAATTAATTCTCCAAAAGTTTTATTTCCAAATATTAGTACCTTGTGCTTATTCATAATAATCCTTTATGTTTAATCTAATGCATTATTGCTTCAGTATATGCAATGTTTGAATACCTTAGCTCATTCATCTTTTTCAATGATTTTCCAGGTTCCATTTTTTCTTCCTCCGATTCTTTGAATTAAGCCTTTTTTCTTCATGTTTCTGAGATGATACTTCACACCGTCCGAAGTAATTCCTAAAAGCCCGGCAAGCCCCTCTCTGGT
>MFGW01000008.1:0-1297 GCA_001780385.1 Candidatus Fischerbacteria bacterium RBG_13_37_8 | reverse complement strand
GGATTTTCTTCCATCGCTGATAGAATCTTTTGGGTAGTATATTGGGTAGTCTTTTGGGTAGTCTTGCCTTTCGCAAGTTCCAGATATTCATGGCTTTGCCTGAATGTCACATAGAAGTAATCCTCATTGAATTGTATTTCCGGGAAGGGCGCATTTTCTTTTGTGCAGATTTCTTGAATGCGCTCAAAGCCTGTTCCCATCTTTTCACCAAAATGAATCTTTGAGAATAAATCTGCGATAATTCTATTCCTTCTGAACACCGTTTCACCAAGCACAAAATGAGAAGGTTTCTGCCAATAGTTTTCAATCCTGATCCGGTTGGGTAAAAAACGTAATATATTATTATGCCCATGCTCAAAATAATATTTATGCATTACTGAATTGATTACAGCTTCCCTTATAGCCTCAAAAGGGTACTCATACACATTGTCTCGTCGAGGTTTACCGGTGAATCGATAAGCCACTTTTGAGTACAATGTAATGAATTTCATGACTTCATCTACAATGTCAAATAAACTTCCTTCAATCTCTTTCCTGTCAATAATGTCAACACCTGCCTCATCTTTAAATAATGCAACAGTAAAAACAGACCATGAAATGAATCGTTGAGGCTCCTTCGCAAAGAAAAGAATACCCGCGTTATTTAAACAAAGCTTGCCAGCCTTTTTTTCAGCAACACCTAAATTTAGCAGGAGTCTTTCAGTATTACTAATTCTTGAAATATCAGCTAATTGCAAGAATCTTCTGAATTTGCTTTTATCAAAATCTTTCGGGTAATTGAATTTTGGTTCAATGAGTTCATCATATTTGATCTTTCCTTCTTTTCTTGCAAAGTCAAATAGTTCATCTCTGGTTAATTTTTGAGAATTTGGTCCAATTCTTATATAGAAACCGGATGAACATTCATAAGGCTTATCCTCACCTTCTTTGACATTGATTATGATTATGTTGTCGAGAACATCAAAAGAGATTTGAATTTTGGGTCTACAGTTATTTGCCAAATCCTGAATTCTTGATTTTAATGCATTAGTAATAGTAATACCTTTGATTTTGCTTTGATCATCAATTCCGAGAAATATCCTTCCCCCGGAAGAATTTGCAAAAGCTACAATATCTTTATCAAGATTGCTTACGCTTTCTTTGAACTCAATGTTATAGCCTTCACCTTCATTTAGAATTGATTGCAGCTCTTTATTGTTCATTTCAATTCCTTATCATTATATAGCATCATGCCATGCATTAAATCTTTCACTACGGAAATAAGCTATTGTGCGTAATGTTTTAAGTATTGAGTAAC
>MFGW01000007.1:3641-7444 GCA_001780385.1 Candidatus Fischerbacteria bacterium RBG_13_37_8 | reverse complement strand
TTGTAGAATCCATCCTCGGCTTACGCCTTGAAATTGACAAACTGAATTTCGCCCCATGTCTTCCCGTAGACTGGGAGACCTTCAAGGTGCATTACCGTTATCGTGAAACGCTCTACCATATCACCGTCGTGCAATCACACTCCGCGCAAGAACAGATGACGGTGATAGTCGATGGCATCGAACAACCCGACAACGCTATTCCGCTGGTCGATGACCATCAAGTCCATTTCGCTGAAGTGCGAATACCTTCGCAAAATTGATTCTTACTTTTCGCATATTTTTGGCTCTTGCCTCGTAGATTTTAACGCCGATTCACCTTGTAATTCTATACGCCTATTGATAAGTGATCTGGAAAAATTGATTAAGGATGAATATACAGGATTTGTAGCACCATTGTTTTTCTGGAGCGGGATTATTATTAGCATAGTAGCCTTGGTTCTTGAAATAATAGCTGAGCATAAAAAGAAAGTCAAAAAAAATCCTGACTAAAATTAACATGAAAGATACTGTCATTAAATTTGCTATACCCTGCGCTCTTGGCTTAGGGATACCTTATTCAGGGATTACAAAGGGACAAAGTCTCTTTGTCGCCCACAGGGTAAATACCCTGCGGTGAGATAGCAAATTTATTGCTCATACAAAGATAAAAACTCTTGAGCCCATTTTCCTTCATTAATATCTGTTTTCTTCGCTATTTCCTTCAATATTTTAAAGCCTTTCTCCTTATCACCTAATACTAATGAATTAACTGCAATTATCAACTGCAATCTTTTAACAAAAGGGAAATCGGGATGATTTCTTATAATAAGTTCTGCCCATTGAATCTCCCACTCTGCTTTCTTTTTCTTGCTTAAAAATCTAAAACCATCAGGTATTGAACTATCCGGGACTGATTCTCCATAAGGATACAATTTTTTTATTAGAAATTCCTTAATTTTTTGCGGCACCCACCTTTGTGGATTACTCAAGTAATTTGAAATAATCCATGCTGCATATGTAGAAGATGAATACTCATGTAAAATCCAATGATAATTCTTACTTTTATCTACTTGAAATTTGCACCAATTATTTTCCGTCGATTGCTTTGTTTTATCCTTTATTCTCTCAAAAAATTCGTCGTATACCAATCTGTCAATTCCTTCTGGTTCCAAAACCTCAATCTCATAAATCTCAGAGCTTATAACCTCTCTTAAATATCCTTCCGGTGCTATATCTCCTCTATATTCAGCCCTAATTTTATATTTCCCGGGATTGCATATCCCATAGGCAGATAATTGCGATTTTAAGGAAATAATTTCCTTAGGTGCAATTTCGTAAAAATCCGGAGGCCCAATTGTTCCTAAGCCAATCATTCGATATCTATTTATTAAATTCATATCAATTGGTCCGTCTACATATAATCTCCAAAAATCTTCAAAACTACTATGATAAATGCTATTGCCATGTTTACTTTTCACCATTTTTATGACTTCATTGCTTTGATTATATATTATGGTATCCAACTCTATTAAAGTCTGAATACCAGCAATTGATTTGTCTGTTGTTTTCAATTTTATTGTTGCATGCTGACTAAAAAGATCAGTAGCAAAAAAAACACTTATGCATAGGATAATAAATTTGAAAACTACCAAGTTAATTTTCATAATTACCTCCTTAAGGATGGCCTCGTTTTCATTTTCCACAATTGCAAGGAATGCCTCCGGAATATTAACGTATCTTTCATTCATATAGAATATACCTTATTCCTGAGTAAAGCAAAATAAGTACTCCGTGATTACTATTTTTATTTAACTTGCTATAAGGATGGCATAATATGTATCACATTATCGTACAAGATTTCACTAAAGACTCACATTACTAAATAAACGCATAATAAAAGAAATGAATAACTCTGCAAATATTTCAAATTTTCAATATAAAATCATAATATGCTTATTACTCATATAAAGATAAAAACTCTTGAGCCCATTTTCCTTCATCAATAGCTGTTTTCTTAGCTATATCCTTCAATATCTTAAAGCCTTTCTCTTTATCACCTATCACTATTGAGTCGACAGCTATTACCAACTGCAACCTCCGAACAAAAGGGAAATCTGGATGATCTTTTATAATAAGCTCTGCCCATTGAATTTCCCATTCTGCTTTCTTCCTACCTGATTTTCCCTGATACCCATCAACAGAATTAGCATCAGGTACAGAATTCCAAATTGGAAATTTATTTTTTTCTATCAATGTCTTAATTCTTTGCGGTTCCCACTTTTCTAGCATTTCTATGCTCTGAGTGATGATCCATGCTGCATAAGTAGAAGCTGGATATTCGTGCAAAATCCAATGGACATTTTTACCTCGATCAACTTGAAATTTGCACCAATTTTTTTGCGCTGAATGCTTTGTCTTATCCTTGATTCTCTCAAAAAATTCGTCGTATACCAATCTGTCAATTCCTTCTGGCTCCAAAACCTCAATCTCATAAATCTCAGAGCTTATAACCTCTTTTAAATATCCTTCCGGTGCTATATCTCCTCTATATTCAGCCCTAATTTTATATTTCCCGGGATTGCATATACCATAGGCTGACAATGGCGATCTTAATGAAACAATCCCTTTAGGCGCAATTTCATAATAATCTGGTGGCCCAATTGCTCCCAAGCCAACCGTTCGATATCTATTAATTAAATTCATATCAATTGGACCGTCGACATATAATCTCCAAAAATCTTCAAAACTACTATGATAAATGCTATTGCCATGCTTACTTTTCACCATTTTTATAACTTCATTGCTTTGATTATATATTATGGCATTCAACTCTATTAAAGTCTGTATACCGGAAATTGATTTGTTTATTGTTTTCAATTCTATTGTTGCATGCTTGCTAAAAACATTAGAAGCAAAAAAAACACCTATGCCTATGATAATTATTTTAAAAACTACCAAGTTAATTTTCATTATTACCTCCTTATTTCGGATCTAAAACATTTCTAAGACCACCAGGGCATTTATCAGCGTCAGGACAGTCATCATGCTCAATCATATTATAACAATCTAATCGGTTAATTCCATCCGCCGCTTCTGTCCAACTAGGGGGAATTGGATATATCATACATGGCTCAGGTACAATATCAGCACAAAAAGGATTGCACCAGGCATTGTTTGTATCATGACCGGTAGGAGCGCATATTTCAAATTGATGCATCGCTTCATGATCAAGAAAACCTCCTTCTGAAGTCCATATCATAGAAAAACAATTCTGCAAACAATTACCATTGCAAGGTGGGCCTGGATTATCATTATTGCAATTATTCTCTGCTCCTTGAACAAACATCCATGTAATATCACTATCTGCTACCGTAACTCCTAGTTCTGGAATCTCTCTTCTACTACTACCCAATATATGAAAATAATTATGCGGATTATTATAATAATTAGGATCTGGTAATGGATTTTTATTCGTAAACCATATTTGATGAAATCTTAAAAAATTTTCATAATTAGATGAAGATAAGTCGATCACTGCAATATAAGGGATCGTGTTAGCGCTCATATCAAGAGGAATGCTAAATGAGATAAAACCATCATTTGAAGGTTGCCTTAAATCTGAGCTATTAGCCAAATAATACCCAGCAGCTTTTGTACAAACGCCACCAGAATGACCATTAGAAAATATCGGCTGAATAGGTGGAGAGGATCTTTCTGGCGCCCAATAACTATGCTGCAAAGGTAAATTTAATATTATAGTAATGCTCCCATCACCATTATCGAAAGGGGGCTCAATTATAGTTCTATCTTCAACAAAGCCTGTG
>MFGW01000007.1:0-3576 GCA_001780385.1 Candidatus Fischerbacteria bacterium RBG_13_37_8 | reverse complement strand
AAGTAGAATTTGATCACACGGTGGTTCTCCTCCAGTACCACAGCATTCCGGTTGACCTGCTCCTCCGCATTCTGTTGGCGCTCCATAATCTTGAAATAAAAGTCCTCCTTTCCTGCACATATCATCTTTTTCTATAAAAAGCCTTTTCCATGCTGTAATTACTGGAGTAGAACTTACATATCGGAAAGAAGTAGGTGTTTTAAATAGAATCCTGTAATTGTCGCCCGAATATCTTTGCGTCAGGCGAAATTCAAATTCACAAGGAACTTGTCCCCCACAATTACTCTTGCAACTCTCAAGATCATCATTATCCACAAAAGAACCTACTCCCCCAGAAAGAAATGGATTCTTGTTGTCACACCAATTGTATGCTGTATCACAATTAGAAGGATTAGACGGTGTTATGGCGTAACCCGCAGTGTCTATAGGATCAGATATACGAGCACATAAATTCATATCCTGATTATCTTTATTCCATATTCGAACTTTAACAGTTGAATATTCATTGGGATTCGTACTTGTAGAACTCCTCACAACATTTTGGAAAGGAGGCTTGTCTATATTTGATTGAGGAGATGAAATATAAGCATAAGTATGTTTATTAGGCTCTACCTTGATCAAAGGATGCCTCCTTAACGGAATGAAGCCTCCATTATTATGAGTAATTATTGTGCGAATAACAGCCCCGCCATCAAATGTTCCAATTATATCATTGCTTCTTAGGCAGGCTCGTAAACTACCTGCACTTGCTATGGGCAATATGTTTCCCGTGTTCAAAGGCACACCAAATAAGGTGCCGGCTCCATTATCAGCAATTAACAATTGGGCAAAATCTGCACCTTCTTCTACTAAATCTATACCTAAAATACTTGAGAATCCAGATTTCACCACATCTATGCTCTCATCTAAATGAATCACTAATATTCTTGTTTTTTCTGCAACATAAAGATCCCCGTTTTCTGCTACGACCATCCCTGTAATTGTATTAAAATCAAAATTTAGAGCGCCCATATTTCCATAATCATCATCTGATGGGCTTACTGGGCAACTTGTTTGAATTTTGTAAATATGCTTCACAACGATTTCATCATTTACTTCAAGAGCAAAATAAGCAACATTTCTTGATGGATCATTTTGAGGATTTGTATCAACTGCGGCACCATGTACTGTTGTTGCTTTGCCGGGTGCTAAATTCATACATAAATTAACATTGGATGGAGTAGGATATGTGGTAGCAACTTTTGTGACACCGCCATTTGCTCCAGTTAGGACGCCGCAAAATATCTTGTAATCATTGCTCGTTTTTGTGGAACATACATATATATAATTATCTGTTTGCTTGTCATCCCTTACCCATTTTTTCTGAGTCGAATTATAAGTTACACGTGTAACTCTATTAGAACCTCCATAGCTTCCTGTAACCCAGTAATCCGTAGATGCATCAGAATAACCCATACTCCTGATTTGCGTCCATGGACTTAAAGTATCCTCCAAGTTAATAATACTATCTACAATATTTGAAACTTGTCCTCCAGATTGAACACTTAAATCGCCTGATATTGCACCTCGTGGCACTATAAAATCCAGTTGAGTAGATGTAGAAGTTGAAGACCTAGTCCATATTCCTCCGTCAAACCATATTATATTATCAAGCACTACGGTCGAAAAATTCAATCCTGTAATAGAGCCACTTCCACCTATATATAAATTGGTCGGAAGTACAGATATTTCAGGTGGAGGCGGAGGCAAATCCCCTCCATTGTTTTTGGAAGCGCGATTCTGCTCAGTTTCATCTGTAACATCAAAATATTCTTCCTGGTACTGATTGAGCAATGCACCCTGATAAATATAACTTGTACCTATGAGATCCAATGCCATTACTACATTATTAAAAAAATACTTGTCAGTTGCCCTTGCTATATCATACATAGTTCCTGTTCCAGTCCAACTTAATGCTACATTGTTGCCATCCTTTGCTACAAATAAGATTGTTCCTGGATTGAAATTATGAACAGGAGTTGACAAATTAGAATATAAACTTATTTTCTTTTCAGAGGCTTTTTGCTCTGACTCTGCTGCAATAGGTTTGTATATCTCTAATACAATATCATCCTCTGACTGAATGCCGTCTTCCCCATAACTCTTTAATCTATAGCCATTTCCCAATAATTCATAGCTAAATTCTCTTCCCCATGCATCATATTTTTGAACAATTTCGCTGTAACCCGCATTCTTTAATTCTTCAATAAGATTTCCTACCTCTAATGAAAGAGGATAAGAATTCCAATCAACGTAGTAAATCTCTAGAGCAATTGCAAAATTTCGCATTTGCATTACAGTATTTTTTGCCTTCATCTCATTATTTTCCGAGAGTAAAGAAGCTGAAAAAATATTATGGAAGCTGAGCAAAAAAAGAGCGATTATGAGTAGCATAAATTTAGATAAAGCCAAGAAAGGAAAACATAACAATCTTCTTGATCTGAATAAAGTATGCGTTTTTCCCATAACATTAAACTCTCCTTTTAGCATCTATTGCTTAGATTACTAAATAATAATAGAATTGTCAAGGGGAGCGAATATCATTCTTGAAGTTAATTTAAAATATGCCTCCAATTCTGGCAGGAACAGTTGGCAGCGCTAGCTGCTCAGAATCGAAAAGATAATCGATGAAGCACCCGGTGTCAAAACCATGAGGCTCATCTTCATCGATTAGGATGAAGGCAACCGGTTTTGTTTCCGGTCCGGGCAATTCGGTGAATTTTCTGTCTTCGGTGAAGGCGAATGCAACTGACGACGGAACAGATTCTTTTTCTCCGTAAGATTTCCCGAAAAACCTGGGCATTCTTCGAGACTTTTCTGAGCGCTGAAGATAATTGGCTGCCGCCTGATAATTACCAGGAAGAGCCGGTTGCGGTAATCGGACATCGCACTTCGCCAACGAACATAGGACTTGCCCTGCTGGCGAATTTGTCCGCGTATGACTTCGGCTACATTTCAGTAAATCAATTCATAGAACGCACCTCGAACGCATTTCGAACGATGGAAAACATGGAACGTTACAGGGGTCACTTCTATAACTGGTATGACACGCAATCGCTGAAACCACTGATACCTCAGTATATTTCATCGGTAGACAGCGGGAATCTCGCAGGCGCTTTGCTGACCTTACGTCCCGGTCTACTTACGCTTCCCGATCAAAGGATACTCAGCCCGCGCTTGTTGGATGGGATTAGTGATACATTGCGGATTCTTAGGGATGAATTTAGTGGAGATGCTGCGGCACAGCTCGCCCGATTTCAAAAGGAACTGGAAACAGCGTCCCACTCACAACCAACCACGCTCACGGCAGTACGCTTGTGCCTCGACCAGCCCGCAACACTTTCAGCGGAGATAGCAGACAGATTTGATGTTGAACCGGAGAGTACTGCGAAGTGGTGGGCACAAGCTCTTGCGCTGCAATGCCGGGATGCTCTTAATGAGCTGACGTTCCTTGCTCCGTGGATAATACTGCCGGACTTACCGGGTAAACTGCTTGAATTTCCCGAACTCGATGAGATCCCGACCCTGCGAGAGTTA
>MFGW01000006.1:54389-57701 GCA_001780385.1 Candidatus Fischerbacteria bacterium RBG_13_37_8 | reverse complement strand
CTGGCCTGGGCTTGCGCCTGCGGAAACCTAATTGCCTGAATAAGCGCTGGCATTGCCGTACACCTAAAGATATATGAAACTTCTCTAAAAGATGATAACTGAGAAGCTTTCCATCCCAAAGGTTTTGTGCATATCCAAAATCTCTTGGAAAAGTTCGAATATCTTTTCCTATCTGATCTCGCATGTCATCATCAAAAACACATGGACGACCTGACCTCTGCATTTCTTCCAACCCAGCAAATCCGCTGCGCTCAAATTTCCGAACCCAATATTGGATTGTGCGTGCACTATGCCCAAGTAACCTTGCTACTTCATAACAGCTCATTCCAGAACAAATAAGTAATATCCCATGCAGCCGGTGCTCGTATCGTGATTCCGGGGATCTCTTTATCTCTTGTTGTACAGCCATTTTCATTATTTTTGAGTCACGAATTATTAACTTTCGCATATTTATCACCTCCGCTACTCATTGTAGCATAAATGATATTTATGCGCAAGTATTTATGACGCTATGTATAAATATATTTCTCCCAAAAATTACTTTTTGAAGAAGAGAAAAATAAAACCAAAAGTGTTGCTTCTTGGACCTTTACCCCCCCCTTATATGGGACCTTCTATTGCTACTGAAATTATATTAAAATCTGATCTTAATAAATATTATACTATATATCATATTAATACAACAACACATGAAAAACTGTCAACTTTGGGTGAAATTACAGCGGATATAATAAAGAAGAATGTTAGGCTTTATTTCAAAATGATATTTTTGATTACAAAAATAAGACCTGATTTGATTGTAATTCCCATTAGTCAAACAGTAAACGGTTTTATAAAAGACTCAATTTATATTCTTATAAGCAGATTATTTTTGCGCAATACGCTTTTGCATTTAAGAGGCAGTAATTTTAAAAATTTGCAGTGCTCCTCTTCATGTCTAATGCAAATTTATACGTCTAAAATCATTAGAAGCACTCAAGGTATTATAGTTCTTGGAAAGAAATTAAGGTACATTTTTGCAAATTATTTCAGTGATGATCAAATATTTATAGTTCCAAATGGGGCTAATTATGCATTTAAACCGCGCAAAGTTAGAAATAGCAAATTAAACTTAATTTACCTCGGAAACCTTCAGCCTTCCAAAGGAATCGAAGATGTTATCAAATCTATAGCAGTACTTAAGCTATATTATGGAAATATGAATTTCGAACTTAATGTTGCAGGAAGTTGGTTGGATAAGGTTACTAAAGATAAATGTATCAAATTATGCATTGAGAAGGAACTTCCAGTCATATTTCATCAGCAAGTTATAGGATATGAAAAAATTGCCTTTTTAACAAGTGCAGATATATTTATTTTTCCTCCTCGTGAACCAGAGGGACATCCTTGGGTAATTATTGAGGCGATGGCTGCTGGTTTGCCTATTATTTCGACAGATCAAGGGGCAATTACTGAATCTGTAATAGATGGGATTAATGGATTTATTGTGGCAAAAAAGAACCCAGAGCAAATAGCAGAGAAAATTAGATTTCTAGTTGAAAATCCAGAATTGAGGATTACAATGGGAAAAGAAAGCAGAAGATTGTATGAAGAGAATTTTACAGAGGAGAAAATGGTAGAAAATTTAATTCATGCCTTTGATTCTGTATTGAAAAGTTAAAAAGAGAAGATATTTTTGTAAAATCATTTAAGTAGTTGATCAGAGAGAATAAAGAGTAATTGGAAAAAAGAGAAGCAAGCTAATCTTTAGCCTTTTTTTAAATTATGTGTGGAATAGCAGGATATTTTAATCCGCATAACAGATTACGCGAAGACTCGCAAGAAATCCTGAAAGATATGGGCGATGCATTAGCGCATCGGGGTCCGGATGATTCAGGAGAATATTTCTCAGAGCATTGCTGTTTTTCTTTTCGCCGCCTTTCCATCATTGATATTGAACACGGTCACCAACCTATGTTTTCTCCATCAAAAAGAACAGTTATTGTATTCAATGGTGAGATTTATAATTATAAACAGCTAAAACAAAATTTAGTAGCTAAAGGCGCCAATTTCCGAACTAAATCTGATACGGAGGTGATATTAGTTGGCTATGAGATATGGGGGCAGGATATCGTTTCTAGATTGCGAGGCATGTTTGCGTTTGTTATTTATGATATTAGAAAAAATCAGCTTTTCATTGCACGCGACCACACGGGTATTAAACCTTTCTATTTTATGGTCCAGGATAGTGATTTCATTTTCGGGTCAGAGATTAAAGCGATTTTAGAATTCCCTGGTGTTTCAGCAGAAGCAAATATCTCTATGCTTTCAAAATATATGAGTTTTTTATGGGTTCCTGCTCCAGATACTCTTTTTAAAAATATTTTTATACTTGAGCCCGGACATATAATGCTGGTAAATATAGAGGGAATTTGCAAAAAATGTTATTGGAAACCAGACCTATCTATTCAAGACCATTCTCTCGGCGAGCAAGAATGGATTGATATGATTGATTTTGAGCTACACCGTTCCGTCAAAGAACAGATGATCAGCGATGTTGCGCTCGGAGCATTTCTCTCAGGCGGAGTAGATTCTTCAACAATAATTTCATACATGAATAAAGTTACTGATCATCCAATAACATCCTATACAAGCGGTTTCGAAAAGAGGGATCTTACTCAAGATGTAATACTTTCAGACCTTGATTTTGCGCATATTGCTGCAAAACATTTGAATGTAAGATATAACGAAATCATCTTATCCGCTGATGTTGTAAGCATTCTTTCGAAAATCATTTGGCATATGGATGAACCAATTGCAGATCCTGCTGCTGTTACAACTTATTTGATTTGTAAGGCAGCTAAGGAGAAATGCACTGTTATGCTTTCGGGAGTAGGAGGGGATGAAATATTTGGAGGTTATCCTCGCTATTTAGGGAATATTCTTGCTGAGAAATATCAATTTTTACCCTTCTTTATGCGAAAAGGTTTTATTGAACCATTTATGAAATTATTATCTACAAATAATAGTACATTTGTAAGGAATTTTAAGAAGTTTATAAAAAGTGCAAATTTGCCTTTTGAGGAACGATATTTCGGGTATCTTACTTATTATTCTTTATCTGAATTGAGACAGCTATTAAAAATTGATTTTGATTGGGATGAAATTTTTGAGGGACATAGAAAGATACTTAAAAATAATAATAATGATGATTCTTTGCAATTAATGATGAATCTTGATTTGATGACCTTTCTGCCTAATTTAAATTTATTATATACAGACAAGATGAGTAGCGCAATGTCAGTTGAAATACGGGTTCCCTTTTTAGATCAT
>MFGW01000006.1:50332-54374 GCA_001780385.1 Candidatus Fischerbacteria bacterium RBG_13_37_8 | reverse complement strand
GTGGCAAGGATTCCAAGTCGCTACAAAATCAGAAAAGGTAAAAGAAAATATATATTAAAAAAGATTTCAGAGAAATATTTGCCGCATAAGATAGTCTGGCGAAAAAAAGCTGGTTTCGGTGCACCAATTGGTGCTTGGCTAAAAAGTCAAGCAAAAGATATGATGCTTGATCTTCTTTCAGAAGAGACAATCAAAAAAAGAGGATATTTTAATTATCCCTACGTTTTACAATTAATTGACGATCATCTTAAGGGTAAGGAATATAATGCTAATCAATTATGGCAATTGATGACCCTGGAGCTTTGGCATCAGGAATTTATTGATTAATGATTGATAAATTGAAACAAGTTGAAAACTTTTGGGATAGAAATCTCTGCGGTAAACACTTTATTAATGCAAAGTTTCCATCAAAAGATTTTTTTGAGCAGTATCGCAATTTTAGATATCATAAAGAGCATCATTTAAATTCTTTCAATGATTATCCATCGGCATTAAATAAAGATGTATTAGAAATTGGTATTGGAATTGGAGCGGATGGAACTCAATGGGCTAAATATGCCAAATCTTATACAGGTATAGATATAACCGATGAGGCTATATATGCAACAAAATTACATTTTAATATATTAGGACTTAAAGGAAATTTTCTTAAAAGTAATGCTGAATCTTTACCATTTCATGATAATAAATTTGATATAGTATACTCTCATGGAGTTCTTCACCATATTCTCAATATTGAAAATGCCCTAAGCGAGGTTTACCGTGTTTTAAGACCTAAATGCAAGCTTATTTTAATGCTTTATAGTAAAGATTCCTTTAATTACTGGATTCGTATACAGTTATATTTTCGGTTCTGGTTTTTATTGGAACTTTTGAAAAAAAAGTTTTGCTTTAAGATTAAGGAACCTTGGGAAAGTCATATTAAAAGCTATAATATTTTTGGGTGGTCATATTTTTCATGGAAGAATTGGCATCATCATTGTACGGATGGTCCTGATTGCCAAATAGCCAATATTTATAATAAAGATGAGATAATTGACATGCTCAATAAAGCAGATTTAGTGGTGGAAAAAATAAGAAAGGCTCATTTTCCGATATCATGTGGTCTATTTCCAAATCTTGAACGCTTACTGGCAAAATACATTGGGTTTTATTATTTTGTTTGGGCTGTAAAAGCATGAGACAACTTACACAAAAACTCAAAGATGGGCGGATGCGGGTATTGGAGGTGCCTCTGCCGGTACTTGACCACGGGATGATATTGGTACAAAGTCACTATTCTCTTATCAGTCCTGGGACAGAGCGGAGTACTGTTTTCGCTGCAAAGAAGAGGCTTATAGGGAAAGCGAAAGAACGGCCTCAACAAGTGAAACAGGTAATAGAACTGACTAAGAATCTTGGACCAATTCAGACCTATCGTGCAGTTATGAAAAAGCTCGATTCCTATTCTCCTCTTGGATATAGCTCTGCAGGGGAAGTGATAGAAGTGGCTTCAGATGTAGATGGATTTTGCAAGAACGATCTTGTTGCATGCGGTGGCAGTGGATATGCAAATCATGCTGAGATTGTAGCAGTTCCAGTTAATCTATGTGTAAAATTGCCTGCAGACGCCGATTTAAAACGATCAGCATATAATACGCTAGGAGCAATTGCTCTTCAAGGAGTAAGACAGGCAGATACGAAGATAGGCGAGACCTGTGCAGTAATTGGTCTCGGGCTTATCGGACAGTTGACAGCATTAATCCTCAGAGTTGGTGGAGTAAAGGTAGTTGGAATAGATATAGACCCAGCTATGATTGAGATTGCGAAAAAGCATTGTGCAGATTGTGCTTTTACACGAAAAGAAGCAGGACTTACAGAAAATATAATTGGATTTACCGATGGGATAGGAATTGATTCAGTAATTATAACTGCCTCAAGCAAAAGTTTAGATCCGATCAACTTGGCAGGAATGATAGTTCGCAAAAAAGGCAGAGTTGTGATTGTGGGGAATGTGCCTACCGGATTTGAAAGAGAACTCTATTATAAAAAAGAAGTTGAACTTAGGATGTCCTGTTCTTATGGTCCCGGCAGATACGATATCAATTATGAAGAGAAGGGATTAGATTATCCAGTTGGGTATGTCAGGTGGACTGAGAATAGAAACATGAAGGCTTTTCAGGAACTTGTATACTCAGGGAAAATAAATATTGATTATTTGACAACTCATATTTTCAAATTAGAGGATGCGCCTAAAGCTTATGATGTGATATTAGAGCGGAAAGAACCTTTTCTTGGAATACTCATTGAGTATGAGACAAAAGAAGCAGATTTAAAAAAGAAGGTATTTATTGAAAAAGAGATTTCCAAAAAAGCTCCGGATGCTGTAAGAATTGCCTTTATTGGTGCAGGTAATTATGCTATGAGCTATCTTCTGCCTCATATTGCCAAAGAAAATAATGTAATAATGAAAGGAATTATGACATCAACCGGAACAAGCTCCAGAACCGTTGCAGAGAAGTATCAATTTGAATTTTGCACGTCTAACGAAGATGATATTTTCAAAACTAATGAAATTAATACGGTTTTTATAGCGACCCGGCACAATACTCATGCTGAGTATGTAATAAAATCTATTAAATCAGGAAAAAATATTTTTGTTGAGAAACCTTTATGCATCAACGAAACAGAATTGGATGAAATTATTGATGTTTATACTCAAGCGAACCAGGTGAAAATACCAAATCAGCAAGACCAGAAAGGTCAGATTCTTATGGTTGGTTTTAATCGCCGCTTTTCATCCTTAGCAAAAGCACTAAAAAAACACGTGGGTGAAGGACCTATGGCAATAATTTATAGAATCAATGCTAGTTCTATTCCGGCGGATTCATGGATTCAGAATAAAGATATTGGTGGAGGAAGGATAATAGGTGAGGTCTGCCATTTTATTGATTTTCTGACTTTTATAAATGGTTCAGTTCCAGTAGAAGTATTTGCCAAGAGCTTACCAGATCCAATGAACCTTGATGATACTTTGAGCATAATAATCAGATTCAAGAATGGTTCCATCGGAACTATTGCATATTACTCAAATGGCTCAAAGAGTTTATTTAAGGAATATATTGAAGTATATAAATCAGGAGTAACTGCATTGCTGAAGGATTTCAAAAAGCTTGAGTTATATGAGAAAGGTAGAAAGTTCAAAAAGGGCTTATTCTTTCAGGATAAAGGACAGAAAGAGATGATAAGGACATATGTCGATTGTGTAAAGAGAGCAAATCCTTCACCAATTACTTTTGAGGAAGTATGTAAAGTTACTCGTGCAACGTTCAAAACGATTGAGTCACTGCAAAATAATAAAAACATAAGAATAGAGTGATAAATGCAGACAAAAGCCAATCTTAAGCTGTTGATGACATATATAGAGAAGGAAAAATATAGAGGGTACGATCCCTATGATGCATTGAACAGCTCTATTCTCAAAGCAATGTCTATAAATAAAAAATTCTTAAGGATTGTCTTTATCCAGGTATTAAAGAGATTTCCCTTGAACTTAAGAACAGTTCTCGGGATCGATAAGGATTATAATTCTAAAGGCCTTGGGCTATTTTTGTGGGGATATTCTAAGTTATTCTTAATTGAAAAGAAAGAAGAATATTTGCGAAATATTGACTTATTACTGACGTTACTTGGAAAATTAAGAAGCAACGGATATTCAGGACATTGTTGGGGATATAATTTTGATTGGCAATCGCGGGCTTTCTTTGTCCCAAAATTTACACCAACTATAGTTAATTCGGCATTTATAGGGCATGCTTTGCTTGATACTTATGAATATACAAAGAATACTCAGGCACTCGAAATTGCTATTTCTATAAAGGACTTCATTTTAAATAATCTAAATCGAACAAATGGGAACAATGCATTTTGTTTCAGCTATACTCCAATTGATAATACTGCTGTTCATAATGCGAATCTATTAGGAGCATCTCTTCTTATAAGACTATTTGCATATACAAACGAGAATAGTCTTAAAGATACTGCACTTAGCAGCCTTGCTTAT
>MFGW01000006.1:42016-50287 GCA_001780385.1 Candidatus Fischerbacteria bacterium RBG_13_37_8 | reverse complement strand
ACTAGTATTCAGCGCTGGATTGATTCTTTTCATACCGGTTTTAATCTGCAAAGTTTATTATATTTCATCCAGTTGGGTTTTGCAAAAGAATATGAAGAATCATTTCAAAAGGGTATCCGGTTTTACAAACAGCATTTTTTTCTTTCTGATGGAACACCTAAATATTATCATGACAAGATCTATCCTATCGATATACACTCATCTGCACAGTCGATTGTATTCTTTTCTTTGATGGGAAAAGAATATAAAGACTTTACAGCAATTCTTGTCAATTGGATGCTAAATAATATGCATGATGAAAGAGGATATTTCTATTTTCAAAAAAGAAGATTTTATAAAATCACTATACCCTATATGCGGTGGTCACAGGCATGGGCTTTTCATGCTCTTACCGGTTATTTAATGAGTATTAATGATTGAGCAACTTCCATTAGGATATTTAAAAATCAATCCAGCAAATAAAGAAGAATTGATTAATAACATCTCAAAAAATATTATCGATCACAATAAATCGTACTGCATACCTCTAAATCTAAGTAAGTATATTATGGCAAAGAAGGATGCAAAACTTCGGGAAGTAATTCTTAGAGCAGATATGGTTATTGCTGATGGCATAGCTATTGTTTGGCTTTGTAAACGCGCCGGATACAGACATATAACAAAGATTGCCGGCATAGATTTAGCTGAAGATGTATTAGCACAGGCGAAAGAAAATAATTGGAGATTGTTTTTTTTAGGGGCTTCGCCTGAGAACATCAATCTATGCATTAATAATATAGCAAAGCAATATAATGGAATCTGCATTGCCGGTTCTCATCACGGCTATTTTCGAAATGAAGAAGTTCCAAGAATTAGAGATCTAATTAATAGTTCCAACGCTAATATATTATTAGTAGGAATGGGTCTTCCACAAAAAGAATATTTTATTCATGACTATTTCAGTAAACTCAATGTGAATTTTGCTTTAACAGTTGGTGGTGCCTTCGATATCTGGGCAGGTAAAAAGAAAAGAACTCCACAAGTCTTTCAGAAAATGGGGATTGAATGGCTAGCTCGCAGTATTTATGATAAAAGCAGAGCAGGTCTTATTTTTCGTTATGGTCTTTATTTCATTAAAGAATTTGTTTTTTATAAAGTTAATAATCGAAATTAAGATAACAAAACATAATTATAAAGTATTAATTCTCAATGAAGATTTTTCTCATAGCCGGGGCAAGACCTAATTTTATGAAGATTGCACCATTAGTGCATGAATTAAGAAAAGGCCTGTTTGATATACAGTGCCAAATAGTTCATACAGGGCAGCACTATGACGATGATATGTCAAAGTCATTCTTTGAGGAACTGGATATTCCGGAGCCAAACTATTTCCTGGGATGCGGTTCCGGCAGTCATGCTGAACAAACTTCGCGCATTATGGTAGAGTTTGAAAAAATATGCAGTTCAGCACATCCCGATCTTGCTATCGTAGTTGGAGATGTTAATTCTACTCTTGCATGCTCAATCACTGCAAAAAAAAAGAATATTAAAGTTGCTCACGTGGAAGCTGGTTTGCGAAGCAGAGATATGAGCATGCCGGAAGAAATCAACAGAATAGTCACCGATTCTATTTCAGACTATCTCTTTGCCTCCGAGAAGAGCGCTGTGAGTAATCTGAAGAAGGAGGGGAAAGCAAGATCAAGCATATTCTTTGTCGGAAATATCATGATTGATACCCTCTTCCTGGGTCTGAAGATGATCGAGAACACTAAGCCCGAGAATAATCAGCCAAAATCATTTGCTATTGTTACGCTTCATAGACCATCAAATGTGGACAATAAAGAAAAGTTAAGCGGAATTCTTCGAGCTTTGCGACAGATATCATTAGATATGCCCTTGTTTTTTCCGGTTCACCCAAGAACAGAGAAGAATATTTCATTATTTACATTAAGAAATCTTATAGAAGACTCCAATATCAAAACTATGCCGCCTCTGTCCTATCTGAAATTTCTTGCATTATGGAAGGATGCCTCGCTCGTGCTTACTGATAGTGGAGGCATTCAGGAAGAAACAACAGTATTAGGCATTCCCTGCTTCACAATACGAGAAAACACAGAAAGACCTGTTACAATTAAGCAGGGAACTAATGAATTGGTAGGGACTACCTACGAAACAATTATGAAAGCTTATGAAAGATTTAAAAATGGTTTTCGGAAAAAGCATAAAGTTCCGGAATTATGGGACGGGAAAACTTCAGAACGTATCTTAACAATATTGAATAATTCAAAATAAAATACTTATGATTACTTTAGGAATTCATGATGGTCATACTGCTACCGCATGCTTAATGTGTGATGGCAGGATATTAGCCTGCATTTCCGAAGAACGATTGAATAGAATTAAAGAATATGGAGGCTTTCCAGAGAAAGCAATTCAGAAGTGCATGGAAATGGCTCGTATTAAAGCTAATCAGATAGATGGCATAGGAATTGTTGGATTGATGGAACCAACATTACCAAACTCCTATAACGCACCGCATATATCAAAGAGGATATTTGCTGCAGCAACTTCTTTCATACCAGAGTCCTTCTTTCAGTCTGATATGTGGGTAGCTCCGGCACAAAAGATAATTGGTTCGCTCAGGAATCGTGCCAAATTTAAATCTTGTTTTAGCAAACTGGGAATGAACTCTGAACCAACATTTTATGAGCATCATTATTTGCATGCGGTTACGGCTCACTATTTAAGCTGGTTTGGTATCGATGACAATCTAATTATTACTTGCGATGGTTCGGGTGATGCTGTATGCGCAACAGTAAATATAGCGAAAGGCAATGAAATTAAAAGAGTTCAGGAAATATCCAATTATAATTCCATTGGAGAATTTTATACCCAGATAACCCAATTCCTTGGAATGAAACCCATGTCGCATGAATATAAAGTTATGGGATTAGCTCCTTATGCCAAAGAAGAGCATGCTCAAAAAACATTGCGTATATTTGAAAGCTTTTTCGATGTGAATGGCTCTTCTCCAATGAGTTTCAAAAACACATCTGGATGTTGGAAATGGAGGTATATAGATCGTTTCCAAAATATTCTGCGCGGGCATCGATTTGATAATATTGCACGAGCCGCACAGATGTTAGTTGAAAATATCCTTGTTGAGTGGATAAGTAATTGCGTGAGACACACAGGAATCAAGAAGGTTGTTTTATCTGGCGGCGTATTCATGAATGTTAAAGCTAACAATGCAATTCTTGACATTCCTGAAATAGAGCAGCTTTTCATTCTTCCAAGCTGCGGAGATGAATCGCTTGCGATAGGTGCAGCTATTATTAAAAGTGTTGAGCTTGGCTGTACTAAGATAGATCCTATTGGACCTCTTTATTTTGGTCCGGAATACAGCGAAGAAGAGATACAAGAAGCATTGAATAAAAATGCAAGGGATCTTACCTATACGAAAATTGAGCATATAGAAGAATGCATTGCAAAGGAGTTATCGGAAGGAAAGGCGGTTGCTCGATTTGCAAATAAAATGGAATGGGGAGCACGCTCATTAGGAAACAGGAGCATCCTTGCTGATGCGAGGAATAGAGATATAATTTTGAAGATTAATGAAGCAATCAAAAACCGTGATTTCTGGATGCCGTTCGCTCCGAGCATTATGGATGAATGCGAGAAGGACTATATTCAAAATCCGAAAGATTATTATTCGCCTTATATGATTATGGCATTCCCTACCAAGGAAAAAGCTAAGACCGATTTAATTGCAGGATTGCATCCATATGATTTTACTGCAAGACCTCAAATTGTTCGAAGAGACTGGAATCCTTCATATTATGAATTATTGAAGACCTTCAAAAGAATAACAGGAGTGGGAGGTATCCTCAATACATCATTCAATTTACATGGTGAAGCAATTGCATGCAGTCCTGAAGATGCAATTTATACTTTTACACATTCTGCACTTGATGGATTAGCAATAGGAAATTTTTATGTTAAGAAAAAAAATTAGGAAATAGCAGGCAAGAGAGAGATATCCTATTGTATTTGAATTTATTAATAATCAGAGGAAAGTGGGAAACAAGGGAGAAGAAGTTTTGATAGAGTTTGACGGGTTTATTGAGTTTATTGGGTTTGTTGGGTTTTTCGGGTTTGCTTCGGAATGCTTACAATGACAAGAAGCTCGCTAAGAGCGGGCAGTTCAAGGTTAGATGCACCCGAAGCGAGCAGTTCGACTTTGCTAATTTTTGTGATATGATGTGACGAAGGGTTTTTTTATTAGATGAAATTTAATGTGAAGAAGACAATTCAATACTGGCTAGACAGCATGAGAAAGTTAGCTAAATTCATGGAGTTTCATATAGAAGCTCGTTATCCGGATCAAACAAAAGATTTTTATTCAAAATGTACAAAGAATTTTACTGCTATAGAATTAAAAGAAATCATGGAGGTCTATAAATGGTTGAAAAAGAAATTATGATTAAGATAGAAAAGTTCATAAAACTTCTAATATATGAAATAAGAAGTAAAGGGATTGAAATAAAATTGTAGTTATTCACCTTTTGCCAATTTGTATGTGCTCAACAATCGGGTTCCTTAGAGTTTATTGGGTTTATTGGGTTGTAGCTTGTATGATATTTTGTGATTAAGTGTTTTTGTGGCATACAATGCATCGTTGACTTGAGAAAATTCTTACGTTAAGATAATACAGTGAGAAACTGGTTATGGCTTTAAAATATGAAATAACGGTAGGTGAAAAATTAGTTAGCATTCACGAATGTAATAAGTTAGAACCAGGTTTTATTTCAAAACGTGAGGCGCCTATCTTGTTCTTTCAAAGAAATCTACATAATTTTGGACGAACAAGGCAAATTGTGGAATTGTCCGTCTGTGATTTCATAGAATTATTACAAGACGGGCTTTTTTTGATAGACAGGAATAAATCTTGTGGAGGATGACAAAGGCAGGATGAAAGTTTATTTAGATCTTTGTGTTTATAACAGACCCTTTGATGATCAACTTCAGCCGAGAATTGTAATAGAAAGTATGGAATTTCTATTTATTTTATCAAAGGCTATTGATAAAGAGATTACCACTATCAACTCTTTTGTGTTAGAAGATGAAAATAGTAAAAATCCGCTTATTGAGCGTAAGGATAAAATTTATGATCTTTTGAGGGTAGCAACGGAATATATTTATTATTCTGCAGATTTAGGAAGAAGAGCTGATGAAATTGAAAAATATGGCATAATGGGTATGGATGCATTACACATTGCATGTGCAGAAGCAGCAAAGGCTGATTATTTTGTAACATGTGATGACATTCTGGTGCATAAAGGAAAAATCAACGAAGAGAAATTAAAAGTTAAAATAATAAGCTTAATGGAATTTGTTTCTAAGGAGGTGTTTAAAATATGAGTCAGGTTTTTAAATTGACACCAATAGAGATACAAAGGGCTGGGTGGGAGGCATTAAAAAACCAATTGGGACTTGTAGGAGCATTGAGGTTTCTTTTACAGTATGAGAAAGGAGAAGGAGATTATACAACACTAAGAAGAGAATTGTTTAAAGATGAAACGGTAGAAAATTTAATAGAAAGAATGAAAAAAGAGGGGAAGATTTAGAGTTTGTCGGGTTTAACGAGTTAACGAGTTTGTTGAGTTAGGGAGTTTATTGGGTTTATTAAACTTGTGATACCTATAGCTGTTGGCGCATGGGTTACATTATTCAGGGATTCCAAAGGAATGAGGTAGCTTGGTCGCCCGCAAGGTAAATACTATGCGGTGCGAAACCAATTTATTGGCAGCACGAAAGAGATTGAACTAAAAATGATGTGATGGTAATATGCAAAGGAAAAATGAAAATGAAGAAATTGAAAATTGTAATGAATGCTGCACGGTGTACAGAGAAGGGACGTATGTTGTTTGACAAAGGTGAGTTTGAAGAAGCATTGCATGAATTTAATAAGGCAATCGATTTAGACTATAATTACTTTGAAGGATGGGAGGGCAAATTAATGACGTTGCAGGTATTGCAACGATATGAAGAAGCGCTCGGTACCATCGATAAAGCGCTTGAAACAGATGCTGATAAATTTTATTTTATAGCGGTGAAAGGACTTTGCTATCAGGAAATGGGGGAACTGCATGAAGCATTGCATATGTATGAAAAAATAATAGAAGAAGAACCTGATTCTTCCGGCGCCTGGTTTTATAAAGCGCAGGTGTTGCTGCGATTAAAAGAAACCGAGCTTGCTTTTGAAGCTTTTAGCAAAGTAATTGAGATTGAGCCGGAACATATAGATGCATGGTGTGAAAAAGGAGAGATATTGCTTAAAGAAGAACGTTATGAAGAGGCTCTTGAATTTTATCAAAAAAAGCGATAAGGCAGGATGCGGATGAAAGTGAATTTTGGCATGCGAAAGCTTTTGCACTGATGCAGCTCGGAAAGTTTGAAGAAGCGTTATCTGATATTAATAAAGCAATAGAATTAAATGAAAAGAATTGCACTTATATATATGATAAAAGCTTATTTCTTGTGGATATGCAACGATACGAAGAAGCTTTAGTTGCTATAGATAAATGCATACAAATTCATCCTGATTCTGCTAAATTCTGGTTGCAGAAAGGGCGCATATTAATTGATATAAATAAATACGGAGAAGCGGTTAAAGCGCTTAATCGTGCTACGGGTTTAATGCCTGATATGATAAGCGCATGGTCAGAAAAAGGAATAGCGCTGGAAAAAGCTGGGCTATTTGACGAACAGGTTAAAGTGTGCGATGTTCTCCTTAAATTTAAACCTGATGATATTGAAATTAGCGTTCAGAAGGCGAATGCGCTGAAAAACCTGAATAAAGAAATAGAAGCTAATAAAATTATTCTAAAGCTGCTGGAAGAAGACATTTTAAATGAAGAACTGTGGCTGATTAAAGCAGAAATTGATATGCATTTTAAAAAATATTTAGATGCGCTCAATAATATTAATTGTGCGATCAGGTTGGACGTGAATTATACGGCAGCCAGACTTATTAGAGGCATAGTTTATGTTAAGCTCGATAAACAAAGAAAAGCATTAAAAGAAATGGAAAAAATAATAAAGATAGCACCTGACAATAAACAAGCATGGTATATATCGGCGCTGATATATGCTGTTCGGAAAAAAAAGAAAAAAGCGCTAATGTTTTTAAAGAGAGCAATTGAACTGGATAGTAATTTTAAAAAAGAGGCAAAAGAGAGCATTGAATTTACATTTTTGTATGATGATGCGGATTTTCAGGCGCTTGTTTCGAGTTAATCGAGTTTAACGAGTTTATTGGGTTTGTTGGGCTGGAGAGGTTTTGTGCAAAGTATGCTTGACAAAAAGTGTTATATTATGTAATATATATTTATGATTAAACCAAGAACGATCTACGAACAGATAAAAAAATACCTGGAATCACCCGAAGCTATCGTTATCACCGGAATGAGAAGAACCGGTAAAACTACCCTGCTGAAACATATATATGAACAAATTAATTCAAAAAATAAATTATTCCTTGACCTCGAAAATCCTGTTAATAGAAAATATTTTGAGGAAATTAACTATGAACAAGTAAGGCTGACATTCGAAACACTTGGCTTATCTTTAGCGCAGAAACCGTTTGTTTTTCTGGATGAAATTCAGTTTGGCAAAAATATTCCTTCAGTTGTTAAATACTTTATGGATCATTACGGGATTAAGTTTTTTCTCACTGGCTCCGCTAGTTTTTATCTCAAGAATCTATTCTCAGAATCTCTTGCGGGAAGAAAATTTATTTTTGAAATTTATCCGTTGACATTTAAGGAATTTCTTATATTTAAGGATGCTCAGTTTACTATTCCGATGACCGGAAACATTTCTAAAGTAATCTTTGATACTATTGCACCTTTATATGATGAATATCTCTTATTTGGCGGTTTTCCTGGTGTGGTTTTAAAAAATAGCACAGAAGAGAAGAAAATGGCTTTGGAAGAAATTTTTACTTCTTTTTTCCAACTCGAGGTTCTGCAACTTGGTGATTTCAGGAGAAATAATCAGATTCGCGATCTTCTTTTGCTTCTTATTCAGCGGATAGGTTCTCGCTTAGATATACAGAAGTTATCAGTTGAACTTGGAATTAGCAGACCTACACTCTATGAATATATCAATTTTATTGAAGGAACGTATTTTATAAAAACAATCACACCATTCAGCAGAGGCAAAGATACAGAAATCAGAAAAGCGCGTAAGATTTACCTCTGCGATTCCGGTCTTGCGAATCATTTTGGT
>MFGW01000006.1:40605-41975 GCA_001780385.1 Candidatus Fischerbacteria bacterium RBG_13_37_8 | reverse complement strand
TGGATAATATAATATTTGGATTCATGGTTGGGTAAAGCGTTTGTCGGGTTTAACGAGTTTATTGGGTTTGTTGGGTTTATTGAGTTTAACGGGTTCGTTGGGTTAAGAGAAAATGATGCGGGTGATATTGTTTATTATAATAATAGGGATGGTGGTGTTAGTGCCGGTGGTATTTGGGGGAGTGTTGCCGGATGCGGTGTTATTAATAGAAATAGGGGCGGCGGTGATGATGGGGATAGCGGTGGTATTGTATATGCGGGAGAGGGGGAATGGTGTTACGAAAGTGCGTGTGCGGTTTATGATACCGGTGGTGGGGATGCTGGTAGTAGTGATAATGCAGGTTATGCCGTTACCGCGGGCGGTAGTGAGGAGTGTATCGCCGCAGAGTGTAGTGATGTGGGAGATGGCGAAGGCGCCGTATTTGAATACTATTATAAAATGGATTGATGAACAGGACAGGAGGGGTGATAGTGAAGAAATATTGACACAAGGAGGGGAGAGCGTACTATTGGAACAAAGAGCGAGATTGAATATACGAGATGTGCGAATGGTGGCGGAGAGGAAGGATCATCTTCGCTTTGGCGCGGTCTCGGTATATTCGTATGCGAGTTGGTACCGGTTGCTGTTATTGATGGCGATGGGAATGATCAGTCTGTCGTTGATGCTGGTGATTAAAGAGAAGTGGCAGATACGGTTGATATTAGCGGGGGTGGTGATATCTGGGGTAGTGCAGGCATTAGTATATCTGGGCAGTTATTTACGGGGCAAGCCGTTGTTGGAGCGTTGGTTTGGATATGAGATGAAGCGTGTAGGCGGGACATTTGTGAATCGAGACCATTATTCGGCATTTTTAGGGATGGTATTGCTGGTATTTGGCGCCTGGTTGTACTATCATATTCGTGAGAGCAGTCAACGGCATATGAGTGGCATGGCGAAGGCGGTGTCGTTCATGCAGCATCGCAGTGGATTAGCGTCGTACATGAGCATATTATTTGTGTTGATGGCAGCCGGACAGATTTTTTCGCTTTCGCGAGCAGGAATTGTGAGCACGATACTTGCCTTTGCGGTGTTGTTGATATTATATCGTTACCGAGCGCGACCGCTCGGCGCGGGATTTATCGTGTTAATTGTGTTTATTGGATTAGTTGGGTTAGGGTATTATATTGGCTATTATCCGATAGTGGAGCGGTTCAAGAACGTTCCGCATGAATGGGAAAGCCCGATGGGTAGGTGGGCAGTGTGGAAGGATAGTGCGGATGCGATTGCGGATTATCCGGTGCTCGGTTCAGGATTGGCGACGTTCAGTCATATTTTTTTACGGTACAAAAGTTTTGCGACAGTGAAATACACGGCGGCGCATAATGATGTGT
>MFGW01000006.1:40221-40566 GCA_001780385.1 Candidatus Fischerbacteria bacterium RBG_13_37_8 | reverse complement strand
TGCTTGTGACGGTGATTGTATTATTTTACCGGCAGGTAATACGGTATCCGTGGCAGGTACATTCGAGGACGCGAGCGCTGGTTCTCGGCATGGTAGCAGGTACGGCAGCGATTCTTCTGCATTCATTTTTTGATTTTCCGTTACAGACACCGGCAAATGCTGTTCTGCTTGCTGTCTATGTCGGATTGATCTTCGCTTTTATGAAAGTAGATGCGCGAGAGCGCGTTGAACGGATACGCACAGAGCGCGATGCGCGTTTTGTGAATAACAAAAAAAGCGGAACCGCGTTACGCAAGAGGATGTTGTGCGTAATTGTAGTTACAGGATTGGGAGTATATATTTTGC
>MFGW01000006.1:38124-40196 GCA_001780385.1 Candidatus Fischerbacteria bacterium RBG_13_37_8 | reverse complement strand
TGCAATCCGCTCGATTATCGCAGCCGGTATGAATTAGCGCTATTAATCTGGCGCAATGGGTACGAACCGGATGCGGTGCAGCGATTGCTCGAAGATGTTGCTTATATATATCCAGCGAAAGATGATGCATGGCTTGCGCTGGCAATGTTTCATGCTACGTATAGCAGGGTGGATGAAAGCATCGACTATTTTAAGAAAGCAGCGGAACTTGATAATGCGAACCTGCCGCTTATCTATGAGCGATTGGCGAGGTTGAATCCGGAATATGCACCGTTAGTCACACCGGATACCTATGATGGCTTGATACACCTTGCACGTTTTTATAGCAAGCGAAAAGATAATAGACAAGCAGCGGAAGTGCTCGAGAAAGCATTCGATGCGGGGATTTATGAGCAACAATTAAAAATCATACAGGAATTACTGAACATTAAGGAACTCGATGGCGCGTATAAACTGCTGAATGCATTACAGGAAAATGGGAAAGAAGATGCTGCATACCGGTGGCTGATGGCGCAATATTATATTTACAGGAAAGATAGCCGGAGTTTCTCGAATGAGATTAGCGCAGTGATGAAGCTCGCCGGCAATAAATACGAACTGAATTCAGTCGAATATAATTCATTTATTCTACGGATAGCGGATGCGCTTCTGAACCTGAAGATGAATACTACTGCGCGCATATATTACGAGCGCGTAATAGCAGTGGATTATTACAATGCGCATGCTCATGGAGGACTTGCGCGTTATTATTCTCTTGAAGGTGATTTGCAGAAAGCTTTTGCACATGCTTCGAGAGCCGAAGAACGTGATGGCGCTCATCAGATTATGTTAACACTATTCAAGCAAGCGCTTGCTCGAAATGAGCAGGAAGTATGCGAATCTATTATTGATTATCTGAAGGAAAAACAAATCACGGAACAATGGGGTTATCTTGCAAAAGCGCTCTATTATAAAAACAAAGGTGATTATGCACCGGCAGTGAGTTTTATGCAGGAAGCGCTGAAGATAGAACCGGATAATGATGTGTTTTTGCGTGAAGCTGGTTCATTACATGAACTGATGTACGATTATGAAGTAGCAATCCAGTATTATGAACAACTGAATGCAAAGAAACCAGCGGATATTAGCATTGCAAGAGAATTGTATGATTTATATATAAAGAAAGCGAGAGTAAGTGATGCGAAGGCATTATGTCAACGATTGCGTGATAATAATGTGAATGTATGGTGGTGTGACGGCATATAAGAGTTTTTCGGGAAATTAGCCCAGGGCTTTAGCCCTGGGAATATGAAATAGCGAAATTAGCCCAGGGCTTTAGCCCTGGGAATATTTTTTGGAAGAGAGGATTTTTTGGAAATGAGAAGCGGGGAGTGGTTTTCCGATCAAGAAACCTTGAGCGAGGTCGCATTTAGTATGAAAGAGTTTTTTCCATTCGAGGTCGCGCAACAGTTCGAGTTGTTGTTGTGTTTCGACGCCTTCTGCGATCACGCGCAGACCGAGGCTATGCGCCATGGAAATAATACTGGAGACTATCGCAATATCGTTCGGATTATCGATAATATTCTGGATAAAGAAGCGATCTACTTTTAGCGCATAGACGGGAATGCGTTTCAGCCAGCGGAGTGATGAATAGCCGGCGCCAAAATCATCGATGATAATCATGATACCCATTTCATGCAAAGTTCTTAATAATTCACCGATACGATCGATATCGCTGATAGCGGTGCTTTCGGTAATTTCGATATGCAGGTATTGAGGTTCAAGAGCGGTTTCTTTCAGTATTTGAACGATATAATCGAGGATAGATTCGTGTTGGAATTGACGGAGCGAGAAATTAACGGCGACCGGCAGCGGCGGCAGACCGGAATTTTGCCATTCTTTATTTTGCCGACAGGCAGTTTTGAGCACCCATTCACCGATGCGAATTATCTGGCCAGTTTTTTCAGCAACCGGTATAAATTCCATGGGTGCCACCATGCCTTTTTGTGGATGATGCCAGCGGAGAAGGGCTTCTGATGAGGCAATATCTCCCGTATGCAGGTCTATTATTGGCTGATAATATAATTCGAATT
>MFGW01000006.1:37579-38093 GCA_001780385.1 Candidatus Fischerbacteria bacterium RBG_13_37_8 | reverse complement strand
GCTTATCAAGCCGTGAGAAGAAGGCGAACCTCCCATTTTCACGTTTGAATAAAATTGATAATTATTCTTTGCGAGTTGTTTCGCACGGTACATAGCCATGTCAGCATTTTTAAGGAGCGTTTCAATTTCATTACCATCATCGGGAAATAAGCTAATGCCGATGCTCGCTGAAGGGCGTACGATTTGCGTTGATAATTGCAACGGTTTATTGATGGAATCGAGAACTCTTGAAGCGATTGTAGATACATCATCGAGTTTTAAGATATCAGTGAGAATAATGACAAATTCATCACCGCCTATGCGCGCAACGGTGTCGGAATCACGCAAATTATGCTGGAGCCGACGCGCAATTTCCTGCAATAATATATCACCGATTGCATGTCCAAGCGTGTCATTAAATTTTTTAAAATCATCAAGATCGATCAGAAGAACAGCAATTATATGTTCATACCGGCGAGCGCGTGCTATAGCATTACGCAGCCGGTCATTCATCAACGAACGTACGGGAAGACCG
>MFGW01000006.1:33793-37568 GCA_001780385.1 Candidatus Fischerbacteria bacterium RBG_13_37_8 | reverse complement strand
ATGAGTTGCCAGGAAGAGCAATTGTTCCTCTGCTTTTTTTATTTCCGTTACATTCCTCAAAATAACTACTATGCCGATAGGTTGTTCGTAATCATCATAAATGCAGGAAGCAGAGACATTTAAAAAGATGCTGTTTGTTTCATCAATACGGTGAATGATCTGTTCGTTTTGAATGGAACAGCTTTTGATAAGATCATGCATATCCAATTCTTCGAATAGTTTCTCGCCGGGAAATAACTCGCTGATATGTTTATTTTTCAAGGAATTAACAGGTTGTTCAAAAATATGTTCGGTTACTTTATTAGCGAACAATATTTTTTTATCTGGATCAAGAAGCAGAACGGCATCAGTCATGGTTTTCATAATATTTGGCATAGCGCTGAACGGTGTCAAGACCATGAGTCTGTATTTTGCGATAGAGTACCAGATACCGCCAATCCAGATGAGAAGCATGATGGAAGCCATCGGAGGTGTGGCATTAATGCTCAGCAGCGGTAATAATCGGTTAACAATGAAAGCTAAGATAACGGTAATAATGCCAGTGATAAAAATTATGCCGGATTGTTTTTTTATTGCAGGATGCTGTGAAGATTTACTCCATTTTCGTACCAACCAGAAACCGGCAGCAATAAAAGGCAGATAATATAGATCATACGTGTAAGTCAAGAAAGATTTTGTATTGATAACTTCTTTCCAGCCGTATGCAACGCGTGAATAATCAACCACCATGAAACTGCCTTGAACTTCTCTCCAGAGCAGAAAAACAGGGGGAAGGTAAAGGAATAAATAATAACGGAATTTGTTGAATATGCTGTCATGGGTGCTTAAAATAATGAAGAAATGCAGTAAGAGAGCGGGAGCAAATATCCAACCGAATGAACCGATGCGATGCCATAAAAAAGCTTGTTGTTTTGTATCGGCGCCGATGCATAAAGCATCCGAGAATGCCCATATTGCGAACGCAAAGCAGAGAATGAAAAAAATTCTATTAAGACGAGCTCTTGGATTGGCATAAAGAACGTATATACCAATGATGAGATAAATGATAGATACTGTAAAATGAGCTGCGGGGTAGAAATGCATAGCAACACACCTTTTTTATATTCAATGCTTAACCCCTTAATGCGCTATTATGTGCTACCTATTTAACTATAATAGTATCGAACTGATTTGTCAATATGTATGCAGTCGAGTTTAACGAGTTTATTGAGTTCATTGGGTTTATCGGGTTTATTGGGTTTATTGGGTTAACCCTATAAACTCAACAAACCCAATGAACCCAATAAACTCAAGAAACCCTATAAACTCGATAAACCCGATAAACTCAACAAACCCTATAAACTCACAATGATAAAGAATCCGTTAGGAAATGCTCGCAAAATAGGAGAATTAAAATGAATGATAAACAAATCAAGGAAATGAATAGTAAGAATTCGCAAGAGGATTCACCGCAATCGGAATTACTCTCGCGGCATCTGTTTGAACATAATCTTGCCGGTGTTTTTTGCACGACATTCGATGGCGTTATCATTGCCTGTAATCAAGCTTTTGCACATATCTTCGGATATGATTCACAACAAGAAGCTATGTCTCATTCAGCATGGGATTTGTATTTCTCAAAGGATGAACGCATTGATTTTCTTAGCTTGCTGAATATAAAAGGGCAAATAATTAATTATGAATCTCAAATGAAAAAAAAGAATGGTGAAATAATCTGGGTGCTGGAAAATTCTGTACTTATGTATGATGAAAAAACAGGCTCCTCTTCTATTATGGGCATATTAATTGATATAACCGAACATAGAAAAGCGATTGAAGCACTCAGACAAAGTGAAGAACGTTTCCGTGAAATTTACCAGTACAGTCCGCTCGGTATTGCACTTTCAGACCTGGATTACCGCTTTATAAAATGTAATGAAAGCTTCTGCACAATGATGGGATATGCAGAAGAAGAACTTTGTAACATGACTTTTAAAGATATAACTCATGAGGAACATCTCTCTATAGATGCAGAGAATATTAATAAATTGAAAGAAGGAATTAATCAATATTATAAAACTGAAAAGCGATACAAAAGAAGAAACGGAGATATTTTATGGGCTTCAACCACGGTTACTCTCATACGGGATGAACATCAGGTACCGCTTCATTTTATTGCAATGGTAGAAGATATCTCACAACGAAAAAAAACGGAACTTGAGAAAGAACATATGCAGGAACAATTACTTCAGGTTCAAAAATTAGAAGCGGTCGGGTTGCTTGCCGGTGGTATTGCTCATGATTTTAATAACTTGCTCACTACTATAATCGGTTATGCTGAGCTTGGTATGTCAAAAGTGAAAGATGAAGAACCGATCATGAATAATTTAAAACATATTCATTCAGATTCTATGCGTGGCGTTAAATTAATACGACAGTTGCTTCTTTTTAGTCGTAAACAACCGATGTCGCATGAATTGCTCAACCTGAATAGTATCATTAATGATATGTTGAGTTTGTTGGAGCGTCTTATCGGTGAAAATATAGACACGGAAATGAATCTTGGTTCTGATTTATGGTCAATCAAAGGAGATAAAGGTAATATTGAGCAGGTAATTGTAAATCTCATTATTAATGCAAGGGATTCAATGCCACAAGGAGGAAAAATATTCATCACAACTGACAATATTTCTTTGAATGAGAGGCATTGTGCTGTTTATCCGGGTTCGATGCCGGGTGATTATGTCTGTATGAGTATTACGGATACAGGAGTTGGCATGAGCCAGGATGTTGTTCAACATATATTTGAGCCTTTTTTTACAACTAAAAGTGAAGGAACTGGTATGGGATTAGCGGTTATCTACGGTATTATTAAGCAGCATAATGGCTGGATTCAGGTATATAGCGAGCCGCGCAAAGGGAGTGCTTTTAACATTTTTTTACCGGCATTTCCGGAAGGACAAATTATCAGCAAACGGGAAATAGAAAGTGCGGAGGTGCATGCAGGTGAAGGCAATCGTATTTTGCTCGTGGAAGATGAGCATCAGGTGCGTATATTTTTTACGACCGTACTTAAGGAAGGCGGGTATGTTGTTTTTCCGTGTAAGGATGCTGCTGAAGCGCTCAGGCAATTTGAAATAGAACAAGGAAATTTTGACTTAATATTCTGCGATATAGTATTGCCGGACAAGAATGGCATTGAATTAGTCAGAGAATTTCTTTCCCGCAAGGATGATCTTCGTGTATTATTTTGCAGTGGTTATACAGATGGGAAATTGGATGCAGAAACCATTATGAATAAAGGATGGCCCTTTCTCTTGAAACCTATTACTATTAATCAGCTTCTTAATAAAGTCAAAGAAGTGATCCTCTAACTATAGGGTTTATCGAGTTTATTGAGTTTATTGGGTTTATTGGGTTTATTTATGATAGTTGTATTTTTGATTGATGAGCGAAGGTGTGCGCTTCCTCTTTCATATGTAGAGAGGGTAGTGCCGATGGTGGAAATTACGTTATTACCGAGCGCTCCGGATATTGTAATTGGGATTATCAATGTAGGGGGACAGATAATACCGGTAGTGAATATGCGGCAGAGATTTGCTTATCCGGAAAAAGCATTGACGTTAGATAATAATTTAATTATAGCCTATGCATTACAACGAAAAATTGCGCTGGTGGTGGATGATGTTATTGGAGTAATGGAGGTTTCAGAGGAAGATAAGTATGAAGCAGATAAAATTATGCCCGGACTGGAGCATGTTAAAGGCGTGATCAAAAGCAAAGATGGCTTAATCCT
>MFGW01000006.1:29515-33767 GCA_001780385.1 Candidatus Fischerbacteria bacterium RBG_13_37_8 | reverse complement strand
CATTTGGGGAAGAAGCTTTACTTGATAAAGCAATGTCCACGATCAAAATGGAGTTAAAATTATAACAGTAATAAATAAATTGCGATATAAAGAACTCAGTGAATTTTTGGCAGAGCATATGGGTTTGAATTTTCCACCGGAGAAGCGCGGTGACCTTGAACGCGGTATTCGGGCGGCAGCTAAGGAATTCGGATACGAAGATACGGAATTATTCATTCAAAAACTTATTGAAGCGCCTCTTACTAAAAATCAAATAGAGATGTTAGCGGAATATCTTACGGTAGGAGAGACTTATTTTTTCAGAGAAAAGAAATTATTTGATATTCTTGAAACGCATATTCTCCCTGAGTTAATTCATAAGCGGTATAATAACGGGCGTTATCTTAGAATTTGGAGCGCAGGTTGTTCATCCGGTGAAGAACCTTACTCGGTAGCAATGTTACTCCACCAGCTTATTCCGGATATTAAAAACTGGGATATTAGTATTCTTGCTACTGATATTAATCAGCGCGCTCTTAAAAAAACCTCGAATGCTATCTATAAAGAATGGTCATTTCGTGATACTCCTGAATGGATAAAAAACAGGTATTTTACAAAAAGAAAAGATGACCGGTATGAGCTTCTCAAATATATTAAAAAAATGGTAACTGTTTCTTATCACAACCTTGCGCAGGATGTTTATCCATCACGATTAAACAACGCAACGGCAGTGGATATTATCTTTTGCCGTAATGTACTGATGTATTTTGTGCTGGGTCATTCGAAAAGAGTCATACAGAATTTGCATCGATCATTAATAGAAGGTGGTTGGTTAATAGTAAGTCCCTGTGAAGCATCTCATGTATTGTTTGATCGATTTAAGACTATGAATTATCCTGGTGTTATTTTATATCAGAAAGTCATGGAGATGAATCAAAAAGATGAAAATGTATCTGATTCATTGCATTGTGATATGCATTTATTTCAGCCTTTATCTGCGAATGTATCCGGACAGGAGGTAGTGCAAGACGTTGAGTTAGAGAAAAGCAGTGTAGCTAAACCGGTTGATGAAACTGGTCAAAATGGAGAAGAAGAGATACGAGTAAAGAATCCGGATATTGCTACTATGGCATTATTGGCACGAGTTCATGCTAATCTTGGCAGACTTACTGAAGCCTATGAATGGTGTGAAAAAGCAATAACGGCAGATAAGCTTAATCATACATTATACTACCTGAAAGCAAGTATTCTTCAGGAACAGGGTCTTATGGAACAAGCAATAGCGGCATTAAAACAAGCGCTTTACCTCAAGCAGAACTTTGTGATTGTGCATTATATGCTCGGGAATCTTTTGCAACGATCAGGAAAATGCGAAGAATCTAAAAAATATTTCAATAATGCGCTAATGCTTCTTGATACTATGAACGAAGAAGAAATTGTGCCTGAATCTGAAGGAATCGTTGCCGGACAATTAAAAAAAATCATTCAATCTTTAACGAGTTTATCGGGTTTATTGAGTTTATTGGGTTTATCGAGTTTGTTGAGTTTATTGAGTTAGCGGGTTTATTGAGTTTATTGGGTTTGTTGCGTTTAAACAGGAAGAAGGTAAATGAATGAAGGGGTTTATGTGAAGAGAAGAAGACGAAATGAACTATCGAAGGAAAAGATCAATAGTGTGTTGCAACTCGATGTTCAGGGGAAGAAGATACTGCGTGCACGAACAGAAGCATTAGCTGCTGAATCGCAGGTTGCAAACAAGGATGAAGCGTGCATAGAAATCCTTGAATTTATTCTTTCGTATGAGCATTATGGAATAGAGACTTCTTATATTGAGCAAGTGTATCCATTAAAGGAGTATACTCCACTGCCATGCACGCCGTCATTTATTTTGGGAATTATGAATGTATGTGGATTGATTCTTTCAATTATTGATATAAAAAAATTCTTTGATTTGCCGGCGAAAGGATTGGCAGAATGGGATAAAGTTATTATTGTACATAATAATGAAATGGAATTTGGCATTCTTGCAGATGCGATAGTAGGGATAAAATCAATCTTACTTGATGAGATTCAGACTTCATTACCGACACTTACGGGAATACGTGAAAAATATCTCAAAGGGATTACAAAAGATAGCTTGGTAATACTGGATGCTGATAAGCTTCTTTCAGATAAAACTATTATTATTCAGGAGGAAGTAAATCAATGAAAAAGAATAATTATCAAGGCGAAGCCTTATCAAAAAATGAGCAGGAAGGAGGAAGATCATGAATAATATAAATGCAAAATACAAGATAATGAACATAATATTGTATGGATTTGTGCTTCCCATTATTGCAGGTCTCTTTCTTAATTATGGATTAGCTAATCTGGAGTGGACAAATATAGGATTGCACTCAGTTGCGGAAACAATAGCGCTTTTTGCAGGAATTATTTTAGCTATTCTACTTTACCAGCAGCAATGGGAGGATAAAGAGATTACGCATTATATTTTGATCGCATCTGCTTTGCTCGTCATCTCGATATTGAATGGATTTCACAGTTCTGTGCATCCCGGCAAAACTTTTTTGTGGTTTAATAATTCCGCATTCCTATTCGGAGGTTTTTTATTTGCCGCAGTCTGGTTTTCAGATAAGCTTACTCGCAGCCGTAATGTTGGAATATTACCATGGGTAGTTGCGGCATTAGCAGTAGTATTCGGCATTGCATCGCTTTCTTTTTCAGCGGCATTACCGGCAATGGAAAGTGAGAGCGGATTTACTACTCTTGCTTTAGTAATGAACATAATGGCGGGTGCGTTCTTTGTCATAGCAGCGATTAATTTTTTTATTCGCTACTGGAATAAAAACAAGCCGGAAGATCTGCAATTAGCACTATTTTGCTTGCTTAATGCTGCTGCGTTTTTTTTGTCTCCCTACTTTCAAATATGGGATGCTGGCTGGTGGTTCTGGCATTTGATTCGAGTGTTAGCTTACCTTATTCTCTGCTCGTATTTTATATTAATTTTTCAGCGGAAGCGTGTGAAAGAGCTGCAAAACACGAAGAGCGAATTAGAGCAAAAACTTGAGGAACTGGCAAAAGTAAATAATGCCCGGCAAAACTCCGAAAGAGAACTGCAAATCAGAAACAAAATTGCTACTATCTTTTTGACAATTCCGGATGATAAACAGTACGGCGAGGTTCTTAACGTTTTTCTTGAGGCAATGAAAAGTGAATTTGGAGTTTTTGGCTACATTGATGAAGAAGGCGCATTGGTTGTTCCCACGATGACGCCGCATATTTGGGACAAATGTCAGGTGCCGGAAAAGGACATTATATTTCCACGTGCCATATGGGGTAATAGCTCATGGCCTCGTGCAATCCTGGAGAAGAGAATAATCTGCTCGAATGAACCTTCTGCTATTATACCGGAAGGTCATATTGCTATTATCCGGCATATTTCATTGCCTCTGATACATCAGGGAAAAGTTATAGGATTGCTGCAGGTTGCCAACAAAGAAACAGACTATGAGGATATAGACATTAAAGTATTTGAAATGATTGGCGAAAATATTGCACCGGTGCTGAATGCAAGATTGCAAAGAGATATTTTTGAAAAGCAACGTAAAACAGCGGAAGAAAAGGTACATGAGGTATTACGGAAAATACGGGAAACGATCAATGTGCTTGTATCTTCTGTCAGTCAAATTCTTGCAGCTACATCGCAAGTAGCATCAGGGACAGCAGAAGCAGCTACAGCAGTAAGTCAAACAACCACAACCGTTGATGAAGTGAAACAAACCGCTCTCCTTTCTGCTCAAAAAGCAAAATATGTTTCCGATAATGCTCAAAGCAAAACGCAAGTAGCGCAAAGCGGAAAAAAATCAATAGAACAGGTTATTGAAGGAATGCAACGTATTCGTGAACAAATGCAGTCTATCGCTAATAGTATTATAAGACTCAGTGAACAGAGTCATGCCATCAGCGAAATAACTACCACGGTGAAAGAAATCTCCGAACAATCACACTTGCTTGCAGTAAATGCTGCAATTGAAGCTGCTAAAGCCGGCGAACACGGCAAAGGTTTTACTGTAGTTGCACAGGAAATAAAAAATCTGGCTGAACAATCAAAACAATCCACCGTACAGGTTCGCTCGATTTTACAGGATGTTCAAAAAGCAATTAGCACAGCGGTAATGCAAACAGAACAAGGCAGTAAAGCAGTGGAGGCAGGCGTGAAAGAATCCATGGAAAGCGGTGAATCAATACGTATGCTGGCTTCTAGCATAGTCGA
>MFGW01000006.1:29162-29487 GCA_001780385.1 Candidatus Fischerbacteria bacterium RBG_13_37_8 | reverse complement strand
GCCTCGAGCCACCAACAACTGGTCGGAATGGATCAGATAGCATCTGCTATGGAAAATATTAAGCAATCGAGCTTGCAGAACCTTGAAAGCATAAGACAGGTTGAAACTGCTGCGACTAATCTTAACGAGTTAGGACTAAAATTAAAAGAACTTGCTGATCAATATTCGGGTTAATGAGTTTAACGAGTTTTTCGAGTTTAACGGGTTTGTTGAGTTCATTGAGTTAGTATGGATAAAAGTAATGATTTTTTAAAAAAGCTTCTCCAGACATTTAAAAGTGAGGCAGAAGAGCATATCGAGGCGATGTCTACCAATCTCGTTATTT
>MFGW01000006.1:27678-29118 GCA_001780385.1 Candidatus Fischerbacteria bacterium RBG_13_37_8 | reverse complement strand
GTAGTATTTCGTGAAGCACACAATTTAAAAGGTGCAGCTCGTTCAGTTAATCATAAGAATATTGAAGCTATATGTCAATCATTGGAGAGTATTTTTGCAGCGATAAAAAGCGGGGAAATTGCATTATCGGCGGAATTATTCGATATGATACATGCAGCGATAGATTTTCTTTCTCGACTTATAATATTGCAGGCGACTGAGAGTAATGGGAGAGAGAAAGAAAACGTAATGGAAATTATTGTACAGTTGGAGCAAGAAAAGAGGAGAGCTGTTTGCCGGTTGGACAAGGAAAAAGTAAAGGAATCAAAACCTGATTCTGAAATGATAACCGGTCAGCCAGCATCTATAGTTTCAGGAAAAGAGGTACCGGTGACAGGAGGAACGGTAAGGATATCGACAGCGAAACTGGAAGAACTCCTTTTTCAAATAGAGGAATTATTAACTTCGAAACTTGCTTCGGAGCAGCTTCTTGATGATCTGCAGGACTATTCTATTGAATTTACTTCCATGAGACAATCGTGGAAGAAGGTGCATAATGGCATAGGATTGACAGGACTGGAAAGGACAACTGTTGCGAAAAATTCCATTATCAGTGATGAATTTATTGATTGGAATTATGAGGTAATAAAGGCGTTGGAAAATAAACTGGCAAAAATAATGAAAACAGCCCAGCGGAATCAGCGGTCTTTTTCCAGAGCAGTGGATAATTTGCTTGATGATACAAAAAAGATATTGATGCTTCCATTTTCTTCGATCAGCGGGATTTTTCCAAAATATGTGCGAGATATTGCGCGTCAGAAAGAGAAGGATGTTAATTTATTGATTCAAGGAATGGAGGTTGAGATTGACCGGCGAATATTAGAAATGATGAAAGACCCCTTAATTCATATAGTAAGAAATTGCATAGATCATGGCATAGAGAAGCCCCAGGAACGTGCACGTAAAAACAAGCCGTTGCGTGGAACTATATCAATAATTGTGACGCCGAGAGACAGCGGCAAGGTTGAGATAACAATTACGGATGATGGTGCGGGGATAGATATCAAGTGTGTGCGTGAAACCGCGTTGAAACATGGCATCATTTCGAAACAGGAAGCGCAACAAATGGATGAACAGAAAGTAGCATCGTTAATTTTTATATCCGGGATTACTACCAGTCCAATTATAACGACTGTATCCGGCAGGGGTATTGGACTTGCCATAGTGAAAGAAAAAGTAGAAAAGCTTGGTGGCAGTCTTTTCTTAGAATCGATTACGGGAAAGGGGGTGACACTCAAGATTAGGCTTCCGCTGACAATTGCAACATTTCGCGGGATTACTGTTCGAGTGAATGAAGATTTATTTGTAGTACCCACGATGCATGTTGAGCAAGTATTTCGCATAAAAAAGGATGATATTCGAACGGTTGAAAATCGTGAATCGATTCAATACAAAGAACGT
>MFGW01000006.1:26816-27665 GCA_001780385.1 Candidatus Fischerbacteria bacterium RBG_13_37_8 | reverse complement strand
TACGATTAAGAGATATCCTTGAATTACCGGTCCGAAGCGATGATAAGACAGTATCAGAGGAGCAAAAAGAGCATATAATAATACTTAATTTAGCGGAAGAACGCATTGCATATCTTGTCGATGAAATATTGGATGAGCAGGAAGTGATGGTGAAAAGTCTTGGCAGGCAGCTTACGCGGGTACGAAATATAGCAGGAGCTGCAGCATTAGGAACTGGCATGGTGGTTCCTGTAATTAATGTAGCTGATGTAATGAAATCTGCATATGGATATGTTCCCGGAGTTATAGTGCCTTTGGTTGAAGACCGGCTGTCAAAAAAGAAAAAAAAATGTATTTTAGTAGTGGAAGATTCGATAACGGCACGTGTTCTTTTAAAGAATACGCTTGAGTCATTCGGATACAAAGTAAAAACTGCTGTTGATGGAATAGATGCATGGACGGAACTACAGACTGAAACTATTGATTTGCTTGTTTCGGATGTTGATATGCCGAGGATGAATGGTTTCGAGTTGGTTGCTAAAATACGGTCGGATAAAAAACTTTCCGATTTACCTGTTATTCTTGTCACTGCACTTGAATCCCGTGATGACAAAGAACGAGGGATCGAGGTTGGTGCAAATGCTTATATTATTAAGAGCAGTTTTGATCAAAGCAACCTGCTCGAAATTATAACAAGATTGATATGAAAAATGGAGAGAAAGCATGATTAAAGCATTAATAGTAGAAGACACGCCGGTTGTGCGGGATTTTCTGCGCTATATACTAAGTTCAGATCCGGAGATAGAGGTAATAGATACTGCACGTGATGGAGATGAAGCGATCGAAATTGTAAAGAAAAAGAAACCGGAT
>MFGW01000006.1:23973-26758 GCA_001780385.1 Candidatus Fischerbacteria bacterium RBG_13_37_8 | reverse complement strand
TTATGGAAACCGAGCCGGTTCCGATAGTCATTGTGACGGGAAGTTCATCAACCAGCGAAGTTTCAACGACATTTCGTGCTTTAGAAGCCGGAGCGCTTGTTGTTGTTCCGTTACCGAGAGGAATTGGTGATCCGCAGCATGAAAAAGAGGCTAAAGAATTAATTCAGACAGTTAAACTGATGTCGGAAGTCAAGCTTGTAAAAAGATGGCCTAAAGAAAAATTAATGCGCCCAACTTCTCCGGGCATTGATATTAAGCTTGAGACGGCGCCAGATGATATTCAATTAATTGCTATTGGCAGTTCTACAGGAGGTCCGCTGGTTATTCAAATCATATTATCCCAGCTTCCAAAAAATCTAAATGTACCCTTAGTGATCGTTCAGCATATAGCGGCAGGCTTTATCGAAGGTTTCGCAGGATGGCTCACGCAATCAACTGGTTTACCTGTTCATGTAGCGGCTCAAGGAGAGACTATGCTTGCCGGACATGCATATATTGCCGCTTATGATCTTCATCTGGCAGTGGACGCTCATCATAAAATTATACTTAGCTCAGATGAACCGGAAAATGGGCACCGTCCTTCTGTGTCATATTTTTTCCGTTCAGTTGCCCATGCATACGGAAAAAATGCTCTCGGAATATTACTCACCGGTATGGGTAAAGACGGCGCTGAAGGTCTGAAACTGCTCAAAGAAAGTGGAGCGATCACTATCGCACAGGATAAAGAGAGCTCGATTATTTACGGTATGCCGGGAGAAGCAGTGAAAATTCAAGCCGCTACCTATGTACTGCCACCAGCAAAAATTATCAGTGCTATTACAAACCTGACAAGCAAAATGAGAAAGGAGGTATTGTAATATGAATACGAAGAAACAGGTAATCAATGGCGATATCGAAATTCTCATTGTCGAGGATAGCCCTACTCAAGCTCTCCAATTACAACATATTCTGGAACAGGAAGGTTTCCAAACTTTAGTAGCTAAAAATGGTATGCAAGCTCTTGCCATTCTGGTTGAACACAAGCCTACGATTATTATCAGTGATGTTATGATGCCTGAAATGGATGGATATTTGTTCTGTCAGCAGGTCAAATCCACGGAAAGCATGAAGCATATCCCTGTCATTCTTTTAACAGCGCTTTCAAGTTCTCAAGATATAATTAAAGGACTGGAATGCGGCGCAGATAATTTCATCGTGAAACCGTATAATGAAAAGGAGCTTCTTACGCGTATTAATTTTATTTTATTAAACAAGGAGCTTCGCCACACTGAACTGGCACAATTTGGAGTTGAAGTATTTTTTAAAGGTCAGAAGTATCTTATTAATTCTGAGCGCCAGCAAATACTTAGTATGCTTCTGTCCAGCTATGAAACGGCAGTGGAAAAAAACAATGAACTCAGCAAAGCGCAGGAAGAATTGAAAATAATGAATGAACAACTCGAACAAAAAGTGAAACAAAGAACCATGGCATTAGAGGCTGAAATATTTGAACGCATTCGTATGGAAGCGGAAAAAGAAAGAATGCAGGCTGAGCTTTTACAAGCACAAAAATTAGAATCAATCGGACAATTAGCAGGCGGCATTGCTCATGATTTTAATAATCTTCTCGTGATTATTCAAGGATATAGCGAATTACTAAAGAGTAAAATGGATAAATCCACTACCTGGTATTATTATATGGAACAAATACATGATGCTTCATTGCGTGCAACTAACCTTGTACGTCAGTTACTTCTCTTTAGCCGCAAACATATGATGCAGTATGAGGCACTCGATCTGAAAAAAACTATAGAAGATATTCTGAAATTACTGAAGAGAATTATTGGAGAAGATATAGACGTGATTACTGGTGTAGAAAACAACCTCTGGCAGATCAAAGCAGATAAAGGAAATATCGAGCAAGTAATTATGAATTTAGCAGTTAATGCACGCGATGCTATGTCGAATGGCGGCACACTAACTATTAGAGCTGAAAACGTAACTCTGGATGCTGCTGCCTGTAAATGTGTTCCTGAATCTCGTCCCGGTGAATTTGCATGTTTGTCTATTGAAGATACAGGAAGCGGAATGGATACTAATACTTTGCAACACATTTTTGAACCTTTTTTCACCACCAAAGATACAGCGAAGGGAACCGGACTTGGTTTATCGGTCGTCTATGGAATTGTTAAACAGCATGAAGGCTGGATTAATGTGAAAAGTGAACCCGGCAAAGGATCTACTTTTCACATATTTTTACCCCGGCTTGTAGATAAGGATAAGAGGGAAGAGCTCATTCTTGTCAGCCAACCCTTACACGATTTGCATGGTAATGGTGAACGAATTTTACTCGTTGAAGATGAATCTGAAGTGCGTAGTTTTACTTCTGAAGCATTAAATGATAACGGCTATGTAGTTTTCGAAGCAGCTAATGCTGGTGAAGCTCGCGATGTTTTCGAAAAAGAAAACATGAATTTTCACCTGATTCTTGCTGATTCAGTACTGCCCGGCACCAGAGGTTTACAACTCGTCGAACAACTTCTCGCTCTGAAATCTGATTTGCGAATTATTATTACAAGCGGTTATCTTGAAGAAGCTTCCGAATGGTCTGCATTGCAAGAACGTGGTTTTCGGTTCCTTCAAAAACCTTATTCAATAACCGACCTCTTTTCTAAAGTGAAAGATACGCTCCTGCATAAATAAGTTCAAGGTTAGTGGAAGCTTTGCATTTCTCATTTCTATAATTGTCAATAAATATCGGAGCTGCTCTATGAAAATAAAAACATCATTTGTTATTATTCTCATG
>MFGW01000006.1:23626-23940 GCA_001780385.1 Candidatus Fischerbacteria bacterium RBG_13_37_8 | reverse complement strand
AGTTTAGCTGGAACACGGCGTGCATTGCTTATTGGAATAAACAGTTATCAACTATCGACGTTATCAGAAAAGGAAATTCTGAAACAAGAAAATATAACCTCTTCCGAACCTAAGAGAATGTGCCGAAATACCTGGAGTAATCTCAATGGCGCTGTTAATGATGCTAAAAGCATGAAAGATATGCTAATGACAAAATATGGATTTGAAGAAAAAAACATTGTGTTATTAACTGAACAAGAAGCTACGCGAGAAAATATTTTAAATACTTTACAGGAGCATTTATTAAAACGTGCAGCAGCAGGAGATATTAGTTT
>MFGW01000006.1:22355-23616 GCA_001780385.1 Candidatus Fischerbacteria bacterium RBG_13_37_8 | reverse complement strand
GCCGGTCATGGTTCGCAGGTGCTAAATTCTAAATCAAAAGAAGAGGATAAAAAGGATGAAAGTATTGTTCCCTATGATTCAAATAAAGGAGCTATGGATATACGCGATAAAGAACTTGGAAACATATTTAATGAAATAGAGACCAAAAAGATACAGCTTGTGGCTATTTTTGATAGTTGTCATAGTGGTTCTATAGCGCGTGGAATACCGAGAGTTGCCACGGTCAGAAATATTTCTGCCTGTAATATTGATGTCGAGGATCCTACAGATGTACCGGGAGCGGAAGAAAAAGGTGCTCTCATAATCTCAGCATCTCAGGATTATCAAATTGCATCAGAAATTGAAACTGAAAAAGGAGAATTCCATGGCGCCTTCACCGTAGCTTTGCTGAAGGCACTCGGCACGAGCGATATTAATGCCCCTGTTGAAGAAATTGCTGCTCGCACAAAAGATATCTTGAAAAATAATGGATTCTCTCAGGAACCGGTGTTCGAAGATATCGATCAATGGAATCAAAAAGCTCTTTTTGGAAAACGAGCTGTTTCATCAGATAAAACGCAAGTAGCTGTAATTAAAATCGAAGATAATGAAACTGTTATTTTGCAGGGAGGGTATGCAATTAGTCTGGGTGAAAATAGTGAATTGGCAAAAATAAAAAACGAGCTTCATTCTGCACCAGTGCGAGTTAAGATTATCGCAGTGAACAGTTTGACTTCAAGTACTGCTAAAGTTATCGAAGGAAAGATTAAAAATATTAAAGAAGGCGATTTATTCGAATTAGAGTTATGGGCTCCTCCAGATCAAGTTAACCTTATGGTGTGTATGCAGGATACAAACTTACCGGTTAAAAATATAATGCAGATCAGTGAGGAAATTTCAAAAATAAGCTCAGATGACAGGATTCAATGGATTGATGATCCCAGTAATGAAGAATCACCCCTGCATGTAATGTATTGGGAAAAATCGAACTGGAAGCTTATTATTCCAGGAATAAGTATAGAAAATCTTGATAAAAATCCAACAGCCAGGTTAGTCCTGGACATGCTTGCAGCTAATAACACCGAAAAAGTGAAATTCTTTTTGAAACTGCCGGTGCTATCTCAATTAGCTTCAAAACTTAAATCGGATGCAGAAAAACATAAGTTATCTGTGATATTCAAAAAAATATGCACGGGCGCTGAACATTATGAGGTGACGGGACGCTTTAAAAAGAAACAGATTCAATATGCGCTGGTTATTCCAGGTGCAACTAAAAATGATA
>MFGW01000006.1:21994-22203 GCA_001780385.1 Candidatus Fischerbacteria bacterium RBG_13_37_8 | reverse complement strand
TTGGAATAGATTCTCGTCTAGAGGTATTAAATGGCTATATCGGTGAAGAAGTAGGCAAAGCAATCTTCATAGGGATTTGCGGAATGGGTGGCATAGGTAAGACGACTGTTGCAAGGGTACTATATGATAGGATTCGTTGGCAATTTGAAGGCAGCTACTTCTTAGCAAATGTCAGAGAAGTTTTTGCTGAGAAAGATTGACCACGTCGT
>MFGW01000006.1:20342-21970 GCA_001780385.1 Candidatus Fischerbacteria bacterium RBG_13_37_8 | reverse complement strand
ATAGGTTCTTCCATGAGAGGAGTCAATTCCATTGCACCTCTTTCCTGGTCCATTAGCCGCGTATTCGTACGAAGTGCCCCCAGTCCAAGAAGAAAATACTAATCGCTTATACTCATTGCGCAATCCGGCACGTCAGGTTTCTCTTAATCATGAATAAGCTTTTCTTAACCTTAACCTCAACCTTTCTTCAGTCATATTGGAGAGAACTGAATATTTACATTTGATACATATGAAACAAATTCAATATAAAGGAGGTTTACCATGACAAAATGGTCTTCTAAATGTATTTTCTCGAATAGATGGATGCTATCAGCGTGTTTGCTAATAGTAATTACTGTATGTGCTATGATGATAGCAGACAACAGCACACAACTGATGGCACAAACTCAAAAACCGATCCCACAGAATCAAAAAAGCGTACCAAAAGTCAAGTCGTGTGGAGGTATTGTCCATAATCCTTGCGACAGAGGAGAGTACTGTGATATTACAGTTCTAAATTCATGCGACGGGGCGGATCTACCGGGCACATGCAAGCTGTTACCGAGAACTTGCACGGCGGATATGCGACCAGTATGCGGTTGCGATGGAAAGACTTATAACAACGACTGCAATCGACTGATAGCACAGGTACAAAAAGCGTATGACGGGCAATGCAGAGTGCCAGCAAAAACAACAACGATCCCGAGTCCGAAGCAGTGCGGAGGCATTGTCAATCAGCCTTGTGATAAAGGTCAGTATTGTGATATTACTGTGTTAGAAGCATGCAACGGAGCGGATTTACCTGGTATATGTAAATTAGTACCCGCCGGCTGTGCTGATCATCTTATCTATCAAGTTTGCGGTTGCGATGGAAAGACATATGACAACGACTGCTATCGACTGATGGCACAGGTACAAAAATCGCATGACGGACGATGCTCAAGGCAACGAGATACTAAAGAAGCGGAGACGGAGCCAGCACCAGAAGAAGCTGAGAGGAAAAAGTAAAAACATTAGATTTCAATAAAATAAGCCGGCATCCTGCACATTCTTCAGGATGTCGGCTTACCGTAAATTTAACTATATAGTCTAATGACTTATAGAAATTCCTAAGCGTGTACAGAGATTGAAATATTTACCTTACAAAAGCCCGAAGTGGTTACTTAAAATCGCGCTGGTCACGGAATTGAATATAGAGGGAAACAAATAATTGAATGATATTTTTTAATTTTTCATCTTTCTTAACAAAATCATCCTGAAAATAAATAAGTGCAGTTGCAACGATTATTTTATCTTTGAATATTTCGATCGAATTGCTAATTCCTCCTGTTTTAGTTTTGATTAAATTTTCAAGACTTTCAAAAATAAGATGAAATTCAGTAGTATATTGTAAATCAGTTGAGTCCCTTTTTTTATTATGCCGAATAATTTGGATAGCTTCCCGGAGAGCGCTTTCAAAAATAGCATATTCCTGGATTATTAATTTCATATCTTCAGCCGGCACCTGCGGTTTTTGCCAATCAATAGTAAAAATCCTTTGTGTTCTGTACTGTCCGTATGCAGTTGCAATAAAAAGCACATAATCACGAAATTGAGACGAGAGGCAATTTTGAAGGGGTCCCTGCATCCATTTTAATATAATTGCGATT
>MFGW01000006.1:19804-20320 GCA_001780385.1 Candidatus Fischerbacteria bacterium RBG_13_37_8 | reverse complement strand
ATAAAGTCGGCTGTTTTTCTGATTCTACTTTTTCTTCGAGTGCTGAAAGACTATTTTCACTTAGGATATTATATTTTTCAAAAAATGCTTTCAGATAGAGATTCAATTGCTGAAGCCGAAATTGCAGATCACTAAGACCTACATATGTACGCTCGATGAATTCTTGAAGAAAATTTTCAAATTGATATTCCTGAACCTCTTCCATATTGGAAATATAAAACCTGGTATACGCAATAAAATTCTCCGTATCACTGAGGACTAATTGACGCACTGCCATATGCTTAAGCCGTTCGTAAAGAATATCGACCATTTTTTCCGCAGGCGTTTCCTCAAGTATATACAGCAGAATATTCTCTAAATTTTCAAGATGTGACATCGTAATCTTATAGTAATGGGAAATTACAAAAAAATCAATACTGAATACTGTAAGAATTCAATTCCTGATTTAATTCTTGCATTTTTAGCAAGAAAAAAATTGAACCACAGAGAACACAGAGAAACACAGAGAATTTTATC
>MFGW01000006.1:8398-19770 GCA_001780385.1 Candidatus Fischerbacteria bacterium RBG_13_37_8 | reverse complement strand
ATAGGTGATGTAATAGACATCTCATTGCCGCTGGAAAAATCAGAAATTGAAGCTAAATGCCCAAGCAAATTAGTTTTTTTTGTAGGAGGATCAGGCAAGGATTTAAAAAATCTTCCAGATGCATTAGATAAAGCTTTTCTCCGCCTGGAAGATTTTATCTTCGCACCCACTGCTTCTGCAAATTCTATTGGCACTATCGCACCAAGTCTTCAAACTGGAATGATAATTGAATCGACAGAGATCTTAATATCTAAGCTATTAGCCTGGCAAGATAAATTATTAGAGCAAAAAGGCATAGATTTATTTAAGAAACTGACTCGATTTATTGTTGCTGCACCCTCTAAAAAGGAATGTAATGAAATAATTACAGGAATCCAAAATCTTATAAATAAGCTGCCCTGGGGAAAGCAAATAGCAAGCAGGCATTTTAACGATGGATTGCCGGCAGGCAAAAATCTTATTCTCTATTATGCATTACAGCTTCCTGATGCTGAAAGCCTTTCCCCTGGAGTGGATAGCCCTTCTTCGAAAAAAAAGCTTTCATATTCCGGCATATATTTAAATACTTTAGAGAACGATTTATTAAAAGAATCCCAAAAGATAGTTAATCATGATGAAAAAAATCAAAAAATAAATCGATTCCCTTCAAAAGTTAACAAATATCTAGGCTTATCTATTATTATCATATTAGTAGCAACATTTCTTTTTATTGGGAAAATATTATACAAGCAATACACACATTCCGGTTCAATTCCAGACGCTCGGACTACAATAATAGATAATGATAATAAACCTGCAATTAATTCCTCGTATGATTCAAGAGAAAATCAAAATACTTTGTCGCCTGCACCAATTCCTGAATCTGCAACCTCAACACGATGGGCATTTGTTGTAGGAATTTCAAATTATAAAGATCCTCAATTAAAATTAAATTATGCTGCACGAGATGCTGAATCATTTTATACGGCAATTCAAAAGGAGGAATGTGGAAAATTTGATAAAGACCATATTCAATTATTAATTGATAAAAACGCTAATCGAGATTCATTATTGAAAATAAGAACTTTCTTAAAGAAACCCGCTCAAAATGATATAGTATATCTTTATTTTGCTTGCCATGCGATCCCGGATCCAGATCGTCCCAATAATATTTATCTAATGCCTTATGATGCCAATTTAAAAGATATTTCAGGCACAGGCATTCGTATACAAGAAATTAGTTTAGCAATAAAAGAAAATATAATATCTAAAAATGTAATGATATTTATAGATGCATGCCATGCAATTTCTATCGAGGTAATGAGTGGTTTGCGAGGAGTTAGTTTATTATCGGTGCAAGGTTCAACAAATAATTATCTTCTTAATATGTATGGACGTGATCCGAGCTTTGCTATATTTACCGCATCGGAAAGCAGCGAGACTTCCAGAGAAGGTTCTCAATGGGGTGAAGGACATGGTGTCTTTACCTATTATATTTTGGAAGTGCTGAATGGAAAACTTGCACCTAAAAAGAATGAGAAATGTGTATCATTGGGAGAGATGATAGATTATGTACAAGAAAATGTAAAAAAACAGACAGATAATAAACAACATCCTGCCGTTGGTTCAAGCTCATTCAATCGAAACATTCCTGTTTATTGTCCCCCCCTAATAACTGAAAACAATTAGAATTTTGTGTAAGTATTATATCATTGATCATTGCTATTACCATCATGTGAAATAACCTATCTCAAAAAAATCAGAACCCAAATAATATAGACTACGAAGGACACGAAGAATAAATATGTTTGTTTTATTCTTCGTGTCCTTCTTTATTTATTATATTTACAAAACGGTATTTTTTTACTATAATCATGAAATAGATAGATGAATTTCTGTAATGAAAAAATATAGTATTAACTCACAAGGAGGATAACATGAGAAGAGAATTGCTATCGATAATGCTGCTGTTATGCATTATTGTATTTGTTGTCTCAGCGGAAGAAAAACCACCGAGGAAAGCGCCGCCTCTACCTGATGTAGCAGTGCATTCTTTAGGTCCACAAAAGCTAGCTCCATTACCGCCAGTTCCCGTTCCACCAGACAATCCGCAAACACCTATGAAAATTCTCCTCGGCAAACAACTCTACTTTGATACACGATTATCCGCTGATAATAACGAGAGTTGCGCATCATGTCATGACCCGGCTATGGGTTGGTCCGATAAAGGTCCAACAAGTGTCGGCATTAAAAGCCAGGTAGGTCCACGCCGTGCTCCGCCAGTTTCCAATTCAGCTTATATGCCACTGCAATTCTGGGATGGCCGCGCTGATACTCTCGAAGAACAAGCAAAAGGTCCTATCATTAATCCAAAAGAAATGGGGAACACGCATGAAAAAATGCTGGAAACACTTAATTCAATCCCCGGATACGTGGAGGAATTCGAAACCGTCTTCGGAAAAATTCCGATCGATCTTGACCAGGTAGCAAAAGCTATCGCAGCGTATGAACGTACTATTGTTACTACGGATTCACCCTTTGACCGGTATGCGAAAGGAGATAAAACCGCATTGACTCCGCTTGAAGCACAAGGACTTGAAATATTCAACGGGAAAGGTCATTGCACCGCATGTCATTGGGGTCCAAATTTTACCGATGGCAGGTTTCATAATCTCGGCGCAAAAAATAAAGAACCAATGGAAGATGATCTTGGCCGTTATGCAGTAACAAAAAATGATAAAGATAAGCGCGCATTCAAAACACCCACGGTTCGTGATGTCGCTTCACGTCCCCCGTACCTTCACAATGGCTCTGAACAAACGCTCTGGGATCTCGTTGAATTTTATAACCGTGGCGGCGGAGATGATGACAGTAACATGGATCCATTAATGGTGCCGCTTGGACTTACGAAAGGTGAAATGGAAGCACTGGTCGCATTTATGAAAGTTGCAGTTACAAGTAATAATCCGGAAGTCGCTAATGAAAAACCAATACCACCGGATGAATTTCCAAAGTAAAGGAGAAGGAATCATGAAAAAAGTACTGCTTTCATTATTATTAGTTTCAATAATTTTTTTACTGTTCGCTGATCGAGGCAATGCAATACCTGCTTTTGCGCGCAAGCATAGCTTCAATTGCAATATGTGTCACACAGCTTACCCGAAATTGAATGATTTTGGACAACGATTCCGTGATAACGGCTACCAGATTCCCGGACAGGTAGGCGGTGAAAAATCTATCTTTGCAACTTCACCTCCTATCGCAATACGTGCTCTGCCTGGTTATGATATCTATAAAACTGAATGCTGTAAAATGAATAGCTTCCACATCTTTGGCGTTGATATTCTTGCCGCCGGTGTGTTCCATGAAAATCTCTCCTTCCTCTTCATCTACACACCGAGAATTGATGAACCAGCCGCAGATTATACCGGTCCACAAGATGGACTTAACCCGAGACAACTCGCCTCCGTGGAATCAGCAAATGTAGTCTTCAGTAATGTGATAGATAATAAGCTCAATTTCCGCGTAGGCCGTTTCGAACCATCCTATTTGCCATTCAGCGCTAAACGCTCTTATTACCTTTTCTCACCGTATGAAATCTATGATTTTGCAACACCTATGAATACTTTCATAGTAGGTGATAATCAGCTTGGTATTGAAGCAGCAGGTCATTTTAAAAGCGGTTTCAAGTATGCGGTAGGTTTCATGAATGGCAATAATGGAAATCCGGATAATAATAACAATAAAGATATTTATTTTCGCTTGCTCAAAACGTTTGGACGTGGAGATGGACAAAGCGCAGGGCAACGAATTGGTATCTTTGGCATTTATGGTATGCAACCCACGAGTTTTTACGGAAGCATAGTATCTCCCTTTGGTGAAACCGATGGTTTTATAAACAAGCAATTTTATCGTATCGGATTAGATGCCAGTATCAACTGGTCAACATTGAATTTTCAATTTCTCTATATGATTGGTAAAGATGATAAAGCACTAAATACTTTGCGACCAACCGAAGACTATGAATACTCAGGCGGCTTTGCACAAATTGACTGGGCAGTCATGAAAAACAACCGTCTTGTGCTATCATTGCTGTATAATTGGGTCTTCCCACCCGATTATGATGAACAAGGCAAATTAAAAACATACTCGGTGCTTGGCAGGTATTATCTCGGCAACTGGGAAGCTGTGAATGTAGCGCTGCATCTCGAGTACACATATAAAGGAAGAACAATTTGCCGGTTCCGTGAAGATATCATCGGTATGGTCATCGATTTCGCATTTTAAGCAACCAATTTTGTAGGGGCAGACCAATGCGTCTGCCCCTGTACAGCGAACCCCGCGACGTTATTCTTTGCGAGCTTTGCGAAGCAAAGCGTGGCAATCCCTAACGGACTATAAGAAGCATTGTAGGGGCAGACCAATGCGTCTGCCCTTGTGCAGCGAACCCCGCGCGACGGTATTCTTTGTGGCAATCCCTAACGGACTATAAGAAGCATTGTAGGGGCAGACCAATGCGTCTGCCCTTGTGCAGCGAACCCCGCAACGGTATTCTTTGTGGCAATCCCTAACGGACTATAAGAAGCATTGTAGGGGCAGACCTGCGTGTCTACCCAATTGAAATTGCCTGTTATTAGAACAGTGGACAAAAAAGTAAATATGGGTTATAATATGATATAATGTATTTACAAAATATCAGGCAAGTGCCGTTGAAAGTTTATTAAAAATGAGCTATACTAAATACTTAAATCAAATAATCAAGGATACCATGTATTTATCCAAAGCGTATGTATTTCGGCAGAGGAAAATAAAATGAAGAGGATAGTATCAATCTTACTGCTTATAGTGTTATTCTCTGGAATTTATCCTATAAGAATTGAAGCGGAGAAGCGTTTTGTTGTCTATATGAGCGGGCAGATTTTTGATGATGATGAGTATAATCCTGTAGAAGGAGCGAGGATAATAATATACCATATTGATACGGGGAAGGAATATACAGATGTGAGTAATAAGGAAGGATTATATACGCTAAAGGATCTCTTTCCGGGCTTATATAATATAACGATATATTATCTGAAGAAAGACTACAAATATACCGGGCAAATGATGGTTGAAGGGAAAAAGCATTATGTTATCAATGCATGTTGGGCGACCAAGCATGAGAAAATATTTGCAAAATTACTTGACCGCGAATGCAGAACAGACAAAGGAGCTGCCTGGTGGCAGCACAAGGAATTTCTCATAATTGGTGGCATGGTGGCAGCCGCAGCCGCAGCGGCAATAGATGTGCGTAAGGAAGAAGAAGCAAGTCCCCTCGAACCGTGCTGCCCAATTCCGGAATAAGCTAATAGTAGATTTTTTAAATATCTTTATTTAGCTCACAATGAGCTTAAATTTTCTTTAGTGTAGTTTTAACTATTTAATTTCCACTTGTATTTCCACATATATCAACTGCAAGTATTTTATAATAATAATTAATAGTATCACTCAGCACAGGATCATTATAAGAATTCACTGAGGGTTGCGCTATGATTATCCAACCAGAAGGGAATGGAGCAGAAGCAGTAAGGCCTCTATACACATTGTAGCTTGCTGCGTCAGCTACATTAATCCATACCAGTGCGATATCAGAACCAGCTTTTGATGGTAGAAGTGAATTTCCAATATCTCCTGGCGGAGTAGCATCAACATCGTCTTTTGCTGAAGCGCCTGGTGTTGTTTCTGCAGATAAACCGCATCCATTTTTATATCTTACTGTGTAGGAATAGATAGTTTCATTTGCTCCTGAATTATCGATATATGCTGTTGTTGAATATGAGATATCAGTTGCAATATCACTACCATCGCGTATAACATCAAAAGTACGTGTTCCAGAACCATTATCACCCCAGTTAACAGGATCCTGTGTCCAACTAATTTCAACACCTGTGTCTTGGCAGGAATCCAAATCAGATGCTGAATTATTTGTGAGCCCAGTAGGCGCAAAAGGTAAATTGTCAGCAGCAGTGGCACCGGGATCCGTTTCTGAAGAAAGACCACATTTATTGTTATATCTCACTTTGTAATTATAGATAGTTCCATTTACCCCCGTAGTGTCAATATAGGTTGTTGTTCCGTAGGGAATGCCCGTGTAAATATCAATACTATCCCTGATAATATCGTATGTTCGTGAGCCGCCTCCACCTCCATCGCCCCAATCAGCAGGATCGGAATTCCAGGTAATTTCAACTCCTGAATCTGCGCAACCATTAACATCTGCTGCTGAATTATTCGTAAGTCCTGAAGGGACGCCAGCAATACTGAATGACCAGAAATAACCGGCATAACCTTCACCGCATATATTTTTTGACATCACGTACCATTCATATGTTCCGCTTGTAAATGTAGTAGGGCAATATGTTACATTTATATCTGAACATATTTGTGAACCATCAGCCCATACATCATATGAAATAGCATTGGGAACTGGATCCCATGATAATGTAGGTGATGAACATGAAGTGCTCCCATTGGCAGGATCTGGATTTTGAGCAGGTTGAAGTGTACCGCATATTGTTAATATTAAATCATCATGATCATCTCTATTTCCGGTAGAGCAATATGAAGCACTCCCATCTCTTCTAAAGTTACCTCTGAGTGCTTGTACTCCTGTAATAACCGGAATAGAAAATGTGTGTGAAAATGTTTCTAAATGTGGTGTGTTGCTCGAGGATTGATAAGTCTCTACAAAAGTCCATGTCGGGGGTGTGACGGTAGTTGTATAATAAAAATCTATAAAATCGGTGTCTCTATTGCACCATGTATCTGCAGACATAATAACTGTTTTCCCAGGCCTGATGTAACTACCATCTACCGTACGTATAAGCATGCTGTCAAGGCTCTCATCGTCATGATAATTTCCAACTGCACCGTCTGCACATGAATCATTGATAGTATTGGGTTGGTTTGGCTCAGATTGAATATTAATAGTGTCTCTACTATCTAAGAGAGTACCTGATTCACAGCAGTTTGTTAATGGACAAACCGGCGCTTTTAATCCTGAATCATAGGTAGGTGTGGTACATTGCAAAGCACAATATCTCCCTCCCGTGTCGAAATTTGTAACATCGTCAGTTCCTGACCATATTATCATTTCGGTACCTGTCCATATTGCGGATTGGTAATATCTCTGAGAAGGTGCATTAGTGGTAGTTGTTGGAGTCCATGAATTTGTAATTGGATTGTATCTTCCACCATCATTGAAATAATAATTTCCTCCCATACCAGAGTATCCGCCCCAAACAATCATTTCTGTCCCCGACCATATTCCAGTATGATAACCTCTTGCTGCTGGTACACTCGTTGCAGAAATAGCAGTCCAGGAATCAGATGTAGGATTATATCTTCCACCAGTATCAAGATAATAATGTGTCGTTAAATCATAATAATGACCACCCCAAACAATCATTTCAGTACCTGTCCATACTGTAGAATTGAGTTCGCGTGCTTGTGGGGCTCCTGTTGTGGAAGTGGGTGTCCAGGAATTAGCACTTGGATTATATTTTCCTCCTGTACTATAATAATTGAGATTATCATGTCCGCCCCAAATTATCATCCAAGAGGCTGTCCATACTGCTGAATGGTAGACTCTTTTATCTGGAGCATTTATTGTCGAAGTTGGAAACCATGAATCTGTGTTAGGATTATATTTCCCTCCTGTATTTTGGTTACCAGTACTATTTACTCCACCCCAAACAATCATTTCAGTACCAGTCCAAACGCCAGTGTGACCAGATCTTTCGGATGGTGCATTAGTATTTGAAGTGGGCGTCCATGAATCTGTGTTAGGATTATATTTCCCTCCTGTGTTAATCCAAGTCGTTCCATCATGTCCACCCCAAACAATCATTTCTGTTCCCATCCATAGACCAACATGCCAAAATCTAGGCGATGGAGCATCAGTAGTTGAAGTACTCATCCATGTATCAGTGCTCGGATAATAAAGACCTCCAGTGTCATAATAGCCTGTTGAGCCATACCCACCCCAAACAATCATTTCAGCACCAGTCCAAACCGCAACATGCTGATATCTTCCAGTTGGAACATTTGTCAGCGATGTAGGCGTCCAACCATCATTTGTGCATGGCAATGATACATTTATTGTAGGTGGCAGAATGTATTCAAAAACCGGTTCTGCAATGATCGGTGAAAAAAGATTTGTTCTTTCCGCCCACCATTTATCAAATGAAACCTTCTTCCACTCAATAAGTCCAGTTTTTATCGTGTTTTTATCTTTGCTAAGTATGATCATAGATATGATTTTTGTTTCATCTTCTATTAATTTGCTTGGCTTATTGACTGGCAATTTATCTGTTAATTTATCAATATGTTGATTTGGCTCTAAGGCAATACCAAAATTGTTTGATAGCGTAGTGATTAATCTTTTCCATTCTATTTCTTTAAGCACGTTTGGTGCATCAATAATAATATTTTGTCTTTCTATAGCGCTATCGAACCTGTAATATTCGTATTCAATGTATTGCCCTTTCTCAATTTGAAATTTATGATTATTTTTGAATGATTGCCATTCAGTTTCTGCAGTTTTATGCAATTCGCTCTGAAATCTTTCATCAAAAGCATATAACTGCTTCATTAGATTATTTGCAAGCAAGGGGCGAACCAGACATTCAGCTATTAAATGAGGATCATTATCTAAAACATTCCAAATTTCTTTTAGGATTTCGGGCTGCTTAGTATTTGCAGCTATACGATTCAATTCTGTTTGAAGTTCATTGCTTGTTATAACTTTATTCCAATAATATTCAAGTGCATTTGATTTTTTTAGAGTATCCTCTACTTTTGCAGTAATAATTTCTTTCGTCATAATAGATTCAAAAGCAGGTTTAAACTGAGGATTTGTGTCAGGCCATATCCTGAATTTCCAATAGACTCTTTCTATCGCTTCCTGGCATGATATTCGATCATTGAGTGTAAGATGATGAAAATTATTAGCTTTCATAAATGCTGTGCTTGTATTACTTTTTGATACAAATTCAGAGGAATCATTAGGAGTTGCTATGCGTGCATTCCACAATAAAGCTAAAGCGAAAATAAAAAATATACAGGTAAAATAAATAAAATATTTTAGTTTCATGGTTATATACCTCCATTTGCAATGTTTTACCACATTTTTTACTAAAACAACTTTCAATTTTTTGTTATACTATATAAGTATATAACTTATAAGGAGTAAATTCAATTAATAATTAAAGAAACAATGGATAAATCGTGTTTTATTATTTCAGTTGCGTTGTTTTTAGATACTGTTTTGATTTTGCGGCGTTTGCCATAGGAATATATTATTTTAGACGGGCTATTTGTTATTAATTATTTTTTCAACAGGATAGCTAATATTCTATCAGCAGTTTTACCATCCCACAATTCTGGAATTTTTCCTGTAATACTGTTTTTTTTATATTCTTTATATGCTTTTATAATAGCAGCTTTGTTGGTTCCAACAAGTTTGTTTGTGCCTAACTGTAATGTCACAGGTCTTTCAGTATTTTTCCTAATAGTGAAGCAAGGAATACCGAGCACGGTGGTTTCTTCTTGAATTCCTCCGCTGTCAGTCAAGACAAGTTGTGCATTTTTAACAAGAAGAAGAAATTCGTTATAAGGCAAAGGCGAAAGCAATTCAATATTATTACTATTTATATATTCAAGAAAGCCAAATATTTTGATATTTTGCATAGTGCGAGGATGAACAGGAAAAAGAATTGTCATGTCTTTTGCTATAACAGTAAGGGATTCCAGAATTTGTTTGAATTTTTTTTTATCATCTACATTTGAAGGTCTGTGAAGCGTAACGACTGCATAATCTACGCCTTTATATTTTGAACTAGATGTTATATTCTGTTGTTCAAGTTTATTAAGTTGATAAAGTAAGGTGTCAATCATTACATTGCCAACAAAGAATATTTTATTACTATCACATCCCTCACGTATAAGATTGTCAATTGCGCTTTTTTCGGTTACAAAAAGAAAATCAGAAATTGCATCGGTGATTATGCGATTAATTTCTTCAGGCATGCTTTTATCTCTGCTTCTAAGTCCTGCTTCAATATGCGCTATCTTGATAGCCAATTTTTTTGCCGTAAGAGAACAGGCAAGAGTCGAATTAACGTCTCCCACTACAATTACGAGGTCTGGCTTTTCCTTTAAACAAACTGTTTCAAATTTTATCATGATCCTTGCCGTTTGCTGCGCATGACTACCGGAACCGGCATTTAAAAAATAATCAGGTTCGGGGATCTCAAGTTCTTCAAAAAATACTTTTGACATTTCATAATCATAATGTTGACCAGTATGTATTATTTTATAATCAAAGCTTGTTTTTTTATGAATAGAGGATATTCTTTTTTTTATAGCATGTATAATGGGAGCTATTTTCATGAAATTTGGACGTGCTCCTCCTACTAATAATAACTTCTTTAAATGATTTGTTTTTTTCTTCATTTTTTCTTTAAAGGTAATCGCCTTTTTTCTGCAGTCATATGAAATGCTGGGTAAATGAATAATCCTATGCCTATTTTATTTAAGATATTCGAACTAATAGGATAATTATAGCTATCAGATCTCAGGTCAATATTTTCAAAACCCATGTCTGATAGAATGTGCTTATAGATAATTGGATTGATGATTCTTTCATCAACGATATCTGAATCTAGCCAATGGGTAGGCATAACGTTTTCCCTTGTTATCAAATATGTTTCAATATTTTCCTCAGTATCGTTTAATAAAGCAAGGCAATCTTCCTCTGATAAACCTCTCGTCATTAGAGCATAATTCTGTGCTTTCTCTGCGGTCAATCTGTTTTTCATAAAAATATTTTCTCTTTGCTTAGTTAGTTCATGTTCATTGCGATTCCATAATCTTTTATTTCTATAATGAACAAGCAATGATAAACCATTATTATTATCATAAATTGAAATTACACCTTGATAATTTAATATTGAATATGCTTTCATAAGGTACTCAACAGGTAATTTAACATGTGAAAGAACATTATTGAAAAACATAACGTCAATACTTTCTTGATAATCTAAAGTGCTGCGATGATAAAATTGAATATCATAATCGTGAAAAATTGCATCCTTTATTTTTTTTGCAATCTCAATTTCATTTTTTCTTATATCAATCCCAATAATTTTTTTTGCTCCAAAAGCTGCCAGGCAAAAAATAAAGAATCCCCATCCACATCCATAATCTAAAAATATTGTTTTATTGCTTTTTTTTATCGATGATAAAATGCGGTAATTAAAATTGACACGTTGCCAAAAGATTGTTTCATGGCTAAATAATTCTTTATAGATAGTATTCTTGAAGTCTTCATTCATGTAATCATGCTTTTCATT
>MFGW01000006.1:4637-8352 GCA_001780385.1 Candidatus Fischerbacteria bacterium RBG_13_37_8 | reverse complement strand
GTATATACATTTAATTAAGGATGATAGAATCAAGTTTATTAAATACTTCTTTTTGAACAGTTTTTGATTCTTTATGCTGTTCTGAGATTACGGAATAATTTTCGATATAAGCAACAATATCTTCGGGAATACGCGAATGGAAAATCCTCCCTTCTTTTATCATTTGTTGGTCAACTGCAAGAAGAGTTTTTCCTGCAAAAAATGAAACTGAGCATTTACCGAGGCAAGCAGCTTCTCGACTGAGAGTCCCTGCTCCAGAAAGTACTCCTGAAGAAAAATAGCATGCATCCAATCCATTTATTGCCTTGGATGGCATAAATATATTCTTGAAATCTTTGACATAATTTATATCCTGCTGATAACGAGGTAAATATAATATATTATAATTTTTTTCATTTAGCATTTGAATAAGCTTTATTGTAATACTATCGCCAGCATTTTTCACATAAGTGGCCATCAAATTCTCGGGACGTACAACTATATAGTTTCTAAATGGCAATATATTCAGAAAATTCTCATCAGGTTCATAATCAGCTATATAAATATCTTCCTTGAATCCATTATAACGAATTATGGAAGCAGCCTTAAATCCTTGTCTGAATAATGAATGTTCAGGAATTGCGGCGGGAAAAAAAGCAAAATCGGTGAAATGACTGTACATCCAATTTGGTGAGAGGTCGTTATCATCAAAAGTAATAGCTTTTTTATGTTTTAATTTTGCAATAATACAAGCTTCTGTTCCACCGCATGATATAGCGTAATCAAAGTTTCCTACTCTATTTAACATTTGTATAAAGCGAATGATTAAACAATATGCTTTCTTAACCTTGTGTTTGCCCGCATGGGTACCGATTACTGTAGGAGAAATATTGTATTCATTTTTTGCTAATTGTACAGTCTCCGCAAAATTTCTTGCAGTAATGAAGATATTAAAATAAGCGGAATATCTTTTAATAAAAGGTTTAAAAAAATGTACATGCGGTGTATTTGTCAGATCAAACCATATTTTCTTCATATAGTTATTTTTTTCTTTTTGGTAGCTATTATTGTTTTGCCTGCTTGAACCCATTTGCCAATTTCTACCTTTATCTCGCAATGAAAGGGGATAACGATATCCGTTTGAGAGCCAAATACTATTTTGCCTATCTTTTGCCCTGTTTCTATATTTTGCCCAGAAGTGACATAAGTTCTTATCCCCCTTACTCTTTTTGATGCAATTCGAATAATTGCAATCTTGCCTAGATCATTTTCAATCACGATTGTATGGCGTTCATTCTCCAGTTCTGATTCTGCTTTTTTTAAAGAGAGGAATTTGCCTTTGAAATATTCGTTGCAGATTATTTTACCTGAGCATGGAGATCTGTTTACATGAACATCAAAAAGAGTCATTACTATGCCAACTAACCAACAAGATTCTGCAACTATATCAGTTTTCATTAACTCCTTTAATTTAAATATAGCTTTCCCTTTAACTGAAATAGGTATTTCGTTATTCTCGATTTCTTTTATATATAAAATAAAACCATCAGCAGGCGACAATATATCATCGAGAGCTGCATTATGAGTCCTGTGAGGATCCCTGTAAAAATAAAACACCGTTAGGCATGCAAGTGAAAAGGAAACGACTATAGGATTAATGATAAATATATTTATGAATAAAGGAATATGAAAAGCCATTATTAATATGAATTGAATACAAAAGGAAATTATTATTATAAAAATATTCTCGTGATACATAGTGTTTTTCTTTATTTTTGCTTTCTTGACAAGCAATGCAAATAATAAAGTACTAATCACAATAGTTTCAAATAATAAAATAATAACGTTTATCATATGAATTATTGGCGAAACTGCAAAAAGCCGTTTTTTATCAAAAACCATTTATCAAGATTCGCCTCCAGAGCAGTTTTGGCGAAAGCTAAATCTGTGAAAATTAGCTTTTTGCAGTTTCGCCATTATTATCTTGAAAAAAATAAATAAGGTAAGAAAAGAACGTAGCAAATTGCTGGCAGAATATCCTTGGGATCATAGCAAGCAAATTCTTTTTCTATTTTAAGTGTTCCAAAATATTCAGAGAAACTCAATTTTCCTTTGATAATTTCACTGAAAGCAACATAGCTATCAGTTATTGTTTCGATCCATCCTATTCCTTCCTGTTTATTTTCTTTTCTTTCTAATAGCAGGTCATTAAAATAATCTACCATCATTTTTATAAGATTGATACCAAGCTTATTAGATATTGAATGCCATTTCCATGTTCGAGGATTAATTTCTAACATTTTATAGGTTCTGTCATCTTGATCATACATAAATTCTACCTCTGAAAGACCGCAAAAGTGAATACCTTTCAAAAAAGCTTCTGCATAACTGCTTATTGATTCATTTACAGTACTTATTGCAAAAGTAGTAGAAATTCCAAGATCCATTGGCTTTTGTCTTATTCGATGCGCAATAAAACTACCATAAGTAGTTCTGTTTGCAAAAAATGAGCAATACGAATAAAGATTTCGAGCTCCTCCGGTTATTAATTTCTGTATGATGATCTCAGATGCAGAAATATATTTAATTGTTTTAATGTAAGTGCTTCTTAATTCTTCTTTATTATGGCAAAGAAATCCTTTTTTCCCTGTTTTACGATAAAGTTTATACATAATTGCGGGTTTAAGAATAACAGGAAAAACTATTCTATTCATAAGTTCTTCCAATTGTTCTAATGAATCGGGAAAATAACTTTCGGGAATTGGGATATTAAGTTTTTGAGCTTGCATGTATGTTTGTTTTTTATTATGACAAAACTTTAGAACTTCAGGCGCGGGAGTAGAAAGCATGAATCTTGCACATAGGAATCCATAGTTATTGATAACGAATTCAATTAACTTGTCATTAGTAGGCATCAGTAAAATATTTTTCTCTTGATCAGATAAATCAAGCAATATATCCTGTAATTGCTTTTCCGTTTTAAAGGATAAAAAATTGCTGCAAAATTTTGAAAATCTTGTAATACAAATTTTATCTTCGTTTAATAAAATGACCTTTAATCCCAATCTGCCTGCTATTCTTGCAATGCCCAGACTCTGAATGTGATCTCCAAGAATGCAAATAGTCGAAATCATTTTTTGACCAAAAAATATCTTTTACCAACGTTTTTGATGTTTTGCCAGATCAATTCATAAAGCCATGGGGAAAATTTGTCATTCCATCTGTGAGGATGTACAGTGATCATTAATCTGTCAGGCAATATCCCTTTTGTCATTTCCTGGATAATCGATGATGTAGTTCTTAAATTAAAATTAAATTTAGATTGCACCTTATCTCTCACGCTTACTTTTTCACCATTCCATCTTCTCCCGGTGTCAGTGAGATAGTAGATATCATTGAAATCGAACGATAATAGAGATTCCGCAATTAAGCCAAAATCGGCAATATTATACCTTCCCCATAGTTTTTTTGAGTCCCATTTTGAAAGCGGGGCGCCGTGTGCACAAATTGTGGTGACTGGCACTATTTCCCTTAATTTCTTCAATTCATCATCAAAAAGCTTTATTGCCTGTTCAAAATCCCCATTAGTTTTACTTAATGTTTCATAATGGTAACCTATTTCATGATTTAAAGAGTGAATAGTTCTTATGATTTTAGCATTAAAACTATTGCCAAAACATCTGAAATAATATGATGAGATGATTCCCATTGAATGCTCCAGCTTTGCCATAATTAT
>MFGW01000006.1:1808-4600 GCA_001780385.1 Candidatus Fischerbacteria bacterium RBG_13_37_8 | reverse complement strand
AGAACAAATTTTTGAAGATCAGATGTTCTGCAATATGTGGTTAGTGTAATGAATGCATACCCTTCTTTTAGAAGAGCTTCACATAAATTCTTATACATATTAATAGTAAAATCTCTCATCAAAGTATTAACTTAGGAGTGAAAATTTCAGTTTTTTCTCCATTTTTTCGATTATATTGATTAATGGCAAAATCATATATTTGTTCAAGTTCGTCTTCTTTATTTTTAATATCAAGAAAATGCAGCGCAAAATATTGAGCATTTTGGCCGATTTTCCTGCGCTCATTCACATCCTCTGCTAAAAGGCAAATATAATTTGCGAGGGTATCAATATCCCATTCTTCTACAAGGTAGCCTGTTGATTCATGCTGGATTATTGCAGGGATACCAGCATGAAAAGTAGATATTATAGGTATTCCTGTTGCCATAGCTTCGGCAATAGCACCGGGTATCCCTTCTTTTTCTTGTGTTTTGCAGGTTATGCTTGGATGAACAAAAATATCGGCATTTTGAAATTCTTTTAAAAATTCCTCGCTTAAATATTCTAATCGCCCTGTGAAAAAAACATATTTCTCAAGTCTGTTTTCAGTAATGTATGCTTTAAGTTTATTTTCCATTGGCCCACTGCCAACTATCCGGAGTTGAAGTGCAGTCTTAGTTTGTGATATTGCTTTTTTTAATGCCTGAAGCAAAAAAAGATGCCCTTTTTTTTCTTCTAACGCGGAAGTAATAAGGAGAATTATTTTATTGTTATCAGTATAATTTCTCTTAAAATAAAATCTGTCTGATTCAAAACCGGAATAATGCACTATTATCTTATTTCCAGGACATCCAAGACCGAGTAGGTCTTCTTTCATATCATCACTCATTGCAATACAATAATCAACGGTTTTAAACATCTTTTGAAGATATCTTCTGCCATAACCAAAGTATCTTTGCGGAAAAGAAGAACAATCATATCCATAAAATGATACTACTGACGGAATTCTTAGTTTTTTTACTATTTCACAAAACACACGTGCATCTGTTCCATAATGAAAATGCAGCACCGAAGCATTATTCTTTCGAATGAATGATATACTATTTTCTATGTCTTCTGAAGTTAATTTTCTAAAATATTTATACAAGAAATATGAAAATACCTTTTTAAAACCTTGCTTTTTTTCCTCACAATAAAAATAGGAGAAAGAACTATTAAGTTCTTTTGCTAAATTGCTTTTAATATATTCTTTAAAAACAATGCAGGGAGTATATCTTATATGGCAGGCTATCTGATTTTTAATGAAAGAAACTGTGGGAGGTAATACCTTTCTTACAACGTGTGCAACACATTTATTCGACATAACAGCCATTTCTTATCCCTAGATAGAATTGCATAAAGAATATGCTCTATATGATATTATAATCATAATCCATGAAGGTTAAGATATAATTGCAATGAAAAATACTGAGCGAATTCGTCAACATTCTTGAGATGAACTTGATTTATATATTTTTCTTTTATTTCTTTTTGGATAATTTTATCATTGTTGCTAATTAAATCTATATATTTTTGATAAAAGGCTCTCGTCCATTTTTTATAATCATATGTATTTTTTTTCTGAATCTTTTTGTTGTTTAGCAAATAGTCGTAGATTGCTTTTGGAAGTGTTGCGTACGATAGGATATCAGCAGGTTTATATCCATGTGTAGTGATATAATTGCCAAACGCTGGCTTATTAGCATTTATTATATGCGCATATAATAGATGAGGTCGCAAAGCCTGAACAACATTCCTGCCTTTGCTGAAATTATAAATGCCTGCAAAGGGAGTTTTAAATAAAAACTCAACAAAGTCATCATCGAAATATGGGTGCTTATTTTCTAAATATACTCGTTCTAACCTAAGTTCCTGCATGAAATAGTTTCTTATACCTTCTTTGAAGAGGAAATTAAAAAAGATGTATTTTTCTGAGGTGCCAGTGAGAAATAGCTGTTCTAATTCATTATATACTTCGTCTTTATAATCTCTGAAGATTTTAGTAGGTAGATAGTGCTTTTTTGTTTCTTGTTCAACAAGTTGATCATATTTACTTCGTGGATCCTTGCTTAATAGCATATTCCTGATGCTGGACGTTATAAATGAACCTACGCTTGATGGCTGTTTAATTATCTCACTCCCAAATAGACCGGTAAGCATACAATCAATTGAACCAAAGATTTTTTCAAGAGGATAGACCATGTTAGCTTTTATGATTGATCCGACACCGTCAGAATGATAGAGAGCCCTAAGTGCGTAGTATTCAAAATTCTGTTCGAAATCATCGTCTAAATAAAATGTTCTAAAATTAATGTGCTGCTCAGAGCAGATTGCTTGAGGAATTTGTATATCAAAACTTCCTTTTCTCCCGTAGCTGAAACAAAAAAAATCTTTCCTGTCCCTTTTAAGCAGTGATAATAGGGTTCTTGAGTCATAACCCCCTGTGAATGTCACTGCAAAGTGTTGTTGATCAGACACGTACAAACTTACTATATTCTGTAAAATCTCATCACAGCTTTGCAAAGCTTCTTGCTTTTCCATAAGTTGCTTAGAGGGAGTGATAGTATTCATTATATCCCAATAATGATCTTCCTGAATTTGTTCTTTAGTTACTCTTAATATTGATGCATATGATTGCCTAAAAACATTTTTAATGAGTGTGTCAGTTCCCGTAATGTAACCAAAAAGAGCTATTTTTAGAAATGCTCTCGAATTAAGTTCAATGTTAATATGACCTGATTTGATCAATGCATTGAGAGAGGATGAGAACATGA
>MFGW01000006.1:0-1753 GCA_001780385.1 Candidatus Fischerbacteria bacterium RBG_13_37_8 | reverse complement strand
GAATAATGCTGTTTTATTGATAGTGTCGATAATTATTAATGTAAACTTGCCTTTAAGATAATGTATTACATTGTCTTTGAATTTCATGTATAAGGAAAATAGTTCTTTTGCGAATAATTTTTTACACGATATGTTATGATAGTTTTTATAAAGATTATTGGAATAACATGTACCAAAAAGGAACAACTGCTTTTCTTTTGTGATGAAAATAGAGTTTATTTGTCTTCTCTTCTCCAATGTCAATATTTTTGAAATTGGACTTTTATGAATGGAAACATTAAAAATCAGGTCTTTGTAAAATAGATCTTCTGTAAAAATGCATTCATCTAATTGAGGGAATTGCTGATTGTTAAAATTTATAATTCCAAAAATATCAAACATGGCTTCCTAAGATACGGATTATATAGCTAAGATTTGGTTTTTTTTATTTTCCGAAGCAGCATATCGTATAATTCCCAAAAAAGTGGAAGAAAATCAGATTTGGAGTAAAGTACTTTGATATCGGAATCTTTAAGATCTTTGAAGTATTTTCTTAAAGGAGATGAGTTGTGAGATCGCACTAATGAAAAGAAATCGTTTGTTTCGTACATCCAGTATTTGTCATAAATTTGTGTATTCGTTTGTATTTTTTCTCCACAAAGGTAATTAAACATAATTATAGGGAAATTAATTCCTGATGCCATAGTCAATGCAACCTGAAGATTGAATCTGCCTACGGTGGGCTCCATTATGTAATATTCATTTCTTGTTTTATCGTATTTATATTCAATAGAACAAAAACCCTGATGATGTAACTCGCTGAATATTTTAATGCTTCTTTCTATTAAAAGTTGATTATCACAGGATACACAATAACTTGTTGTGCCAAATTCATGCGGGTATTGTCTTAATTTACGTCCGAGAAAAGTAACTATTACATTGCTGTTATTATCAAAAAACAGGAAGCAAAAATAGAGCTGGTCATCTTCGCCGGGTATCCATTCCTGGACTATCATTGATGAGTAATTGATATCTTCAAAAGTATCTATGTAAGCAATTAATTCATTGAATGAATGGATTTTTTTTGAGTGCAGCATGTAAGGTTTTAGCATGAAAGGGTAGGGGAATTCTTCTTCGATATGGAAGAGTTCTTCTTGATCTGAAACAATTTTGGTTCTTGGGATTTTAAATCCTTTTTTAATTGCGAGTTCACAAAACAGGGCTTTATCCATTAATAAATTTACCAGTTCTTGAGGAGGCAAAAGAAAATGATAATATTTCTGAAGAGTATTGATATTATTTGCTATTTCGATAACATGCACATCTTCTGTTAAAAGAAGCACTGCCTTTGCAGCTAGTTCTTTTCCTATCTTTATCAAGCAATCAATAAAATGAGAGCTATAATTATATAATATTTTCTTGACAGGTATGTTGGAATAATAAGCAGGTCCTTTCTTCTTTTCTAAGCCCACTAAATATATTTTGATGTCATTATAAGCCAGACATCTCATTGTGCTTAAACTTGTTGCGCTAAAGCCTGGAATAACTGCTATTTTTTCCATTGTATTCTTTTAATATGAAAAAAAAGAAAACTACATTAAAATTGAAATATGAATTAATGGCGAAACTGCAAAAACTATTTTTTTACTGCGGGGAAAATATCCGAAGTTTGACAGGCATAGAACGAAATCTTTCAAAGATAGTTGTGCTTCGGGAAAGAATTATCAAGATTAGGGCAAAAATAAGCAAAATTAAAGAAGCTGAAGCGGGCGCT
>MFGW01000005.1:6959-8619 GCA_001780385.1 Candidatus Fischerbacteria bacterium RBG_13_37_8 | reverse complement strand
TGCGACAGTGTTTCATGCGGCATAACAGATGGAGTCATTCAGATCAGAGCGGATGTACAAGATCGTGCAGGAAATTACAGTCAGGCTAATCACCGCATAATAATAGATGCTACACCGCCAATTATTGGAATCACCTATCCTGCAAATGAGGATGTCATAAAAGAGCCCTCGGTAATAGTAATCGGGAATGTCTGGGATGAATTCAGTTCGGAATGCGGTTTATCGGTGAGTGTCAATTCTGTGCCGCTGGAAATTATGCCTGATGGTTCATGGTTTACTACTATTGCGTTGCACGATGGAGATAATCCCGTAGAAGCGGTTGCGATTGATGGAGTTGGCAACTCTGATTCTCATCAAATTGTCATTAGATATTCCAGCATAATATCTCCGATAGTCTTTGGCATGGTGCCGCACTATCTCATTGTGGATGAACATCAAGCATCTGAAGGTACTTCAAACCTAAATGGTATTTTTGAGCCTGGAGAGACAGTAGTAGTGGAACCGGTATGGAAAAACACCAATGATTTTAATGTAACAGCTTCCGGTTTGGCAATTAATTGGAGAGGTCCTGCTGATGCAAGATATGAGATAAAGGATGCGCATTCAGATTATGGAATCATTGAAGCTGGAACAACAACAAGCTGTTGGGGAAAGCCCCAGGGATGTTTTGAATTGAAGATAATTAATCAACAGGTACCGCATCGCGATGCCTGGTTTGATGAAGTGATGAGCACGGGCGGAACGCATACCTGGGGAATACATATTGGTTTGAGTTTCCATGATGTGCCGGCAGAACACACTTTCTATCGTCATATTGAGACACTGCTACACCATGGGCTAACTTCCGGTTGTGGCGGATTGAATTATTGCCCAGAAATTGAAGCTCTTAGATGGCAAGTGGCAATGATTATTGCAAAAACATTGGCAGGCAGTGACAGCAAAATTCCATCAAACGGCGATATCCCCGATGTCGGCAGTTACAATTGTCAGGCAGGAGGAACAAGTTTGTTTCAGGACGTATCCCCCAGTTCATTCCATTGCAAGTACATTCATTATGTTTATTCGTATGGCATCACAAGAGGCTGCGGTACTAATCCACTCAGATTTTGCCCCAATTATTCTGTAAGCAGGTGGCAGTTGGCGGTATTCCTTGCGAGAGCTCTCAGGTTCGGAGATGGGAATATACCTTCTTCATATTTTAATCCATCATTAGGCAGAAGCTATGATTGCAAAGCAAACGAAATACATTTTGTCGATGTTCCAGGATCAAGAATGTATTGTCCACATGTACATTATCTTTGGGCGCAGGGGATAATCTCAGGATGCGCCGATACTCCACAATCTCTCTATTGTCCATTTCCATCGGCCACTCGAGCACAAATGGCAGCCTTTACCGTTGAAGGTTTCAATCTCGATCTGAACAAACCATTTAGCTGGTACTCGCCGGCGTTAGCTCCATGTTCAATAGATGGAAAGAAGTTGTCATGGGGCGCTTATGTTCTCTTGGCTCAAAATCCTACTAAGCAGCAGATTGGAGGAATTGTTACAAAAATGCGTGATACCGGGCACGAATGCTTCCGGGCATTTATTAATGCCTATTTTGGAACAGATCTTAAATATGGCGTTTCCCCCTATCAATTATCTGCAGATAACTACCAGC
>MFGW01000005.1:5069-6924 GCA_001780385.1 Candidatus Fischerbacteria bacterium RBG_13_37_8 | reverse complement strand
GAGGAGCCCAATAGAGCAATTGAAATTGGCAAAGCATGGATAGACAAATGGCAACAAGATACATTTGATTGCGAAAGAGAATGGATAAAATGTGAATACGCAAAGCTCGCGAAGAAATTTTATGATGAATATGGAATCAATACTTTTGAAATTTACAACGAAGCCGTTCCCTCTCCTGCCTCTATTCAAGCTCATAAAGATTTGATAAAGGAAATTGAAGATGCTATAGGAGTAGCTAATGCCAAGTTTCAGTTAAGCATTGAAGCACCGCAAAATGGAAAAGGTAATAAGGATTTTTGCGATGAGAACTTTCAGAGCGCATGGGATCAGTTAATTGCTAAAACTGATTACTGGTCAGTCCATGGACTTTTTCCATGGTTCCTTAGTAATCTACCGGATGGAACGCAAACTGACTGTGATATCGATATGAAAAATTCTAAAAAATTAGAAATTTCCACGGATGGACAGTTCTGTTTTGTCCCCATAAGTAGTCCTTATCACTGCCAACATCATCTCGCAGGCGGACTTTTTAAGGAAGTGCATGAGAACAATGTGAAATATCATTTTGAAAATGATGCGACTGATCACGCTGACGTTATTGGTCCGACTGCATGGAGACAATTCGAAATGGAACAAGTATTCGCTCAATGCAACGGCACAATTTTAGCGGATATAAAGGCAGATTTTCAGGACGAAACATTGACTGTCCCAGCAGGAGAAGAAGTCTCTATCTTATGGGATACCTCAACTGCAAATTCTTGTAAAGTGACAAAAAATAACGCGGACTGGATAACATCAAAAACAAGCTGGTATGATGAAGCGGAAAAAATTAATGTAACTACAACGTTTAAGCTTTACTGCCCGGCTGCTAATACTACACCGAACGATACCGTCACTGTTCAGGTTCAAACTCCATGCACAATTAACATAGCTGCTGATCCTGAAGAAGTGTTAGTAGGTGTCCCATATACGATAACATGGACAACTACTGCTGCGAGCTGTACATTGTATAAAGACGGAGCTGTTTGGGGAGCATGTAATCCCGGACATAATCCAAATGGAAGTTGCGACGATGTTTCGGATGTGGCAGATAGTATTACCTATAGGGTGGAATGCAATTGTGGAAGCCCTAAATCAGTGACTGTTAAGATAATAAGTGTTCAAGGGACTGCGGACTTAAAAGCTGATCCGGATCCTGACAATGATCCTCCTTTCCCAAGCGACGGCCCGATAGGAGTAATTGCTCATGAAAGTGCTGAAATATACTGGACTTCGGAAGGCGCTACTTCGTGCAAGGTCTATAAAAACGAAACTATTGAAATGTGGGATACGACAAATGGACATGATAGCAGTGGCGCCATATTTGAAGACACGATCTTTGAAATAGTGTGTACGCCTGGCGGTTATGATTGCGTAGAGATACTCTGCATTGACGATCCACATGAGCCACCAAAATGGATCTGTACAGATCATAAATATTATTGCCCATAATAACAAAGAGAGCTATTTCCATCTGGAGAAATCGTTATGCAAAAATTTCTGCACGGCATTTTCATGAAAAGAACATGTCCTTCAATTGTATTTGATGATAATGTCGTTCAAGCATGCGCGGTTAAGCTTTTGGTTCTTGCACTTTGCATACTTTTTTCAGTGGGCTGCGATGCTTTATCGCAGCCCACTGCTCCTTTACCGGTACCGCAAATTCCACCACAAGTTCGCATAGAATATCCGTTGGAGTATCCTCATAATCTTGTTGGCGATAATATTATACTGACTGTGGAAGGCAAAGCAGCCGGCGCTGATTGGTTAGAAGCTATTGTAGAAGGAGCAACAATTGCAAGGATAGATTATAAGA
>MFGW01000005.1:4905-5047 GCA_001780385.1 Candidatus Fischerbacteria bacterium RBG_13_37_8 | reverse complement strand
TATCGAGCATTTTGGTTCTAATGGACAAAAAGCGTTGACTATTCGAGCTGGAAATGAAATAGGAACAACTGAGCAAAGTGTGATATTAAAAAATAATGATAATGTTTTGACTAATGAAGCCTTAAATTTTGTAAGGAATTAT
>MFGW01000005.1:1882-4877 GCA_001780385.1 Candidatus Fischerbacteria bacterium RBG_13_37_8 | reverse complement strand
TAAGATTCAATAGCACAACAGTTTATGTTAAAAACAAAAATCTTCCGAGACTTCAGCCGGATATAGATAAAGCGCTTGATTACTGGAGAAAATGGTCAGGAATTAATTTTATAGTTACTGAAAATGACGACACAAAACCTATTATGTTTATTATGAAAGGAAACTTCCACGGTGGTCTGCCTGGATTTAATGTAGCTAAAATTTGGCTTGACGAGGATACACTGTTATTTAATAGTTCCACTCGTAGATTACATACAATCTGTCATGAAATAGGCCATGCTGTTGGTATCAATCATCATCCAGTTGATGGTTCAATAATGGATATTACGGTTCCTGGGTATCTGGAGACAATTCGCTTTCATCCTTATCAGCAAAAAGCAGTGAAGATAGTTTATTCAATGCCTCCCGGTTCAAAGCTGTAAGAAAAAAGCAATGTAAAAATGTCAACAATACTAAACTTTTACAGTTATTATTATGAAAAGAAATTATCCTATAAATTTTATTATAATATGCATAGCACTGCAATGCTTCATAATATGTGAACCTGACATAGCATATTCAGATTATACCTGGGCTCGAACCTATGGAGGAACAGGTGGTGATTATGCAGAAGGAATTCAGCAAACAAGTGATGACGGTTACATCGTAGTGGGATATACAACATCATTTGGAGCTGGATTAACCGATGTGTGGGTACTCAATCTTGATTATTCAGGAAATGTGCTATGGGAGAAAACATATGGTGGCGATTATTACGATTATGCCTATGCTATTGAACAAACTCAAGATGGAGGATATATTATTTCTGGTGAAACATTGTCGACACAGGCGGGAGACTCTGATTTTTGGATAATAAAATTAAATTCCGAAGGCGGGATCATCTGGCAAAGGAGGTACGGTCAAATCATTTTGCCGGAGGTATATCCCAATTCAATATATCAAACAGATGACGGAGGATATATTGTAGCAGGCGTCAGTGTCTCTACTGATACTTTTACTGGTGAAATATCTTTGATGAAACTGGATTCTTCAGGAAATGTTGAATGGCGAAAAAAATATGATGGTGAAGATCAAGAGTATATCCGGTCAATGCATCTTACAAGTGATGGAGGGTATATTATAGCAGGATCTTCTTATTCATTTGGCGCAGGAGCTTCTGATGTCTGGATTATCAAATTAGATGCAACGGGAGACATAATATGGCAGAAAACGTATGGTGGATTTGGTGAAGATTGGGCAACTGATATTATCCAAACTGATGACAATAGCTATGTTGTCGCAGCTTATACTGAGTCATTTGGGGATGATAGTGGTGATTTTTGGGTGATAAAGTTAGCCGAGGACGGCACAATAATCTGGCAAAAAAAGTACGGGGATTCTTCTCTTGAAATGAGCAGCTCCGTTCTACAAACAAGTGATGGCGACTATCTTGTCGCAGGCAGAACTGATTCATTTGGAGCGGGAGATGAAGATATCTGGATTATTAAACTGGACTATAATGGTAATATTGTATGGCAAAAAACCTACGGAGGAGTCTGGTCAGATAATGCTGATATGATAGCCAACACCAGCGATGGAGGGATAGTTGTTTCTGGAAGAACTTACATTCCGGCAGAAAATTCATCGGACCTAATGATCCTTAAAATTGATTCCTTTGGCAATATGCATTCATCCTGCAATCTTATTCATGAAAGTGCTGTTGATCCCATGGACACTAACATATTAGAGCAGGATACTTCAGTTGTGCCCGTTTCAGAATTGCCCTGGGTTTATCTTACATCAGTATCAGGAATAGATTCAACAGCTATTTCTACGTATCTTTGCGGATGTCCAACGGTTCCTCCTCCGCCTCCTTCGGGAGTCACTGCTACTAATACGGGACTTAACCAGGTGACGCTAAGCTGGTCTGATGTCGCCGGCGCTTTATCTTATGCTATTTACAGAAGATACTTATATTGTGGCAAACCAATAGAAGAATTAATTGCAAGTAATATTATTAGCAACTATTATATCGACAACACAGTCGAGGGAGATGTGCAGTATAGTTACACAGTATCAGCAGTCAATCAATGTGAATCAATGAAAAGTCCGTGGATTTCCATTACGGCTACAGGGGATTGTTGGTTGAAACCTTGCTTTGCCGGCATTGCAAGCATAATCAATAATGAAAGTAATCCGTGTCTGCTTACTGTCCAATGGAACGAAGGTGTTTCGAGTTGTTCAATATATCCAGATCTAACATATACCATCTACAAAGGTACAGATCCTGATTTTGTTCCGGATGCTTCAAATCAAATTGCAGCATGCGTTGCCGGTAATTCATTCGTCGATAATGACGTTGCCTCAGGATTAACCTTCTATTACATAGTAAGGGCTGAGGATTCAAAGCCCGGGAGCAGTGGTCCGTGCAACGGCGGAAATTTTGATACAAATATAATCAAGAAAAATGGATCACCGACAGGTCCGGTTACCGATTTATTTTTTGATGATTTTGAAACCGGCGCCGGAAACTGGAATATATCAGCTAATTGGAATTTGAATAATTTACAATCGCATAACGGAGCCTATTCGGCGCATTCCGGAAACCTTGATAATCAACTATGTGATACCATAACGCTTGCCAATGAGGTAAATCTCCCGTCTGTGAATCTGCCTCAATTGCATTTCTGGACATATTTTTCAATTGATACATATCATGATGGAGGAATCGTAGAAGGCTCTGCAGATGGTATCAATTGGACGAAGTTGAGCCTTACTCCGGATTATCCAGGCTATATTGACAGCTCCTCTCAACCATGCCTCGGCGGCACTCAGAAAGCTTATAGCGGTGTTTATCCTATCGTAGAATGGAAAGAATATGTATCTGATTTGAACATATTTGCAGGAGGCAATATTAAAGTTCGCTTCAATTATGCAACCGATGATTCTTTTTCTTATGGTGGTTGGTGGATTGATGATGTTAAAATTGACGTAACGGAATCATGCGTGAATGGCT
>MFGW01000005.1:0-1855 GCA_001780385.1 Candidatus Fischerbacteria bacterium RBG_13_37_8 | reverse complement strand
TTAATGGTGTTACGTCAGTTATCAATCCGCAAGGTAATACTTGTGAAATTATACTGTCCTGGGAGATTGCAACATCCACCTGCCCCACGGCTCCTAATGTCAGCTATCATATTTATAAAAGCATATATCCACAATTTACACCCTCTTCGCTCAACCGCATAGCTGAATGTGTTACCGGAACGAGCTTCACTGATAATAATGTTGCCTATGGACAGACTTATTATTATATTGTCAGAGCTGAAGATTCGAGTATTAATGGAACGGGGCCCTGCAATGGCGGTAATTCTGACCTGAATAAAGTCATTAAATATGCCACGCCTGCCGGACCTGTGTTGACACTATTCAGCGATGATTTTGAAGCAGGCTTATCAAATTGGCTGATCACTGGGGATTGGCAGTTGTCAACCGCGCAATCACATAGTCCATCAAACTCAGCTTTCATCGATAATCAAAGCAAGCAGTGTGACACATTAACGCTTGCAAATTATTTGACTCCACCTGTCAACTCAAAACCTAAATTATCTTTTTATACTTATTATAATATTGCAAGTGGACTTGACGGTGGCGTTATCGAAACCTCATCGGATGGCAACACCTGGACAAAACTTAATCTTATACCGAATTATCCTTCCTCTACTAATTCAGGTTCCACAGCTTGTATTGGAACAAACCAAAAGTGCCTGGGTGGTGACGGTACATCCTGGGCACAGTATAATGCAAACCTGTCTTCTTACGAAGGAAAAAATCTTAAGCTGCGCTTCTTGTTTGCAACGGATTCATCCGTTACAGACAGCGAATGGTATGTTGATGATGTGCTCATTGAATGGAATGATTATTGTACAACCGTACCACCCCTATTATTTTCGCATAAACCAATGGTTGATGATTCGGAAAACAGCGCTCCTAACGGAATTATTGAAGAAGATGAAACAGTCGATCTTGTGGGAAATTTAGCAAATTTAGGAAGCGCTCCAGCAACTTCTGTAACAGGTGTGCTCACTACCTCGGATCCGATCACTATTAATAATGCAAATGCTGTGTATCCAGATATTGCGCCCGGCTCTCAACAAAACGCCAGCATACCCTACACAATTACTGCTTATGCATCAAGCAGACCGGCAACACATTGGGATTTTGCTGTTACCGAGTCGCCATCCTGTGCAGCATGTTCCGTTAATTACTATAATTACACGTTTCATGTTGGCAACAGTTTTGCTGATGTGCCACCAACTTATCTGTTCTATTCATTTATTGAGAAGATATTGCATGCTGGGGTTACCAGTGGATGCACCGCAACACAATATTGTCCTGAATTGAATGTCGAGCGGCAGCAGATGGCGAAATTCATGTGTCGTTCAATGGAGACTGTATCACCCGGTTCATGTGTTACCTCATCATGGTGTGGTACTTTTGATGATGTCCCGCCCAGCAATATCTTCTGTTCCTATATTGAAGCAATTTATGACAACGGCGTAGCGAATGGTTGCCAGGCAAATCCACCGATGTTTTGTCCATCGTTGAACACGCAACGGCAGGAAATGGCTAAATTCGTCTGCAACGCGATGGAGATAGCGCTGCCGGGAGCGTGTGTTCCTGCGGGATGTGCCGGTATTTTCACTGACGTGCCATCCAGTAATCATTTCTGTCCTTTCATCGAGGAGCTCTATAATGAAGGAGTCATCTCCGGCTGCTCCGCAAATGCATACTGCCCCAGTCTCCCCGTTAGCCGAGCACAAATGTCCAAGTTCATCGTGAATGGCTTCGGTTTTACTTTGTAATATGATAGAAGTTGTTTAGAACATAGAGTAAGAAGGCGACAAAGTCAGGAAGAAACAGAGTCTCGTAATAGTGGAGG
>MFGW01000004.1:8899-9181 GCA_001780385.1 Candidatus Fischerbacteria bacterium RBG_13_37_8 | reverse complement strand
CGGCAATTTTGGGTTCAAAGTCACTCATTCAATACTCTAGGAAAATAAACCACGAAGCGCTCGAAGATAATATAGTATTTTTTCTTCGTGTCCTTCGTGCCCTTCGTGGTTTTTATTTTTATTAATATTCATTACGAGCTCCTAAGCGAAGAGGGACATGACCTCCGCGTAGACTTGTTCGTGGGTGTAGCCTTGCAGGTCGATTGATTTAGAGCGGCAGAGAGCGACGCAAGTGCCGCAGCCCTGGCAAAGACCCGGGTTGACGCGTGCCACGGATTTGAT
>MFGW01000004.1:8113-8882 GCA_001780385.1 Candidatus Fischerbacteria bacterium RBG_13_37_8 | reverse complement strand
TGGTGATGTCTTCACGTTCAATTGCCTGGTATGCGCATGCTGACTGGCACATGAAACACCCGGCGCAAGTGGAGTAAACGGGTGGTAAGGTACGATGCACGACAGCAATCAGCGGTTCGCGTGTCAGTTCATCCTGCGAGAATAAGGCTGAGACTTTGCTCGCAGCGCCGGAAGCAGTGCTGACTGCATCCGGAATATCTTTTGGTGCCTGGCATGCACCGGCAAGAAAAATGCCGGCAGTGTTCGTTTCGACCGGGCGCAGTTTGGGATGTGCCTCGGCAAAGAATTTATATGCGTCGTAGCTGATGTGCAGTTTCTGCGCAAGTTCTTCCGCACCGGCATTCGCAACACCGGCAGATGCCAGCACGACCATGTCTGCTTCTATTTCGACCGGCATCGAATTGAGGAGTGTGTCGGCTCCTTTCACGATCAGCTTGCCATTCCGTTCATAAATGCGTGATACGCGTCCGCGTATATACTTCACACCATCCTCTTCGATGGCGCGACGCACGAATTCCTCGTACATTTTTCCGCCGGCGCGTATATCCATATAAAACACGTAGGCATTACCATGGTGTTGTTTATGTTTGTACAGCATTGCATGTTTCGCAGTGTACATACAGCATATTTTCGAACAATAGTCGATACCTTTCGCCGGATCACGAGAACCGGCGCAAGAGAGGAACACAACTGTTTCCGGCACCTTGTTGTCAGATGGGCGGCGCATTTCACCGAGGGTGGGACCGGAAGCTGATGCGAGCCGCTCGAA
>MFGW01000004.1:7754-8096 GCA_001780385.1 Candidatus Fischerbacteria bacterium RBG_13_37_8 | reverse complement strand
CATCGGCATATTTCCCGTAACCGTATTCGGGGAAGAAATCACTCTCCACGACATTGAATCCGGTTGCGGCAACTATGGCGCCTACTTCGACTTCGATGATTTCATCTTCCTGGTCAAAGCGAATAGATTTTGTGGGACACACCTTTTCGCATAGCATGCATTTGCCTTTCACGAAATAGAAGCAATTCTGCCGGTCAATGACCGGTTTATTCGGCACTGCTTGCGGAAAGGGAACATATATAGCAGTGCGCATGCTCATGCCGGCATTGAATTCACTCGGTATTTTTTTCACGGGGCATCGCTGAATGCAGTCACCGCATCCATTGCAGCTCTTGTCATCGA
>MFGW01000004.1:7002-7741 GCA_001780385.1 Candidatus Fischerbacteria bacterium RBG_13_37_8 | reverse complement strand
TTTGCGTATGCGTGCGGTGAAATTTCCGATGAAACCATCGAGGCTTTCCAATTCAGAATAAGAGTAGAGGGTGATATTGGGATGTTGTGCGATTTCGACCATGCGGGGCGTGAGGATGCATTGTGAGCAGTCGAGTGTCGGGAATGTTTCGGATAATTGTGCCATGTGCCCGCCAATTGACGGATCACGTTCGACGAGAATCACTTTATGACCCGCATTGGCAACATCAAGGCTTGCCTGTATTCCTGCAATACCGCCACCAAGCACCAGCACGGTTTTTGTGACGGGTACCTTGATAGGCAGAAGCGGTTTATTGCGCTTCACTTTTTCCACGAGTACGCGGACAAGGTCAATTGCCTTTTGCGTGGTTTCCGGTAATTTCTCATGTACCCATGAACAATGCTCACGTAAATTCGCCATTTCGCACAGGAAAGGATTCAAGCCCGACTCTTCTGTGACGCGACGGAAGGTCGGTTCATGCATGCGGGGTGAACATGCGCCGACAACCACACCGGTGAGTTTCTTTTCCTTGATTGCTTCGCGTATCATTGCCTGTCCGGGATCGGAACACATGTACTTGTAATCGACACTATGCACCACACCGGGGAGCCGTGCACATGCCTTTGCTACTTCTTCGCAATTGACTGTGTCGGCTATGTTTTCACCACAATGGCATATAAAGACGCCTATGCGCGACATTGGTTACGACTCCTTAAAGGATTCAAGGATTCAAGTGCTG
>MFGW01000004.1:5199-6925 GCA_001780385.1 Candidatus Fischerbacteria bacterium RBG_13_37_8 | reverse complement strand
CCCTACAGGGGGAATATGAACTGGGCAGACGCATAGGTCTGCCCCTACAAGGGTGTGGGGGATGAAATTTTCGACCTGGGACATGTGCGACTCCTATAGAGTATTGTTCGTTTCTTCTTCTGGAGGAGGGGGAGGTGGTGGCAGAGCGGGAGGAGGAGGTTGGAGTGAGGTCGGGACGGGGACGAAGTGGCGTTGGAGACCGAGTTGTGTCTTGTCTATACCGAGGGCAAGACCGAGTGCTTGTGTTATGTAGAGAACCGGGATGGCGTATTTTTTATTTGCGAGTTTTTCGATATAAGGGCGGCGCATATCAAGATTGGAATGACACATTGGACACGCGACGATAATTGCTTCTGCACAGCGGTGTTCGACATCATCGAGAATTTTTTGTGATAATTTTGCTACCAGGTCCGTGCGTGATACGGAAAATCCGGCACCACAGCATTCCACTTTAAATGCCCAGTCGAGGGGTGTGGCGCCGATTTTTTGCATGATAGTGTCCATGACAAGTGGATCCTCAGCGCGGTCAAACTTGAGGATTGCCGGAGGACGCACGAGCAGACAGCCGTAGTAGCAGGCGACTTTATGTTCGAATTTTGAGGTGATGTGTTGTTCGAGACCGGATTCGGTGAGTGTGCTAAGGACTTCCAGGATATTGCGCGGGAAGGCGGTACCGGTGAATTCCATTTCGATGATAGAGGTGATTTTTGAATGCAGTTCCTTATTATTCAATAATTCATGACGTGCGACAGCGAGGCGGTTATAGCATGCGGCGCATGGCACGAGAATGTCGGTTAATTGTTGTGCTTCAGCGAGAGCGAGGATACGTGCCGGGAGTGCTAAGGAAAGCGTATGATTCAGGTTATGGGCAGCAGAGGCGCCGCAGCAATTCCAGTCGCGGATTTCCTCCAGTTCCAGCTCGAGTTTCTGTGCTACTGAGGCAAGCGATTCGGCGTATTCACGCGAGGAGCCGAGCATGGAACAACCGGGGAAATAACCCATTTTCATTGCTTCTCTTCCTTCTGCGTACTTTTTTCAAAGATACGCGCAACAGCATCAGTTCCTTTTATGCGATGCGGGAGGAAACCAAGTTTTCCTTTGATGTACATGACGGGTGCCAGCAGAACATCCTGGAACCAATGAAAGGAACGTATCTTATAATCTGCGATGAGTCCAAATTCATAAAGTCTGCCGGTATGCTTGATGGTATCAAGAAAAGATTTATTGAATGCGAGGATATCCTTTGCACGCCGATTCACTTTGCGCAAGCGTAATGATTCACCGCGCAGATAATCCATGACACGCGGAATATCAATTTCCATGGGACAGCGTGCGTAGCAGGTTTCGCAGGTAAGACATAACCAGATTGTATAGGATTGGAGTACCTTATCATCCATTTCCGGTAGGCCGAGCTGCAACATCCGCATGATGACTGTGGACGGATAATCCATTTCATCTGCCAGCGGACAACCAGCGGCACATTTCCCGCACTGATAACACCGTTCTGTTAGAATTCCGGTATGCGAAAGGAGTGCTTCGGAGAGTGCGTTCTGATTACTATGTTTAGGAAGACATACATTCATGTATTGCTCCACCCACATTGAGTGGCAGAAAGATATAATAAGGCATGCCGAGTGAAAATGCAAACGAGTTAGGGACTGGGGACTGGGGACTAGGGACTAGGGACTAGGGACTAGGGACTGGGGACTGGGGACTAGGGACTAGC
>MFGW01000004.1:0-5039 GCA_001780385.1 Candidatus Fischerbacteria bacterium RBG_13_37_8 | reverse complement strand
TAAAATGCAATATCTCTTAACAGCTTCCCCAGTCCCTAGTCCCCATTCCCTTATTTTTGATATAATAATGAGGAAGCAGGAATATTTATGAAATGCTTTGGCATCACATGTATAATAATGAAATTATCTGGAGGAGTAATATGAAGATAATATTGTTACCTGGAGATGGCATTGGACTAGAGGTAACAGCGGCTGCTGAGCAAGTGATAAGGATAGTCGCGGAACATTTCAATAAACCGCTTTCGATTGAAGCTATGCTGATAGGAGGAGCTTCGATAGATGCGGATGGTATACCGTTGACAGATGAGACGCTTGAAGCATGTTATAAAGCGGATGCGGTATTTTTGGGAGCGATAGGCGGAGTGAAGTGGGATAATCTGGAGCAGAAGTTAAAGCCGGAAGCAGGCTTATTGAAGCTAAGGAAATCGCTGGGTGTGTACACGAATATGCGGCCTGTGAAGGTATATGAGCCGATGGTAAATGCTTCGTCTTTAAAGAGCGAGGTAACGCGTGGAACGGACATGGTAATATTCAGGGAATTGACCGGTGGTCTGTATTTTGGGGAACCGCGTGGTTCTGATTCAGATAGTGCATGGAACACGATGGAATATTCGAGGTTGGAGGTGGAGCGTGTTGCACGAAAGGCATTTGAAGCAGCGACGAAACGACGGCAGAAAGTTACTTCGGTTGATAAGGCGAATATATTGGAATGTTCGCAATTCTGGCGTGATATTGTAATTGAGGTAGGCAAGGAGTATCCGTCGGTGCAATTGAATCATATGCTGGTAGATAATGCAGCGATGCAGATTGTGCGGAATCCGCGCCAGTTCGATGTTATTCTAACTTCGAACATGTTTGGAGATATACTTAGTGATATTGCCGGAGTAATTACCGGCAGTCTCGGCATGTTGCCATCAGCCAGTATAGGAGACAAGCATACGCTTTATGAACCGGTGCATGGGAGTGCACCGGATATTGCCGGACAGAACAGGGCGAATCCAATAGGAGCGATAGCTTCCGTGGCGATGATGTTTGAATATTCCTTTGGCATGGATGAAGCAGCCGTCATGATTGATAAAGCAATTGAAAACACACTTACACAGGGTTATCGAACGGTAGATATAGTGGCTGAAGGATGTAAAGTCGTAAACACTGAGCATATGACGGAGCAGATAATAAATAATCTTCGGAAATTGATGCAGGGCAAGAAGAAGGCGACGCCGTATATAGATCCGACGTATTACATGGTATTTTGGAGTGAAGCAGATTAGGGGATAGGGGCAATAGGGATTATTCGTAGCGAAGGGCATCGATAGGATTAAGACGCGAAGCTTTACGTGCGGGATAGAAACCGAAAAATACGCCTACGGAAACAGAGAAGAGGAATGCCAGTGTGATAGCGCTGGCAGAAATAAGTGTTTGCCATTCGGCGATATAAGCGATCAATTTAGAAGCAGCGACACCAACACCGATACCAATGATACCGCCCATGACACTCAGCACTATTGCTTCAATGAGGAACTGGAGAAGAATATCCTGTTCTTTAGCACCAACGGACATTCGAATGCCAATTTCACGAATGCGTTCGGTGACGGAAACGAGCATTATATTCATGATGCCGATTCCGCCTACAAGCAATGATACGGATGCAATACCGCCGAGAAGCATGGTGAGAATAGCAGTGGATTCCGACGCACCGGCTGCAACATCTGCCATGTTGCGGAGATGAAAATCATCTTCGGCACCGGGTGCAATTTTATGACGAATGCGGAGTAATTCCTCAACTTGGGTTTGTGCTTCAGCAGTTCGCGCTACTGATATAGCGGAAATATCAATAGATTGAACATGGTCAAATATGCCGAGCAGTCTTCGCATTGCAGTAGTGTAAGGCATTACAATAACATCATCCTGGTTAAACCATCCCCCGGAACTGCCCTTTGACTGTAAAACACCTATGACTCTAAAGGGGATTTTATTAATACGGATAACCTGTCCTACCGGATCTTCTCCTTCAAAAAGATTTTTACTTACTTCACTTCCCAGGACACAAACCTTCTGTGAAGTTTTTAGCATGCTTTCATCGAAGAAGGTGCCCGATTCAAGTGTCCAGTTTCTTATTTTTGGATAATCGGCTCCTACACCCTGGATAGATGTGTTCCAGTTTTTATTTCCAAAGATAGTCTGTGCTCGTCCATTTACCGATGGTGAAACGTATTCAACGGCACTGCATTTTTCTTTAATGGCACGTGCATCTGCTTCGGTAAGACTTTTAACACTATCTTCTCCTCCATGACGTCCGCGAACATTACCACCTCCGGGATGAATAAAGAGCAGGTTGGTGCCAAGTGAACTGAATCTTTTTTCAACCTCCTGTTTTGCTCCCTGACCAATACTGATCATCGCTATGACTGCTCCTACTCCTATGATAATGCCAAGTGCAGTAAGAAATGAACGCATTTTGTTTCTGCTTAATGCACGCAATGAGACTTTGATTATCCTTATGATATTCATTTTAGACTCCTTTTACTGTTCGTTTACAATATGACCATCACGGAGAAACATTATTTTGTGCGCGCATTGAGCTAATTCCAATGCATGAGTTACTAGAATAATGGTAATATTTTTTTCTTTATTTAAGTTACGAAATATATCCATTATTTCCGCACCGGTTTTTGTGTCTAAATTACCGGTAGGTTCATCGGCTAAGATGAGAGGCGGATTATTCACCAGTGCCCTGGCAATAGCGACTCTTTGTTGTTCACCTCCGGAGAGCTGGTTCGTTTTATGATATTCGCGTCCTTCAAGTCCAACTGCTGAGAGTGCTTTTAGTGCAAGTTCTTTTGAATGTTGAGCTGGTATGTTCGAGTACAGGAGTGGGAGCTCCGTGTTTTCAAGTGCCGTGGTGCGGGAAAGGAGATTGAAATGCTGAAATACAAAGCCAATTTTTTTATTACGGATGCTGGCGAGTTTATTTTTATCAAAAGTGGATATTTCTTCACCATCGAGAAAATATTTTCCTTCTGTAGGTTTATCGAGACAACCGAGAATATTGAGTAGTGTAGATTTGCCGGAACCGGATGGACCCATTATTGCCAAAAAATCACCTTGCTTAATTTCATAAGAGATATCATATAATGCCCGAACTTGTATTTCACCCATCTTATAAATTTTAGCGATATTGATTAAATTAATAAGATTGTTATCCATAATCTTATGTTTCCTATGTAAATAGTAAAGGCATAAAGGCACAAAGTATTAATGCAAGCCACGCATTATACCTCCCATTCCGCCGGGGCCTGGATTGTTGCCTGTTGAATTCGTGCCGATAATGACTGGCTGTCCTTCTTTGAAATTCCCGCGAAGGATTTCGGTGTAATTATTATCAGTGACTCCTATTTTGAGAAATAAAGGTGTCAGTTTTCCTTTATCATTAATTATCCATGCGCGCGAAAAATTTTTCATTTTTCCACCGGGAGGACGTTGATGCGATCCGTTGTTAGATGCATTGCCTTGTGGTGAATGTTGTTGACCTGCGGGAGAAGATCCTGGCATGGGAGCATCTCCAGGTTTGCCCATGGTTTCAGAGCGCGCTTCTTCAAATATTTTTTTCATTTCTTCAGGTTTAAGTTCAGGAGTAAAACGTAGTGCAGCATTTGGAATAAGCAAAGCATTTTTAGCTTCCCCGACTATTATAGATGCATTAGCAGTCATGCCTGGTCTTAATTTCATGTCCTGATTTTCTACCGCAACGATTGTAGTATAGGTGACTACATTTTGTATAATTTCAGGAGAATAGCGTACCTGGCTCACTGTCCCGATAAAGTTTTGATCAGGGAAAGCATCAACGGTAAATCGTACTTTCTGTCCTTCCTGCACTTTGCCGATATCAGCTTCATCAACACTGCATTCTACCTGCATTTTATTTAAATCATTAGCTATTTGAAAGAGAACCGGTGCCTGGAAACTGGCGGCTACTGTTTGGCCTACATTAATATTACGATTAATGACAATACCTTCTATGGGGGATTTTATAATCGTGTATTTCAGATCAACCTTGATTGATTCAAGTTGTGATTTTGCCTGTTCCAATCCTGCTTCGGCAGATTGTACATCTGATTTGGCGCTGTAATATTGAGTTTCTGTATTTTCTTTTGCTTCGAATGAAACAAGATCTTTTTCGAATAACTCGAGTGCACGTTCATACTGTTTCTTGATATTGGCAAGATTTACCTTAGCTTTTTCAAGAGAAGCTTGTGCATGCTGATAATTTGCTTCACTTTCCTTTACGCGCGTGAGAAATAATTCCGGATCAAGCTCAGCAATTACTTCACCTTCCTTAACTTTTGAATTGAAATCAACATAAATATTTTTTATTCTTCCGGAGACCTGGCTTCCTACATCTACAATATTCACAGGATTCAAGGTACCGGTAGTAACAACGAGTGCCTCTATATCCCCACGTTGTATATTCTCTACTTTGAATTCCATGCCATTATTATTTTTTGATTTTAGCATAGTAAACCATAGGACAACGCCTATGATTATAATAAGAATAAACAGGATGATGATATATTTTTTCTTCATAGTGTGACTCCTGGTATTATTTCACATGAATAAAGGGGCCAAGAATTCGAAGGTTCAAGCGATGGTGAATAATACGTTCCCTCGTTTCTTGTACGCCTTAATGAGAATGCATTGTAAAGTGCATGACTGATTCCGTTGTTTAGGCTTAGTAGAATTAAATGTAAGCTAAATAAAGCTTTTTTGCAAGAGGGAGAGGGGGTATATTTTGTGATTTGACACAAAATTATCATACTATAATAAATCCACAGGAAAGCGAAAAGTTTCATTGGGGAAGCTTTGAACAAAAATTGTTCAAGGTTCAAGATTCAAGGCGCGCAGAGGCTTCGCATTATTAATTCCGCCCCTGTCCAGTCCCCAGTCCCTATCCCCCAGTCCCTATCCCCCAGTCCCTATCCCCCAGTCCCTATCCCCCAGTCCCCAGTCCCCAGTCCCCCATAAGCGCTCAAATAAGATAA
>MFGW01000003.1:22292-23726 GCA_001780385.1 Candidatus Fischerbacteria bacterium RBG_13_37_8 | reverse complement strand
AGCTCTTTGGGATCAATGCGAACCAATTCTCCATAGATATTTTTGTAAGGATCAGGGATAACCACGCCTTCATGGCAGTAATGGCATTCCCAGATAAAAGGTTCTCCTTTTTTGATATATTCAGCAGTTGTTCGAGAGGGCGAATTCTCCGAGCAGGAATATACCATTTCTGTCCGCAAAAAGTACATTGACAACAAACTCGTTTGAATGGATACCACATAATCGTCAGCCAGGTTTCAGTAAATAAGAAGATATTAGAAACCTGTCAAGCTTCCTGCCTGGAACTAACATCCATCCAAATAATCTAAGCGCATCATTTGAGTATTCCATAAGGTCAAAATAGCCTCGACCTTTTGGCATTTCTTTTTTTCTTAAAAACCACATGTTTCCCCCACTATAAAAGCATTATTTGTAAATGATATGCTTGGATTTGAAAACTACTTATCTGATTAGACCAAAGACGGTACATTTTTCGCACGATAAAGGCATTTTGCCCTGTGCAATAGCACCTCGTATTTCATTTGCTTTGCTGCTATTCCAAACTCCTTCAAAGCTTTGTGTGGTGAGATTGCCTATTAGACCTTCTACAGCATCGATGTAACAGCAAAAGTAGCATTTTCCATCTGTATGCACTAAAAGATGATCCCAGGGCAATGTGCAAAAATATTTGAGCAATGGCTTTGGTTGGCTACTATCACTATGTTCGGTGGAGCGATGGATTACAAACATTGGAATTATTCCTAGGGCGAATGCTTTTTGCTTAATTTCATCTAACAATTTTAAAAAATGCTCAGAAGAAGTATCAGGCATTTGCTCTATGTATTTAAATATAAAATCTCCGTTTTGCGTTTCGTATTCCTTAAATTCATTAAGAACTGTGTAACCAACCTTTCATGAAAGAATCTTTCATCCCCGCCAATGAAAATGAATCGTATTATATGAGTTTGAATCTTAAACAAAAATTTAGTAAACTACAATAATGCTTATTACTGCTGTAGGTATTAAATATGTAAAAGATAATTCTTCAGCATAGTCCTTCTTTAAATGCGGGGTTAAGAAGGAAAAAAGCCTATAGCAGCAAATTTTATTATATTCAAACATGTATTTCTTTGTCATAAAGAGATAAAGAGTAAGGTGTATTTTAGCAAGCTTGTCATTTTCATGAGAAATTTTTTTGATGCTCATTATAAATATAGAAATATACAGCTAGATTTAGTAGTTTTTTTATTCATTTCGCAGGTATTCCCTTATTTTCTTTTCTTTGTCGCTTAATAATAAATTAGTGAATTCATTGATTTCTTCCAACCATGTTAATTTATCCTCGGTTGATAGTTTCATATAAGCAATTATTTTTTCTTCTTCAAGTGTATATGAAAAACCTTTATTCATTGGATGTTCCTTGTAATTTTTTTACAATCTTGAGCATTTCGACAT
>MFGW01000003.1:20293-22210 GCA_001780385.1 Candidatus Fischerbacteria bacterium RBG_13_37_8 | reverse complement strand
TATTTTTTTTACTGTTTTATTTTGGAAAGACATTTCGAAATCTAAAGGATGTGCAAGCACAATATCTATTACTTTATAGCTATGTTCCTTATGATAGAAACTAAATGCTTTAAGATTTCTATGCAAAATCCAATCCTGTAATATTGTGGGATCAGCTAAATTCATAGGATCCACAGGCAATTGTGGGTGATAACCAAGCTTTTTTAAAAGAGTAGCAGTCTTATAAATATTGTCTTTATTCATTGCTATAATTATATCAATATCCTGGGTAACACGTGGTACACCATAAAGATTTACTGATAAACCTCCCACTATTAAATATTTTACATTGGACTCATATAATCCTTTCATAATATCAAAATAGTACATATGCTTTTATTCTTTTATATAATGTTCATTGTATCATCTGTTTCTTCAATAATAAAGTAGAGGAGTAGTACTGGGCGTTATTGAAGAGCGTGAGCTCTTTTTTCGAGGAGGGGTAGTTTGGGAAGTGCAGGATTTATTTCTTTTGCTTTGTTAATGTAGTCGAGGCTTTTTTCTACCAGGAGAGGTACTTTTTGACTATAGATGTCGCCTTTTTTGGCGTACCATTCGGCTTGTTCGATGTATAGTTCAGCCATTGCCTGGTGAGGTTTTGCAGATAACGGTGTTATTTGAAGGGCGCGTATGAGAGTTGTTTCTGTTTTTTTGAGAGATTGTTCAGGGGAGGAATTTTGAGCTATGGCGAGTTGCGCAGCAGTAAGTTCTGTTTGAGCTAGTTGGAGGAATGCTTCCACATAAGTATCATCTATCTTTAATGCCTGGTTAATGTAAGATCGGCTTTTTTGTATTTCTTCTGAAGGGAAGGCATTGTTTTTGAGGAGAAAACGTGCTTTTAATTCATAGAGACGGCCTAAATCTGAAATGGCTGAAATAAAATCATTGGCTTGAGTTACGGCATGTTCTGTGAATTCTTTCGCTTTATTTAGTGATAGGGATGGATCAAGGTTTTGTTCTAATTCGTATTCGGCTTTGATCAGGTAAGCTTCTCCTTTATTTTCGTATGCGGTAAGGAAGTTAGGATTAATTTCTATTGCTTTATCTAAATTGAGTAGGGCCTTTTGTATGGAAGTTGTTGGATCATTCCCAGTTTCTTGTTCATACTGTGCCATTAGAAGATAAGAGATAGCAGCATTACTGCATGCATAAGCATTATTGGGATTTATTTGAAGAGCTTGTTGGAATGTTTGTACTGATTTTTGTAGAGAGGGAAGCGGATTTTTTCCATGAAAGAATTCATATTCTCCTTTTAAGGAGTATGTATTAGCGAGACTATTTAATCCATCGGAATCATTAGGATAAATGCGAATTCCTTGTATGTATGCCTCAATAGCATTATCAAATGAGTTGCCTGGGTCTTTTCCCTCATAGACTTCATTATCTGCTATTTGATAATAGGCAATACCAGCATTGACATGCGCACTTGCAAAGTTAGGATTAATTTCGGTAGCTTTTTTAAAATTAATGATAGCTTGATTTAAAAGTTCTTGATAATCCTGGGCAGTTTCTGCAAGATAGAGATATGCTTTACCATGGGTGAGATAAGCGATCTCTTCATCCGGTTTTAATGCGACTACCTGTTGCACGGTGTCAACAGTTTTTTGAAATGCTTCATGAGCATTTTTAGCTCCGCGTATTAACTGTTTTACCAGCAATAATTGTAATTGAGCTTTTGTAAGTAATGCTTCTGCATTTTCAGGATCAGCTTTTACTGCATTTTCACATTGCAATAATGCTGCACTATAGTCTTCCTCGTTCCATACGCCGAGCCTTCTTTTTACCTGCAACATGACAATCAGTCTATTACAATCGGCATTGTAATTGGTGGAGTCACTGCGTGCGATATCAATAGCTGTTTGATATGCAGAGTTAGCA
>MFGW01000003.1:17075-20282 GCA_001780385.1 Candidatus Fischerbacteria bacterium RBG_13_37_8 | reverse complement strand
TTCCAGTGCTCTTTCGTATTGACCGGTATCGACAATTTCATTGCCAAGCGTTACATATATATCTCCTTCTAATTTTTTAGCTTCATAGAGCCATGAATATTGTTTAAAGGCTTCCCTGGTTTTAGTTAATGCCTCATTATTTTTATTTTCGTAGAAAGCAATGAGAGCCTGAACGTACTGTGGAGAGCCTGAAAATGTTTGAGCGGCTTTTCTTAGATAGAGAAGTGCAGGTTCACGGTATTTTTCTGCTATTTGTATTTTCAGAAGTTCGAGGCGATCTTTAGTTTCAATTCTTTCTGCCTGATCCAGTTCCTGTTTATAGAGTTGTCCCAGAGTTCTGCCGAGGGCATAAGCGACTTCAGGTTCCTGGTATTTATATTGATTCCATGCAGTTTCAAGGTGCTTTTGAGCAGTATGGCAGTCATGGAGAGCGAGTGCACCACGTCCAAGTGCATAATAACCCAATCCCTTTTCGATGCCTGCGAATTCTTCCATCTGCAGTTTGATAGATTTCATTCGTTCCCTGACTGTATTTCGTTCTAGCGAGATATCATGAAGTGGTTGCATGTATGCAATACGCAAGGCGCTTTCCAGCCGTTCTATTTCCTGGCCAAACATACGAGACAGTTGTTGTCTTTGAGCGGCAGTCCAGCGTGCATGCACTCCCATTCCTGCCAGTATTAATCCAATAATAATTACAATACTCGCTATGGAAACGGCGACTTTATGTTTCTTAGCTTTTTTAACGAGACGGTAGGTGATGCTGGGACGTCTCCAGAGGATAGGTTCTCCCTCGAGGAAACGAGTCAGGTCATCGGCAAGAGCACGGGCAGATTCATAGCGATGAGATGGTTCTTTTTCCAGGCATTTCATGGTAATATTTTCCAGGTCAGCAGGAATTTGTTGATCTATTTTACGGAGAGGCACCGGTTCTGCCTGTAGTACTTTTATCAGCACATCAATTGCAGTGGTACCTTCGAAGGGAGGTTATCCAGTAAGAATTTCATACATAGTGGCGCCGAGGCTGTATATATCAGAGCGGCGGTCTATTTTATGTGGTTCAGCTTGTGCCTGTTCAGGTGACATGTACTGCGGTGTACCTACAATAATTCCAGTAGCTGTTAAACCGGATGATTCCTGTTCTCGTACTAATCCAAAATCTAATACAAATGGTTTCAATGGTGTACCTTCCATAAGTTTTTGCAACGAGGGAGGAAGGTTTGATTTGGGGGGCTGAGTCTTCTGCCGGCAATGTATTTGAGAAGGCGAAGCCTGGTTCCTGAATAGTTATTTTATCATCATTGGTTTCTGAAGAGAATGTTATGAATTCGGTATCTTCCGGGTGCTGGGGTGTTTTTTTGTCAGAGCCAGACTCTGAATTTTCAGATTGATTATTAGAGTCGCTCTTGCTAATTTTCTTATCCTGGGTCATGTCTTACTGTATTATAACATATTATCGTTTCCCTTGTTGAACCAGACGCACAAAATGTTCAAAGGATCTGTCATATGTGCGTTCTGCAGAATCAGGGAAAAAACAAGCAGGCAATTGCCGGAATTTAATATGATATGCGAGGCATTCGCAACATTTGCCTTTGCGTGAGCATGGGTCATAACTGCAATTGCATATTGAGAGATTATGTTTTTCTTTACATTCCATTTGAAAGAGCTCCTTTGTGAAGTTCAATGTTCAAGGTTCAAAGTTCAAGGTTTCCTTGAACATTGCTGTATGGGCGAACCTTGTGTTCGCCCGTAGTCATTGTGAGTTTGCGGGAGGCAAACGTAACAATCCTTAGCGGGGGATAAGAAGCATAGTCCGTTACGGATTATTACGCATTCCTGACGGAATGCTCATAATGACAGTCCATTCGGGAATGCTTCGTAAGGGCAGACGCATGGGTCTGCCCCTACAAGATTTCCTTTAATCCGTCAGGGATTACCACGTCCCGCGTTTCGCGGGACGCGCAAAAAGAAAGCCGGTTCTGGAGTTGTTTAGTGTTCTCCAGAACCGGCTGAAGGATTTCTATATGCCGTTAGGCACTCTGGAATTTTTTCCATTTTGCTTCAATATTTGGATCAGCAACAGTCTCAAGAACATAATCGCAATATGATCTTCCATCTGAACCATTTGAACGTCCGGTCATGACTAATTTCTTCTCATATTGACCGCAAATATCCAATGCCATTTCTAATTTACTGCCCAGGTTAGCATAACCAAGATGATTAAGCAGCATCGCGCCTGCTTTGATTACGCTGGATGGATCTGCATACTGTGCTCTTCCTTCTGTAACCATTCTTGGTGCAGAACCATGAATTGCTTCAAACATTGCATATACTTTACCAATATTCGCACTGCCGGCAGTTCCAACTCCACCCTGAAATTCCGCTGCTTCATCAGTAATGATATCGCCATAAAGATTCGGCAATACAAATACTTCAAATTCAGTTCTTCTCTTGGTATCGATAAGCTTTGCAGTCATTATATCTATAAACCAATCGTCTGCATTGATGCCTGGATATTCCTTGGCAACATTGTAGAACGTTTTCAGAAAGAGGCCATCAGTTGTTTTTACTACATTTGCTTTAGTAATTGCGGTTACTCTTTTCTTTCCTATTTTCTTTGCATATTCAAAACCAAGTCTGATAAGACGTTCACTTCCTGGTCCAGTAATGAGTTTAAAATCAATAGCAAGACCATCAACTACTTCAATTCCGAATGGACCGAGTGCATAGACATCTTCAGTGTTTTCTCTGAAGAACATCCAGTCAATACCTAAATTTGGTACTCGTACCGGTCTTACATTGGCGAATAGATCCAATTCTTTTCGAATTGCTACATTGGCACTTTCGATATTTGGCCATGGATCGCCTTGTTTTGGAGTAGTGGTAGGTCCTTTTAATAAAATATGACATTTTTTAATTTCAACAAGTACATCATCCGGTATTGCTTTATTTACTTCTGCTCTTTTTTCAATAGTAAGATCTTCAATGGTGCGGAATTCTATTTTTCCTTTTGTTACTTCATTTTTGAGCAGGTGTTCAAGGACACGTTGTGCTTCATCCGTAATATAAGGTCCTATTCCATCCCCTCCAATAACTCCTATAATTATCGGTTTTAATTTTGAATAATCCACCCATTCTGTCTGCTTCTTAATATTGTCCAACCGTGCTAGCTGTTTTTCTAAAATTTTTGCGAAATGTTCTTCTGCT
>MFGW01000003.1:14146-17063 GCA_001780385.1 Candidatus Fischerbacteria bacterium RBG_13_37_8 | reverse complement strand
GTAGAATAATTCTTCTCTTGCATCATAATGCCTCCTAATCTAATTTATTGGGAAGATTGATTATATTATAGAGCATGATAATAAGTCAAATGGACAGTGAGCAGTGGGCAGAGGAAAAGAAATGCGAAGCCACCACAAACTTTGAACCTTGAACACAAAATAGGTAATGGGGGATAGGCGCTTGGTCGCCAAATTCTTGCATTGTTGGCAAAAAACACCAAGTTATTTTTACGCAAGCGCTAAGGGCAGACACACGGGTCTGCCCCTACACCTTATTTACACAGGAAATTCATTAATTTGCTTTTTTGAAAATTTTATTTAAATTTAATAGTGATACTTTTATAATCGGAGGAAGAAGAATGAAACACACACTTTTCATTCCATTTATTATCTTTTTGGTGATTGGTGCGGTACAATTAATTGCAGAAAATGAAGCAACTAATCCGGGCAAAGCAACTGAAGAAATAGCGGCATCAACAGTTGAAACGGTAAATGGTGATTACAATTATGAACCAGCGGGCAAGCGAGATCCTTTTGTTCCACCTCCAGAAGGCGGCGATTCTCCATGTGAAGCGATAGTACTGAAAGGAATAGCGAAGGATAAAACAGGTCGTTATGTAGCAATTTTTGAAGGACCAGGCAAAGAAACGCTTAAGGTACATGTAGGAGACAAGGTGAGCGACTGCGAAGCTATTTCAATTGATACAGAAAAAGTGACTTTCAGGGAAAAAGTCAAAGATCCACTGAATCTATTTAGTTATATCACCGTCACTAAATGGCTTCATCCAGAACGGGCAACGAAATAGGTAGAGGAAGGTAAAGGAAGGTCGGGATTGAGGATGAGGTTAAAGTTAAGGAGAAGTTGAGGTTAAGAAGAGGTTAATGTCTAGATTAAGATAAATAAGGTATTTTCCTTAACCTCATCCTCGACCCCGATCTCATATTTGACCCCAACCTACCTTTACCTTTACCTTTACCTCTACCTCTACCTTCCTTAACCTTTCTATTTTTAAATTTTTTCATAGTGTATAATATCTTTTATTATTAAAGGAGTATAATAGCAGACATGAAAAGTAAGAAGAGCTTTGACGGTAAGTTTATTGAATGGACGGTATCAGGATTAAAGTTTTTTGAAAAATTAGCTGTTCCGGAGAAGATACAGTTTTTTTTAGATAGCATTCCTTACAGTACTGATCCGATTTATCGTTCGCCGAGGAGTGTAATACGGGATCGGAGGGCTCATTGTTTTGACGGGGCAGTATTTGCCGCAGCAGCATTGTCTGAGTTAGGATTTCCACCGGTTATAATTGAATTGAAGGCAGTGCGTGATGATGATCATATGCTTGCGTTGTTTAGGCGTAAAGGGTATTGGGGTGCGATAGGGAAATCTAATTGTGCTGGTTTACGATACCGGGAACCTATCTATCGTACACTTCGTGAACTTGCGTTATCGTATTTTGAATTTTATTTTAATATAAAATCAGAGAAGACATTGCGAGGATATTCGGCAACATTAAATCTTGGTATTTTTGATAAGTATGCCTGGAGATTTAATGATGAAGCGATGGATAGGATAGCAGATAAATTAGACACGATACGTCATTATACATTATTAACGAAGAGCATGATTTCACATTTAGCGATTGTGGATAGTCGCACATATGCTGCGGGGATGTATGGTGCGGATGAGGAGGGGTTGTATGATCCGGACAAAGCAGGGAATGGGGATTAGGGGACAGTGAACAGGGGGCAGAATAAAATGCGAAGCTGCCACGAACCTTGAACTTTGAACCTTGAACATAAAAAAAGGAGTGAGAGGGCGGAGTGTGAGCTCCGCCCTGAGTGTAAAAGAGGACTATAGTGTAAAGCCGAAGGCATTTACGAGGAATTTAGCCATTTGACCGCGGTTAACATTACTGCTGGGACAATAGAGAGGAGGAGAGACTGAGCAACCAGAGACAACACTGCCATTAAAGAGTGCTTCGATGAAGGCGCAGAAAGGATTACCCGCAGTGACGTCGTCGAATATTCCGGTGCAACCAGGTGTTGTATCACAGGAACCGGCATTAGCTATATTCATTGCATTGCAGATGAATTTAGACATTTGATCACGTTGCACATTAAAAGTTGGGCAATAGAGTAACGGATCAGTGCTGCAACCTGAGACTACGCCAATATTGTAAAGTGCTTCGATGGAAGCACAGAAGGGATTACCGCTTGTCACATCACCAAATATTTGCGTACATGAGGTAGGTACACAGGAACCGGGAGTTGCTGTATTCATTGCTGCGCATATGAATTTCCCCATTTGTTCTCTCAAAACATTGCCTGTAGGACAATATTGTGTTCCGGTGCAGCCGCTTGTAACACCTGAATGCAATACTTTTTCAATGCTTGAATAAAAGATATCGGAAACCGGCACATCATCAAAGCTATTGCCTACATGGAATGTGAATTGGTATGGAGTAGGAGTGCAGCAGGAGCAGGTAGATGTTTCGGTAACAGTGAAATCCCAATGAGTTTGCGGACGATTTGCTGATGGAGCAGTAACTTTATAGCATGATGTGCATGTTTGAGTAGTTCCCTGAGCGACATTAGGATAAGTTGCATTTGCCGTATTAATGACTATAGGGTCGGTAGTAGTAAGAACACCTGTAACTGAGGTAGCGTTGTACGTGCCGATATTGGTGAGGGAGCCTTTCAGAGTAACCTGTTCATTTTCTTCGATAATGCCATTATTATTACCTGGGGAAGGTAAATCATCTATGGCAGGTTTATTCGATTGCAGTTGGCTTGTGTTATCGGTTGCTGCCACGCCGGTGGTTGTAGCGGTGAGATCGCATCCATTGTGGTAGCGAACGCTGTAAGTATAGGAGGTACCATTTGTTCCTGTCAGATCGATAGTATTAGTAGTTCC
>MFGW01000003.1:12836-14129 GCA_001780385.1 Candidatus Fischerbacteria bacterium RBG_13_37_8 | reverse complement strand
GTATTGGCACGCCCGATCTCAGGACATCATAGGTTCTTGTTCCAAAATCATTATCACCCCAGTTGCCGGGATCTTTGTTCCAGCCAATCACGATACCTGTATCCTGGCAATTCGAAATATCTGCGGCAGTATTATTTGTAAGATTGGAAGGTGCAGAGCCAGTTTTATCAGCGACTTGTTGGGAACAGGAAGAAGTTCCTGCTGTAGATAGGGGAGGATTGCAATCGTTAGTTGCGATTACCTTGTAGTAATAATTTGTGTTAGCAACGGTGGTTAAATCTTCCTGAGAGGTAGTTGTATCAGGGAGTCCTGTAGCAATTACTGAATAAGTACCGGTGCAGGTGCTGGTAGTGTATCTGCGTACTTCGAAAGAACCTGTAGTTGCATTATCGCCCCAATCGGTAACTGGAGCCCATACGATATTGATTCCTGAAGCAGTGCATCCATCGAGGTCGTATACGAAGGTAACACCTCCGAAATCGGGTTCTGTGCAGTATATTGAACAATAGATACCGCCGGTATCGAGATTTGCACTATAAAAACCGCCCCACAGGATTACTTCAAAACCGTCACAAGCTGCGATATGACCTTCTCTTGGCAGGGGAGTATTGAGGAGTGAGGTGGCAGACCATGAATCGGGAATAGTGGTGGTACCGGGATAGTATCTGCCGCCGGTATTAGTTTTAGGATCTCCTCCCCAGACAACCATTTCATCACCCGTCCAAACGGCAGTGTGATATTGACGTGCTTGAGGAGCGCTGCCTGTTGAAGTAGGAATCCATGAGTTAGTTGCTGGATTATATTTTCCGCCTGTATTAAGATAATTTAAACCATCGATGCCGCCCCAAACAATCATCTCAGTTCCTGTCCAAACGGCGGTATGCGCGTAGCGTGCAACGGGTGCATTGGTAGTTGTAGTTGGTAACCAGGTATCGGAGCTGATGCTATAGATAGAGCCGGTATTATAATATGAGGAGCCATTCCATCCTCCCCAGATAATCATTTCAGTACCGTTTCCGACAGCGGTATGTGTTTTTCGAGGAGTTGGTGCGCCTGTTGTGGATATTGCAGTCCATGTATCAATAATAGGATTGTATCGTGCTCCAGTGTTATAGTAGGTTGAACCGCCACTCCATCCTCCCCAGATAATCATGAGTGAGCCGGTCCAGTAAACCGAGTGTTCAGAACGTGCGGAGGGAGCATTTGTAAGTGAAGTATTTGACCAGTTATTTGAAAGCAGATCATATTGTCCGCCTGTATTCAAATATGAAGTACCATCAAAACCGCCCCAGA
>MFGW01000003.1:11090-12820 GCA_001780385.1 Candidatus Fischerbacteria bacterium RBG_13_37_8 | reverse complement strand
TGTCCAGACTGCGGTGTGATCTTTTCTTGCAACGGGTGCTCCTGAACTGTTGATAGTTGCCCAGGAATCAGTACTGAGATTATATCGACCGCCTGTATTAAAGTAGGAAGTTCCATCCCAACCGCTCCATATAATTAATTCGGTGCCAGTCCATGCTCCCGTGTGGTCACGTCTTGGAGAAGGAGCATTAGTAGTGGAAGTAGCGGTCCAGGAATCAGAGCTGTTTTCATATCTGCCTCCCGTATTAAGATAGATACTGCCGTTGTACCCGCCCCAGATAATCATTTGAGTGCCGGTCCATATTGCGGTATGATAACCTCGTGCAGAAGGAGCATTTACCAGTGAGACGCCTGTCCATGAACTTGTGGACGGATCATATTTCCCGCCGTTGCCAAAATATGAAACTGAATTATACCCGCCCCAGACAATCATTTCAGTGCCTGTCCAAATTGCAGTGTGGTAATAGCGTGGATCGGGAGCTCCGGGAGCAGAAATCAGTGACCAGCTATCCGTGGTTGGATCGTAAATGTCACCTCTGTTGAGAGGAACACTGCACGTATAACCACCCCAGATAATCATTTTACTTCCTGTCCAGACTGCAGTATGAAGCATTCGATAAGGTAAATTAGCTGGAGTAGGAGCATTGGTCGCAGTCCATGAGTCGTTTCCCGGATTGTAGCGTGCTCCTGTATTTACGCACGAGCCCGTATTTCCACCCCAGATAATCATTTCAGAACCAGTCCAGACTGCACTATGAGCCCAACGTGCGCCTGGCGCACCAGTTAGTGTAGTTGCAATCCATGAATTAGAACCGGGATTATATTTGCCGCCAGTATTATAATTGGATGTTTTTTGTCCACCCCAAACGATCATTTCAGCTCCTGTCCAGACTGCCGTATGATTTCTTCTCTCGAGTGGTGCCGAGGCTGAAGCGTCAGTAGCAAACCAGATATCACTGGTTGGATTATAGCGACCGCCCGTTTTAAAATATGTGCTTCCATTCCATCCACTCCAGATAATCATTGCTGTGCCATCCCAAACTGCTGTATGCTGATATCGAGCTTCTGGTGCATTGGCAGTGTTGGTGTGCTGCCAACTGTCAGTACCCGGATTGTACCTTCCGCCCGTACTCAAGGGATAACTTAAGTTTAATCCCCCCCATATTATCATTTCTGTCCCTGTCCAGACTGCCGTATGATAATACCTCGCCTCAATTCCAATTTCTGTCCATGTGTCATTAGTGCAATTCCCATCAAGTACTAGTGGTAATTCATAATTATAAACAACAGTATTCATTTCAGCAGAGAATTTTTTATTTTCATTTTTCCACCAGGTTTCAAAACTTTCCTTTTTCCATGATACGGAAGCTATCTTTAAAGTTCCCTTGCCCTGACTCATTACAGTAATAGCATAGTAGTAATTATCTGCTTCTTTTAGGGAAGATAATTTGTTTATTGGAAGAGCTTCATTTTCATTGCTGAGACCAAAATCAAGACGCAATTTTCCAAGGAATGTTTTCCATTCATCATCGTGCAACAAAATAGAATTAGTTGTATTGGCACGTTCAAATGCGAAGGTATTATCCTCAAGATCACTATTTATCCATTCTGTTTCAAGATAGTTGGCGCTTGTTTTTTTCATTTGGTTGAGATTCTGTATTTTTTGCAATTCAGCAATAGCTTTTTTATAGGTAGCATCATGAAATCTTTTATCGTAAGTGTAGAGTTTTT
>MFGW01000003.1:7740-11084 GCA_001780385.1 Candidatus Fischerbacteria bacterium RBG_13_37_8 | reverse complement strand
TTGATTCAATCAGTATAGGACGAGCAAGGCATTCTGCTACAAGCGAGGGATTATTTCCTAATGCTTCCCATGTCTCATGTAGAATAGAGGGTGCTTTTGAATTTTTTGCCATTCGTTGTATTTCTGCCTGGAGCTGAGCACCTGAAAATTCAGTTTCCCAATACAAATGAAGTGCATTTGCTTTTTTAAATGTATCAACTACTTTTTGTTCTATCAATGAATCATCTATCATATCTTTAAAAGCTGGTTTTGGATTTTGATTTTCTTCAGGCCAAATGCGATGATTGTAGTAAACTTCTTCAATAGCTTTTTGACATGCTATTCTTTCTGCTAATGTAATGTCACTTTTTTTAATCTCTTTTTCTTTCATCGTATCATTTGCAGTGAGTGTGCTTGAATTTGCCATTACCGGTTTGGTGATTGATATGGCAAATATGATAGTGAGCACGAATATCACGGCAAATAACGAGAAGAAAAGAAAATAACTGTTGGAGAATAAGGTCTTTGTTTTCATGCTAACCTCCTTTGTAAATAAGTTCAAGGTTTCCTTTAACTTTGCTGTAGGGGCAGACCCGCGTGTCTGCCCTTTATATATTATTGTTGTAATTATTTACTATTATCTCTCGGTGCCCCTTGAGAAGCATGGGTGACTCCTTTTTAAAGAGTGGTCAGTGACCAGTTGTTAGTGAGCAGAACGAATCCAGCATGAATATCTTGACAATGGTCAAAGATCACTTCCATTTATATCGTACACGGTATGCATGAGTGTATTATTCCCTGAAATGCAAATATCCTCTTTACAATTGTAGTTTTTAGAAATGAGATTGTCAATAGAGTTTTTTTAAAGATACTTGACAAGTAATTAAAAATGGTGTAAAGTTTCGTTCCTATGATAAGAAATGAATTCAAACAAACTTATCCTTTCCACAACCTTATGATAATGCTTTGCCCGGGCACAGAATCGCGCAGATAAAAAATCTGTGTTCGGGACCCGCCAAAATAATCTGCCCATTTTTCCTTAACAACAATCACCTTGAAATTTATCGGGATGATTAACATTATCCCGGGGGAACTACCATGCTGAAAATAAGACGATCTCGGACAAATTATAAGAAGCATAAGAGTCAGGGATTATTACGTCCCGCTGATGCGGGACTCATAATGACAGTACGTTAGGGATTAACACGAAAGGGCGAACACAAGGTTCGCCCCTACAGCATATTTCAAACTTTATGTCATTGTGAGTTTGCCGGAGGCAAACGTAACAATCCCTAACGGATTATTAGATCCCTGAACTTTAGGGATTGCCACGCTTTGCTTCGCAAAGCTCGCAACGACGAAGCGTCGTTTACATAGGAGTCGCCCATGCCCCTAAAGGGACACCCAGAGATAAGAGCAAATAATAAGAACAAAACTATTAAAAGGGCAGACACATAGGTCTGCCCCTACACATTATTTGCATAGGAGGCTTACCATGAAAAAAATTAAAGTTGCTGTTATGGGTTGTACCGGTCTTGTAGGACAGCAATTTATCAGGATGCTGGAAAAGCATCCATATTTTGATATCGAATTAATTACAGCATCACCGCAATCAGCAGGATTCAAATACGGAGATGTTGTTGATTGGATAGTAGGTGGCGAAACGCCGGGGAAAATAATAGATATGATAATTGCTGATACTGCTATTGAATCATTCAGAGCGAAGGGAATTAAGGTTGTTTTCAGTGCGCTTCCTGCTGCTATTGCAAAAGATATTGAAGGATTGCTTGTAGAGGATGGATACTGCATATTTACTAATGCAAGTTCCTACCGCATGCTGCCTGATGTACCTATCGTAATACCCGAAGTGAATTCAGAACATTTTCGGTTGGTGGAACATCAGCTTAAAAAACATTCAGGTTTTATAGTGACGAATTCTAACTGTACAACAGCGGGACTCGTAGTATTTTTAAAACCATTAATGTCATTTGGTATAAGGTCGGTGATGGTCACGACGTACCAGGCATTATCAGGAGCAGGCAGACATGGTGTAGCGTCAATGGATATTATAGGTAACATTATTCCTTTTATCAGGAATGAAGAGGAGAAGATGGAAAATGAGACCCGTAAAATAATGGGGATGCTATTTAATGGTTCCATTGCACCGTGTGAGATGGAGGTTAATGCCAGTTGTTGTCGGGTAGCGGTACGTGATGGACATCTAGAGAGTGTATCAATAGAGTTAAGTGAAGAGGTTGATTTAGGGACCTTGCTTGATGCATTGAAGTCATTTAGAGGAGTACCACAGGAACTAAGATTACCGACAGCGCCTGAAGTACCGGTAATAGTGAGGATGGAAGAAGACAGACCACAACCTTTACTGGATGTGTATAATGGGAATCCTGAGCGTGCTCGCGGCATGGCAGTTACTGCTGGAAGAATACGGAAAAAAGGGAACCGTGTAAATTGTTTTATTCTTTCTCATAATACAATTCGTGGGGCAGCAGGTACCTGTATATTGAATGCGGAACTGGCATTACAAAAAGGCTATTTAAAAAATTAGCCAATAGGAGGGAGCACGTATGAAGACAATGAAATTTGGCGGCGGATGTCTTGCTACCGGGAATAATTTTTTAGGCGTCGTTGATATTGTGAAAGCAGAAAAAGAAAAAACGATAATTGTTGTGTCAGCGATATCAGGAGTGACAGATATGCTTGTCAGGGGAATTATCCAATCGATACAAAATGAGAAGAAAGTAGCTGAAATCATAGCCGCTATAAGCGACATGCATTATGCTATTATGGAAGAAGTGATAAATGATAAAGACATTTTTAAAGAAACGTGGGATGAAATTATTAGCAGGCAAAAAAAATTAGAGCGGTTGTTATATGGAGTAGCATATACGGAAGAGATAACATCTTCCTTGCGTGCTTTGATATTAAGCTATGGTGAGCGTTTTTGTGTGCATATATTAGCGGGTGTATTGAAAGATAAAGGTATAGCTGCGAAGGCGATGGAAGCTGATGAGATAGGCATAATAACGGATGATTTTTTTGAACATGCTACAGCGTTGTTGCCAGAAGTGAAAGAAAATTTTCGTACCACGGTGATCCCCGCATTGGAAGAAGGAATGATACCGGTAATTACGGGATATTTTGGGCGCACTCGCGGCGGAAAAGTTACTACTTTTGGTAGAAATGGTTCAGACTATGGCGCTGCTGTTATTGCCTTTGCTACAGGATCTTCTGTTCTGGAGATTTGGAAAGACGTTGATGGATTCATGAGTGCAGATCCTAAAATGGTGCACGGTGCTCATCTCATAGATAGATTATCCTATAATGAAGCGGCAGAATTATCTTATTTT
>MFGW01000003.1:3652-7725 GCA_001780385.1 Candidatus Fischerbacteria bacterium RBG_13_37_8 | reverse complement strand
CACCCCCGTACGGTTGAACCTCTTGAGGAATCGGGAACACCTATTCATATTAAGAATGTTACTGATATAAGCACTATCGGCACCGTTATTGTTCCTGATGGCTGGGAAAAACAGGATGTGATAAAAAGCGTTACCTATAACAGGAATATAGCAGTGATAAAAGTGCAGGGACCGGGTGTTGGATATAAGCCAGGGATTATTGCTGAAATTGGAGGTACTTTATCGCAAGCTGGAATAAATATTTATTCGATTATTACCTCACAAACATGCATAAATTTGCTTATAGATAAACAGGATTCAAAAAAAAGTTTTGATTACATCAGGCAAATTACTGAAGGTGTAATAGAAAAAGTAGACCTTGAAGATAATTTAGCTTTGGTTGCAGTGGTAGGCGAAGGACTGTTAAAGAGGAAGGGAGTAGCAGCAAGAGTTTTTTCCGCAGTAGCGCGTCAAAATATAAATGTGGAAATGATATCATCAGGGGCTTCTGAAGTAGCATATTATTTTATTGTAAAACAGGATGATGTAGAACCTGCAATTAATGCGATACATAAAGAATTTTTTGGAAATGGTACCTTGCGATACGCTACTGATTGACACAAACGGGGAATTCTGGTATTACTGATCACTGTTTTACAGGAGATTTGCATGAGTCAATTGGTGAGATTTGGTGTTTCGGTCGAAAAAACACTTCTTGAAAAATTTGACAGGCTGATAAAAGAAAAAAATTATGTAAACCGGTCTGAGGCTTTGCGGGATTTAATACGAAGGGAGCTGGTAGAGAAGCACTGGCAAGGAACAGATGAAATTGCCGGTGCTCTTACTATTATTTATAATCATCACAAGAGAGAATTACTGAATAAAATCATTGAAGTTCAGCATGAATTTCAGAAGGTTATTATTTCAACCACGCATATTCATCTCGATCATGATAATTGCATGGAAATAATTGCAGTAAAGGGGAATCCATCCAGGGTAAAAAAATTATCAGAATCTCTTACTTCGATCAAAGGAGTCAAGCACGGTGTCCTAAGTATAGCCGGAACGGGAAGTGACCTTAAGTAATGAGGAAGAGGTAGAGGAAGAGCGAAATTAATATCGTAAGCAGGATAAATAGAATCTTTCCTGAAATTTTAGCCTAAGCCCCTCAGTAACTTCAATCTCATCCTACCTCTACATTTTCCTTTGGAATTTCAACATACCGCAGGCGGCTGAAATATCTTTACCTCTGCTTGTACGGACTGTTACTGTTAAATTATGCTTTCTCAAGCAAGACGCAAAAGTTTCAATTTGTGTATTGGTTGATGCTTCGAAGGGGATTTGAGGAGTTTCATTAAAAGGAATAAGGTTTACTTTTGAGGGTATTTTTTTCATTAATTTAATAAGAGTATGAGCATCTTGAATACTATCATTTATGCCTTTGATCATAATATATTCGAGGGTAATTCGTCTTCCTTTTTTTATAGGCAAAGTTTGCAGAGAATTAATGATGTCAGTAAGCGGGAATTTTTTCGCAAAAGGCATAAGTTGAGCACGTACCGTGTCATTTGCTGAATTCAGGGATAGTGCGATTTTTGGAAGGAGAGAATATGTGGAGAGTTCCTTGATTCCGGGGGGATAGCCGATTGTTGATAAGGTAATATTACGCATGGAAAGTCCTAAACCATCTTTATCCGTCATTATAGAGATCGAGTCCATAACATTTTTAAGATTAAGGAGTGGTTCGCCCATGCCCATAAATACCATATTTATTTTCCTGTTCAGGGGGAGTGTTTTTATTGTGAGAATGAGTTGACCGATTATTTCGCTGGTTGTCAGGTTTCTTACGAATCCCAGGTGACCGGTAACACAATAAGTACACGCGAGGGGGCAACCAACCTGGGAGGAAAGACAAATAGTATCATGTTTTACATCAGGAATTAAAACAGTCTCTATCGAATAGTTATCTGTCAGAACTAAAAGATATTTAATAGTTTCATCAATGCTTTTTTGAATTTCAACAGTTTCTGGGAGTAAAATTTCATATTCTTTTTTTAATTGCAGACGAAGTGCTGCGGGGATATTGTTCATATCATCAATACGTGCAATTTTTGATTTATAGAGCCAGTTGAAAATTTGGATTGCCCTGAACGATGGTACATTCAGTTTTTGCATTTCAGCGGTTAATTGATTTTTTGTATAATTATAAAGATTAATCATAATGCAAACAGTAGATACAAAGTTATTTTACTGTACCATTTACTTTTTTTCAATTTTATTTTAGTATATCAATTCTATGAAACTTGATAAGATCGGGGTATATATAATCTGTTATAATGAAGAACAACCTATAGAGCAAGTGCTTGAAAGTGTAAAGTGGGCGGGGGAAATCATAATAGTAGATTCATTCAGCGATGATAAAACAATAGAAATAAGCAGTCGCTACACTGACAAAATCTACAAAAAGGAATTTGCCGGATATGGTGGGCAGAAGAATTATGCTCTTTCATTGGTAAGCAAAGAATGGGCGTTTAATATTGATGCTGATGAGGTGGTAACTGAAGAGTTGAAAGACGAGATTGCGGGTATAGAAGAGAGCGAGAATGTGAATGGATACTTTATTCCGAGATTGAATTATTATTTAGGGAAACCGATAAAGAGATGCGGGTGGTATCCTGATTATAAGCTCAGGCTACACCGGAGGGAGAGCGGGAATTGGCAGGATGTACTGGTGCATGAATCATTTCTCATTCAGGGGAAGGCAGGATATTTATATAATAATTTATTACACTATACCTATGATACGGTAAAGACGCATATGGAGAGAATGTGTAAATATGCTATGTACGGTGCGGAGATGTTTGCAAGGAAGGGAAAGAAGATAGGTGCGTACCAGTTGATTACTATTCCCATTATAGTGTTTTTTAAGAAATATATCTTGCAGCTTGGATTCATGGAAGGGTATCATGGGATACTCATCAGTTTTTTTGAAAGTTATTATTCATTTCTTAAATATGCGTTGGCATATGACAAAATGCACGGCAGAATTTTGGAGGAAAAATGATTGACAGATATACATTACCGGAGATGGGTATGCTTTGGTCAGAGAGACAGAAGCTACAGACATGGTTAGAAGTTGAGATGGCGGCTTGCGAGGCTATGCAGGAATTGCAGATGATAAGCATGGATACACTAAATAAGATCAAGAACGGCTTGGGACTTGATATAGAGAGGATGAAAGAAATTGAACAGGTAGCGCAACATGATATAGTAGCTTTTATTGAGTCAATAACGGAAGCTATTGGTGAGGAAGGACGATATGTGCATTTAGGATTAACATCGTCAGATATTTTAGATACTGCAAATGCAATATTAATGAAGCAGTCATTAGATATTATAGGAAAGAAAATTGAAGTACTGCAGGAAGCATTGAAGGAAAAGGCATTCCAATACAAGGATATGATAATGATTGGCAGAACGCATGGAATTCATGCAGAACCGATTACCCTGGGATTGAAGTTTGCATTATGGTATTCAGAGATGGAACGTAATATGGAGAGGATACAACAAGCGTATGTCAGGATAGCAGTAGGAAAAATTTCTGGTGCAGTAGGGACTTTTTCACATACACCACCGGAAATTGAAGCTTTGGTATGCAAGAAATTAGGTTTAAAGGCTGCAGCAGTTTCAACACAGGTTATTCAGCGTGACCGTTATGCTGAATATGTATTTTTAATGTCTCTTTTGGCTACGACTATTGAGAAGATAGCAATGGAAGTGCGAAATTTGCAAAAGACAGAGATTCGAGAGCTGGAAGAACCTTTTGCAAAAGGACAGAAAGGTTCATCTGCAATGCCGCATAAGAGAAATCCTGTAAAGTGTGAACAATTAAGTGGATTATCGCGTTTGGTAAGGGCATATATTAATGTAGCATTGGAAAACCAGGTTTTATGGCATGAACGGGATATCAGTCATTCTTCGGCTGAACGGATAATGTTGCCGGATGTATCTATTGGAGTAGATTATATGCTTCATTCGCTGACAGGGATAGTAAAAAATATAGTAGTTTATCCTGAGAATATGAAAAGGAATTT
>MFGW01000003.1:3367-3607 GCA_001780385.1 Candidatus Fischerbacteria bacterium RBG_13_37_8 | reverse complement strand
AAGAGTTTTTAAAGGTAGCGTTAGTGAATAAAAAATGATACAATTTCTTTTTGACCGTACTGGATTGCAATGAAAAGGTCAGATACAGGGATCTGACCTTACAGACCACTTATTAATATAGAAGCATGAACGTTACGGATTGCCACGCTTTGCTTCGCAAAGCTCGCAAAGACAAAACGTCGTTTACCAATGAGCGGAGAAGATGCCGGCAAAGAAGAGTCAGGTAACTAAATATATAGT
>MFGW01000003.1:1089-3352 GCA_001780385.1 Candidatus Fischerbacteria bacterium RBG_13_37_8 | reverse complement strand
ATTAATGCTGTTATTGGTGATTATTTTTTTTGTGCCGGTAGTTATAACACCGATTGCGATATCATGGTTAATAGCGTATCTGTTTGCACCCGTTGTGGATAAATTTGAGAAAATATTTAAATCGCGATCATTGAGCATAGTGTTGATATTTGTAGTAATTATTGTGGTATTAGTGTTGTTTGCTGCGATAATAATACCTGGAGCAGTGGATCAGGTAAACAGAGTAGCCGGAAAAATACCGGATTATCGGTTATCGGTGAAGGATTATATAGGAGATATTCTTTCTAAAATAAAGGCGAAATATCCTGAGCAATTTGATCAGCTTTGGCAAAAGGCAGTAGCGTTATTGCAGCAGCAGATGCCGCGTCTTGTAGAACCATTAGTACGTTTCTTTTATGGGATGTTCAGCAGTTTGATAAATTTCATAGTGAGTTTGCTCAATATAATTATTATACCTGTGGTATCTTTTTACTGGTTAAGGGAATACCATCAAATTAACCAGGGTGCTGTAGAGATGATACCCGTAGGTTATCGCACGACATTTGAAGAAATAATGGGTGATATAAACGAGGTATTGGGGAACTTTTTAAGGGGGCAGTTTATTGTGTCAATGATACTGGCAGTCATTTATATACTTGGATTAAGTATACTTGAAGTACCGATGGCATTTATAATTGGATTAGTTGCGGGGTTAGCCAACATGGTTCCCTATTTAGGATTGGTAGTAGGTGTTTTACCTGCGATAGCATTTTCTGCAATGGAACATCAGAGCTTTTCTAGAGTGCTATTGGTGATTGCAGTATTTGCATTTGCACAGATATTGGAAGGGACAATAATTGGGCCGCGGATAGTGGGAGACAAAGTAAAACTGCATCCGATTTTAGTAATTGCTTCTATAATGATAGGAGGGTCATTATTTGGATTTGTAGGTTTGATTATTGCGGTGCCGATAGCAGCGATAAGCATGGTGTTATTGCGCAGAGCAATTTATAAATATAAGAGTTCTCCATTATATAAAGGAGCCAGACATGCTCCTAAAGGGGAATCCAGAGATAATAGCAAATAATATTATTGATATTAAAAAAGGGCAGACACGCGGGTCTGCCCCTACAGCAAAGTTCAAGGAAACCTTGAACTTTGAACCTTGAACTTATCTACACAGGAGTCTGATTCGAATGATTAAGAGAAGGGATTTTTTAAAATGGATATACAGAACTTTCATAGGTTTGTGGGGTGCAGGGATATTATGGATATTTGGTTCTTATATGAAAGCGCCGGAGAAGCGTGGTGGTTCACAAACCGGATGGGTAAATGCAGGGGCATTATCGGAAATTGAGATAGGGGGGAGCAAGTTATTTTCATATTCGGCAACGCCTGTATGGATAATTCGAATAGGTGAGAAGGACTTAATTGCGTTATCGGCATTGTGTACTCATATGCATTGTGTGATTAAATGGAAAAGTGAAACGAAAACATTTGAATGTCCCTGTCACAAAGGTGAATTCAGCATTGAAGGTAATGTATTGGCAGGTATTCCCACAAAACCGCTTATACGATACCGTGTAGAAATAAAAGGAGATGAAGTGTATGTCATCATCTAAAAAAGACTGGCTGGAATGGCTGGATGAACGATTGCACCTTTCTGCGCTTTTTTCAATAATAAGCATATTCGGAATTGCCTACAGTGAAGTAGATAGCAGAAAAGGAATCAGACATGCAATCAGGGAAGCATTTCATAAACCCGTGGAATCATATATGCGATGGCCTTTCATTCTTGGTATTCTGGTTCTTATTTTATTTGGTATCGAAATAATTACCGGGGTAATGCTGGCTTTTTATTATGAACCATCTTCAGCTACCGCTTTTGAAAGTTCCCGTTTTATTTTGCGTGATTTGTCATTTGGCTGGTTGATTTATGATATTCATCGGTGGGGTGGATATTTAATAATAATAATAATGCTGGTACGTCTGATAAGAATGTTTTACCATGGAGTATATAAAAGCCCGCGAGAATTTTTGTGGATAGTAACGCTTCTCTTTTTGTTCTTAGTATTAGCTGAATGTTTTACTGGCAATTTATTATTATGGGATCAATATTCTTATTGGTCAGTAACGCGAGGCTTAGAGCTTAAATCATTATTTCCTTTTGCCGGGTCATTAATTCAATTTTTATTAGGGGGCTCATTAGTTACAGAGACTACGCTTATCAGGTTTTATTTTTTTCATATAAGTATTTTTCCTGCTTTTCTCTTTTTTCTTCTTT
>MFGW01000003.1:0-1061 GCA_001780385.1 Candidatus Fischerbacteria bacterium RBG_13_37_8 | reverse complement strand
AGGTCTGAGTGGTATTGCGGGACAAGGGAAGGAAAAGCCTATAAAGGCACTTTATCCTGCATATTATTTTAATTTGCTGATTGCAATATTTTTAATAATGGGATTTCTTGTAACATTTTCGGTATTATTCCCGGTACACATATATCATGATGCAGATCCAATGACCACGCTTGTCGGCGTTTTGCCTCCCTGGTACATGTTATGGGTTCAGGGTATTTTTGATTTTTTACCTTCAGCCATAAGCGCGATTATTATTTTATTAGGAATTCTTGCATTAGTACTTTGCCCATTTATAGACAGGGCTTCTATGAAACCTCCCCAAAAGCGTTATATCGCACTATCTCTGATGGTCTTATACATATTATTGCTTGTTGGATTCTCGATAATTGGTTATATGAAGTCAAAATAGGTCAGGAGAAGGAAAATGGTTTTACATGCAATGCTTATCTTTATTTTAATGCAGGGTAATTATTGTGCAGTGTGTCATAGTGATATTCAGGCACGTTATCAGACGGGGATTCATGCAAAAGAAGAAGTGCAGTGTATTGATTGTCATGGAGGCAATGCAACATCTGATGATATAAAGGAAGCTCATAGTGGTAGTTTTAAAGGAAAATTAAATAAAAAAGCTGTTTTGGAGTTATGTACTTTCTGTCATTCAAACCTGGAAAAAATGAAACCATATGATTTGCCAATTGATCAGTATGCATTGTATCTTTCTTCATATCATGGGAAAGCTTTCCTGAAAGGAGAAGAAAATGCAGCTATTTGCACCGATTGTCATGGTACGCATGATATTCTAAAATCGAGCAACCCTGCAAGTATGGTGAATAAAAAGAATATTGTCGATACCTGTGCGAAGTGTCATGCAAATAAAGAATTAATGGGCAAATACGGTTTATCAGAGACCGTTGTAGAAGATTACCGGATGAGTATTCATGCGGAAGAATTATTTGATAAGGGCAATGAACATGCTCCTGCTTGCACTGAATGTCATGGATCACACGGTGTCGCACCACCGGGTGTTTCGGATGTGGCAAAAGTATGCGGAAGATGCCATG
>MFGW01000002.1:32419-35923 GCA_001780385.1 Candidatus Fischerbacteria bacterium RBG_13_37_8 | reverse complement strand
AGGAGGAAGCATAAAGATAGATCCGGTAACAACGGAACTCGAAAGCCCGATATTCAGAACTCAGGGTGTTCTTGGAAATTTCATAGAAGATAGTCCTAATATGGACCTGGCTATTGCCGGGCTCAAAGCTAATCTATATGCAGCAATTAAATGGAAAAATAATTATGTTTATACGTTAACTTCAGAAGGAGCCAACTTTCAAATATTCAATTATGTTGATGATGAAATATTTGTTCCGAAATCTGAAGTAATGCTGGGAGATTTTGCTGTATCAGGTTCCCTGGACATAAATGATGCTAATACCATTGCAGTTGCTGCTGTTACAAAAAGTCTCCTATTCATAGACATTTCTGTCAAAGAAATTCCTGTCGTTAAAAGTAGCATCAGTCCGAAGAAGAGAGATTTTACACATGTTCGCATCAATTCGACAAGCGCATATGCATTGGATTCTATACATCAATTATTGAGCACTGCTTCAACTTTATTAAGGGTATTCGATATTACGAATGTTGATAATCCGGTTGAAATCATAAAACCTATAGAATTAGCAGGATATGCGAAAAGCTTATATATTGATCCAAGTACTTCAATAATAAGTGTTGGAACTTTTACACAGGATGTCGCACAGGGAAAAGTGTATGTCATTAACGATCTTTTAAATCCTGATCCTGTCAATATTCAGTTTGATGGTGAAGTAATAACGGGCGTCTTCAATACTGCAAATAGGCTTTATGTAGCTTCATTTGATCCATCAGCTTTAAATAATTTTCTTAGAATTTATAATATTGAAGACCCAAATAATCCTTTGCTGTTGAATGAGAGCTTAATAAGTGTAATTCCCAGTTTTCTTGAAATTCATACGCATTATGCATACATTTCAAGCGAGGAGAATAAACAATTGCTAATGATTGACATGGCTGACGATGAAATTGTTGAAATATGCTCGACAGATTTTCCTGGACAAGTGCATGAAAATGATGTAGAACTATTAGGGATGAGATCTTTTGTCGCAGCAAATGGAGCAGGGATTTATGCAATAGATATTTCGTTGAATGTGTTTTGTTCGCATGATCCGGGTAAATATATAGCCCGTCACCAGACAGCAAATGTTATCAACATTTATCAAGGAGATGGCTCAGGACATTTTCAACTTCATAATATTATTCCACTTGATGGAAAGCGGCTGGGTTCAGTACCCTCTGATATTACCGTAGGATATTTTGATAACAACAATATGCTTGATATTGTAATCGCGGATTTCGGGTTGCGTAAAATATATGTATTATTTGGATATGGGGACGGAACTTTTCTTATAAAGGAGGTCCCTGACTTAATTATTAATAATCCAGTAAAGCTGATAGTTGATGATATAAACAGTGATGGTTATTATGATATCATCTATATTAGTTCAAATATTTTACCCTTTTATATAGGGCAATCTCGTCTTTATCCAAGCATGACAGCATACATGCAGGATACAGATCTACATTTATTGTTAGGAAAAGAAGAGGGGAATTTTGAGAGTGATCAAGTAACTCCTATAGTCAATGATCCGGAAGATTTTGCGGCAGGATATATTAATCAGGATAATAAATTGGATGTTGGAGTAATTGATACAGATATCGGTACAGTTGAATTGTATGTGTATGATGAGAATTATGTTTACCCCTTCAAAAAAATAAATAATTTCGAACTTATCTATCCTACGGCAATCGCGCTGTCAAATTTCAATAACGACGATAAAACAGAGACGGTGATTGCAGCTCAGAAAGAAGAAAACACAAGAGAGATAGATATTGTTATTCATTCAGATTTAGAGGGCGCTACTGGACCGGTGGAATTATATAGACAACCAATAAGCCAGATTGCTGTGCTGGATATATATTCAGAAGATATCAATAATGATGACCAACCTGACTTATTATTTTCATATGCAGTTCCCGCTGGTGTCAGCTTAATGCAGAATATTTATGAAAGTAATTTAGGCTCCTCGGTAAGATTCAATAATTTGCCCTTATGGGCTCAAGGAAAATCAGACAGCTATAAGATTGCAAGCGCTGATATTGATGCAGATGGTTTTGCTGATATAGGCGCGTTTAATTACAACAAGAAATTTGAATTTTTTAAAAATACAGGGTATGCGTTTCTAAGTGTGTCTGAAAATAGCATAGAAACGGAATATGTAATAGATATGGAATTGATACAATTTGATGAAGATGAACTTGTTGATCTTCTTTTATTAAATCAAGAGAGTGGGATTTACCAATTAGTTTTGGAGAGAGGAAACGGAGATGGCACATTCGATGTAGTGCAATCATTATCACTTCCTTCCCTTCCTCAAGATATTGAGAAGATAGACTTCGATAATGATGGTGACTATGATACGGCAATATTATTAAATCCGACTTTAAATCCACCTTTTGAGAATATCTGGATGATAGAAAATAAACGCAATGGTCAATTGAATAAAATATCGCCTGCGCCTTTGTTTAATTATTTTACTATAAGCAACGAAATAGCAAGAGGATATTTTAATCCCGAGGATGAAATCCCGGATTTAGCTTTTGGTGTGCAACAAATGGCAAGCAATATTGAACCTGGGCAGTTTTTCATTATTTTCTTAAAAGGAACGGGTGGCGGAACATTTGAGGAATACGCTGCTATTCCCGTTGCAATTGGACCGGAGAACATAACAGCAGGCGATTTTAACGGCGATCATTTATCAGACATAGCATATTGTTCCTTGTTTGGAACGGAAGTTAATATCAGATATAATGTGAATGGGAATTTTCCACCTGAAGATGATACGACATTGTTTGCATTTGTTCCTTTTAAATTAAGATCATTCGATATTAATATGGATAATTTTGATGATATTATAGTAATGGAGGAATATATTTTATCTTCTGGCTGGGATACACAGCCAGCCTCAATAGCAGTATTCCTTTCTAAAGGAGATGGCTCGTTCAGAAAAGATTCAGACTATATTGCTTGTAATGATCCAGATGATATTTCCATCAGCGATTTAAATAATGATGGGCGTTTGGATATTGCCGTTACAGGTTTTTCCAGCTTTATAGCAAATGATCCGCAAGCCATTACAATATTGTACAATCATTTTCCATTTCCGACTGTTGAGGATTCTGAACCTGCGGTAATATGTACACCTGTTTATAATGAATCAATTGCTATTAAAGGGATAAATTTTCAGAATCCGGAAGTATTTGTTAATAATTATGCTATCAATATTGTTGATGTAAGCCCAGATATGATTCAAGGAGCGGTAACAGTGCCAGAAAAAGTAGCCGGTGACACATATATTAAAGTGATTAATCATATTTATGATGATGTATTTGAAGATGTGCTTGATAATGCAGTTACATTTGGCATTAAGGTGGGGATAGATTCAATTTCACCTGTTTCTATTCCTGTTACAGGCGAGGTTGATATTTATGTAACAGGAGAAGGATTTTTTGCTGGTCAAACGAAAGTTGTTCTGGAAGG
>MFGW01000002.1:28386-32019 GCA_001780385.1 Candidatus Fischerbacteria bacterium RBG_13_37_8 | reverse complement strand
TCATTTTCGATACGTTCAAAGAATATAGATTACCGGATACCTGGGAGATATGCATTTGTAATAATGGGGGAATCGATAGCAAAGATAGACACCGGTTCAAATGAGATAATAGCGGTATCACCGCCTTTTCTTCCGCCGAGGCCGCTTACGCGAATATATTACAAAGATGTAGATATTGCTTTGCTGGGAGAGTCAAATATAGTAGTGGTAGCGAGCGATGAGCTAGCGGATTTTCCGTTATCGCAGGGCGGGATAGTGACATTCGATGCGACGGAACTTGAAGTAATTGATTATGAGTTGATTCCGGAATTGCCTAACGGAAGCACCATAAATTTGCGCATGCTGAATAATACGGCATATATCACTGCATTAAGCAGCAGCGATGGACCGCCGTATATGCAAGCGGTAGTAAGAGCAACTATAGATAAGGTAACAGGGCAGATTTATAATATAGAGGTAAGCTATCCTGGAACACCGTATCAAATAACGGATTTGACGGATATTTATCAGATAGGGTCAGATATATTGAATCAATCCTGTGGTGGTCCAGGGCAAAGTTATTCCTGCGTATACTATGTAGCGCCGGAAGCAAATGAACTGGATGTGATGAATTATGGAAGCTGTAATTGTCCATTTCCAAATATGAGCGTGTATTTATCATCTCCGCAGGATGTGGCAGTGGGATACATTTATGAGCCGACCAAAGATATTTATGAATGGAAAGCATTTGTGGTTAATGCAACGCTTGATGATGCAGATCAGCAAAGGAATAAATGGACAAGAGTGAATGATTTGCTGAATTTTCCACTGGCAAATAACGCCGAGAGCACTCATGGCTCAACTCCAGTTGCATGTAAGTTAAGAAGAAGTGATAATATTGCATATGATTATGATAAAGTCTACATAGTGAATATGGATTCAGTTGATGCTTTAGACGAATCAGATGTCACAGTTGTGTGGTCAGATAGAAATATAATTAAAAGAGAAATAATAGGAATATCAGAGGAATTTAAATCCCGCACTATAGCAATACAGAGAGTATTATCTACGATAAATATGCTTGAAGCGACACGAACCACGATAGAATTAATGAGCAATGAAGATTTTACGACTGCTTCAAAGCAGCAAGTTTTATTGAATAAACTTGATGCAATTGAAAACTTGCTGCAAACTCCAGCGAATGAACAGGCGGTTATATCAAATACCGAAGCATTTCAGAATCAGGTAGATAATTTTGTAGTGAATGAAGTAAGGAAAGAAGAACTCATAGCATATTCATCTGCGCTCATAAAGGCAGTTGAACAACAATAAATATATTTGAATGAGAGTCCCCCTTCGTTTTATCGAAGGGGGACTCTCATTATTTTTTTATGAAAAGACTTAGTATATTATATTTGATATCCATGAGCATTTTTATGCATGGCTTATGCTATGCTGATAAAGAAATGGTATATAATGCAGAAAAGGCATGCTATGAGGTACGCGATAAAGAAACAGGAGAAATATTAAAAAGAGTTGAAAATATATCACGTAGTTGTGATAAGAAAAGCGGAAAGCTAAAATCATTTCCATACCAGCAAGGATGGCCGGTTACAGTTCCAAGCGCTGTAACTTTTCCAATGACAATAGGGGATTTGACCGGAGATGATAAAAAGGAACTTTTTATGCTGGCGTATTGGGATGGATATTTTGTATATAACTTTTTAGGGAGCGTGCTTTCTACTCCAAATTACGGAGGAGGAATAGCTGCGTTTGTTGATTTTGATTTTGATAAGATAAATGAAATAATAGGTTATCAAAGATGCCCTCCGGAACTATGTGGAGTGACGGTAAGAAAATATAATGGAGAAAAATTAAATGGATTTCCCAATCCCCCGCAAACTGGATTTATATCTACAGTGGTTGACGATATTGATCGCGATGGCAATTATGAAATAATATTTGCGCCAGATGAGGACATTAATCCGTATATGTTGGGGCTTTATGTTATAGGCTCATGGGGGGGGATATTGCCTGGATTTCCGGTGGATTTTCCGCTTGCTAATCCAAATCCTCCAGGAATCCCTGCACAAAATTATTCCTCCCCGACAGTAGGTGATTTTAATGATGATGGAATTTTAGAAATAGCAGTCGGTACTGGCAACAGGAAGTTATATTTAATACGTTCTGATGGAAGCCATTATAGGAATTGGCCAGTTATGTTTTTTATGGGAAGTTGGATTGAAATAACCCCACCAGCATTGGGAGATATTGATAATGATGGAAGGCTTGAAATAGCAACGAATGATAGTAGTGATTTAAATAAACTATTTGCATTTAATGAAGATGCAAGTTTATTGGAAGGATTTCCAATAGATATAGGAGATGGTCCATTATATTATTCACCAGCGCTTGCAGATGTTAACGAAGATGGCAATTTGGAGTTATATGCGCTGGTTTTATGCAATGGATTATATGCTTTTGATAATAAAGGGATGCCACTTGCGGGGTGGCCAATTCAACCAAAAGTAAATGATGCATTTATTTCATTCAACAGTTTTCCTTCAATAGCAGATATAGATGGAGATGAAGAAATGGAAATAGTAGCAGCCGGAGGAACCTGTCAAGGCTGCAATTATGGAGTAATATTTGCCTATAATTATGATGGTACGCCAGTACCGGGATTTCCAATAATAGAGCCAGAATATGGATTCATAGGAGTTGGAGCTACATTAGCTGATTTAGATAATGACGGAGATATTGAGGTATGCACAGGAAGTGAACATTGCGATAATAGTGGTGATACTGCCTATATTTATTGTTATGATTTACCTTATCCGTATAATGAAGAAAAGATAGCATGGAATAATTATGCGCATGATGTGCAACACACCGGCAGATATGTGAATCCAGCAGTGAAGGCTCCTATTGTTAGCAGCATAAATCCCACATCGGGTTCGTATAAAGGGGGAAGACCTGTAACGATAAAAGGAGAAAATTTTCTCCAAGGCGAAAAGGTATTTTTTGGCGGTATTCCTGCGACTGATGTCCAGGTCATCGATTCAACGACTATCAGCGCTACTGTGCCTCCGCATAAACCATGCTACATGTATATAAATGATATTTCAGTATCGCCCTATCAGTTATCGCAACAATTAGCAAATCAGCCAGTAATAGACAGTTCAATGTTCAATGTTCAAGGTTCAAGGTTGACTGATATTGAAAATTCAGAAGGAACTAATCCAATTAACTCTACAAACCCAATAAACCCTACAAACTCAACAAATCTCATAAACTCAATAAACTCAAACGGTTGCATAGTCAATGTAGTAGTGGTACATCCGAGTCCGGATCAACGGGAAGGGATACTGCGTGCTGCGTATACCTACACCGGATGGGAACCGCCGAATGATGATATAACACTATTTGTGAGCAAGTATGCGCCGATGGGCACATTCGAGAACCGTGGCGCTAATTGGACGTGGATGTCGCCAAATGGTTTATGGGGCATATTGGATGATGTCAGCGATTGCATCCCAAAACCGTACCCGTCTGGTAGTATTGCAGGCTACTACGGAAATAAAGAAGATTGCGCTTACAATACACCGGGGATAAGGAACTATGCAGAATTATCGATGCCTGCAATTGTAGTGG
>MFGW01000002.1:28141-28346 GCA_001780385.1 Candidatus Fischerbacteria bacterium RBG_13_37_8 | reverse complement strand
ATAGATGAGTTTAATAACATGAATAAAGGGATAGCGTTGGATGATATAGAATTGATCGGCGCACATTGGTCTGGTTGGGCAGAGACTTCTGGTGAAGTGAAACTGGACTGGACCGGTGGTTTGCCGAAGTATTTTGTTTATCGCAATACAAGCCCGGATTTCACCAACCATCCGCCGGAACTTCGCACCTATACTCCTTTCTCTC
>MFGW01000002.1:24956-28094 GCA_001780385.1 Candidatus Fischerbacteria bacterium RBG_13_37_8 | reverse complement strand
GTGAGGTAAAAATGTTTATTCCATTAGCATATAAACTAATAAGATATATTCCAAAGCTGTGGGAGGTAAAAATTATCTTTGCAGCAATTGCGGCTACTATTTTTTTGTTACATTCACTAAGCTTTATTTTCGCTGAAAGGTCAACACACCTTACATTAGAGCAGAGAATCATCTGTAAGCAAAATATCGAGAAAATATTTTGGAATAATCGAATATGGCCTAAAGAAAATCAATATTCAAAACCAGCATTTGAAACTATAGTCTCAGAAGAAATGATAAGAGCCAAAGTAGAAGATGTGCTAAAAAAATCTGATGCTATAAAAGAGTACTGGAATCAACCTGTAACGGGACAACAGCTTCAATTAGAATTAAATCGTATGGCTGAAAACACAAAGAATTCATCTTTATTAAAGCGAATATGGATTTCGCTGCACAATGATCCGCATTTAATAGCGGAGTGTCTTGCAAGACCGCTGGTTGTAGAAAGGAATATAAGAAATTTATATTCAAGTGATGAAAGATTGCATAAACAAGTCAAAGCTAAGGCACAAGAGGAGATAGAAAAATATCGGGATCCTTCTGATATGAAATTAATGAGCGGTAAGTATAATGAAAAGGAATGGGAAAAAGAAGAAAATGCTGATTTGAAAGATGGAACTAAATTAGATAAGCAACAATGGGAAGGATTAATAAAGAAGTTGTTATTAAATTTTAGTATTGATTCTGTAGATAAGGATTGGGAAAACTTGCCTGTAAATAAAATAAGTTTTATGCATCAAGATAATGACGCTTTTTATGCAATAGCGATTTTGAAAAAAGAAGCAAGGAAGATAAGGATAGCGATGGTGAGATGGGGAAAATTACCTTTTGATACATGGTGGAATAATGAAAAAGGAAGATTTAGTACCAGAATAAAAGAAGATGATTTTAGCTATAAACTGCCATCTATAAAGGAGACAAGTTGTGTATATGATAGTTGGCAACCAACAGCAGTAATGCCTGAAGGAAGATACAAACATACCGCTATTTGGACAGGTACCGAAATGATTGTTTGGGGCGGGCTCTCAGGATGGGGGCAAATGGATTTAAATACCGGGGGTTGGTATAATCCCGCTACAGATAGTTGGACAGCGATGTCAGATGAAGGAGCGCCATCACGACGAGATGAGCATGCTGCCGTGTGGACAGGTACTGAAATGATCATATGGGGAGGTTCTTCAATAGACGGTTCTTTGAATACAGGTGGCAGCTATGATCCAAATACAGACGCTTGGATAGCTACTTCAATTGTCAATGCCCCGAGTCCGAGATATTGGCACACATCAGTTTGGACGGGTTCGGAAATGATAATATGGGGTGGGTACGGTAGCGGAGGTTATTTAAATACAGGTGCAAGATATAATCCGAACGCTGATTCCTGGATTGCAACTTCTACTGCAAATGCTCCTACGGCAAGGCGCCACCATACGGCAGTCTGGACAGGAACTGAAATGATCATATGGGGAGGTTCTTCAATAGACGGTTCTTTGAATACAGGTGGCAGATATGATCCAAATACAGACGCTTGGATAGCTACTTCAATTGTCAATGCCCCGAGTCCGAGATATTGGCACACATCAGTTTGGACGAGTTCGGAAATGATTGTATGGGGAGGATGGTGGTTTGAATTTGGTCCAGGTGGCAGATATAATCCCGCTACAGATAGTTGGATGCCGACATCAGAGGAAGGGGCTCCATCACGACGAGATGGGCATTCTTCTGTGTGGACAGGTACTGAAATGATCATATGGGGAGGAGTTAGCAATATGGGTAGTACAAATACTGGCGGGAGATATGACCCGGTCACTAACTCCTGGACTTCGACACCTATTTATGAAGTGCCAAAGCCAAGAGTAGATCATATTGCCGTATGGACGGGTACTGAGATGATAATTTGGGGCGGCGATGAAATAAGCGTAGGCGGTAGTGAAATGGATTCAGGGGCACGTTATGAACCGGCTACTGATTCGTGGCTTCCAACTTCAATGAACGATGCTCCTGATGCCCGAGCAAGGCATTCTGCCGTTTGGACTGGTCTAGAAATGATCGTATGGGGAGGATTTTATACATATAGCCCAGGTTTATACTTGAACACAGGCGGAAGATATAATCCTGTGTCCGATAGTTGGATACCAACCTCTTTAGACGAGGCACCTTCAAAGAGAGGAGATCATACTGCTGTCTGGACAGGTACAGAAATGATAATTTGGGGAGGGAAAAGCGACAGTACAGGAGGCAGATATAATCCAACATCCGATATTTGGGCACCGACTTCCACAGTATCTGCACCTTCTGGAAGATATGATCATACCGCATTATGGACAGGAAATGAGATGATCGTTTGGGGGGGATTTTCATACATAGGTGATCTATTTTTAAATACAGGCGGGAAATACAATTCAAACACAGACTCCTGGACTTCTACTTCTCTTATAAATGCACCCGATCCGCGTCAAAATCACACATCAGTTTGGACAGGAACTGAAATGATCGTTTGGGGCGGCTATTGCGGAATTATGTGCGTTTTTGGTACTGGTGGAATATATAATCCTGTTGCTGATACATGGATTGCTACATCTTTGACTAACGCACCTACGCCAAGAGCAGCGCATACTGCAATATGGAATGGTAATGAAATGATAGTATGGGGAGGAGCAGGTATAAGCGGCAGACAGAATACAGGCGGTAGATATAATCATGCTTCTGATTCATGGACTGATACCTCGATTATAAATGCTCCGAATGCAAGGTTTGTGCATACTGCTGTTTGGACGGGTACGGAAATGATAATTTGGGGCGGAGCTGATGACAAAAATTTACATACTGGAGGCAGATACTGTGCAGAATATTGTACTGCACCCCAATTTAGCGGTGTTCAATCAGTCGAAGATACAGATATTTGTCAAACTACAGGGATACAAATAAACTGGCAAGAGCCTATCGATTGGGGCATATGCGCTACTACTGGAACTTATGCTATCAGAAGGTATGCAACCGCAAATTGCACAGGCTCATATTCAATGATAGCTGCTAACCTGCCTTCAAATGTTGCCTCCTATATAGATACCACTGCAATGCCTGGGAATATATATTATTATC
>MFGW01000002.1:8248-24914 GCA_001780385.1 Candidatus Fischerbacteria bacterium RBG_13_37_8 | reverse complement strand
TAGGAACCAATGCATGTTCTTCTGGAATTGTTGATCAAACAGGTTATCCACCGTACGGTATTGCCAATAATATGGCTGAGGAACTTAATTCATGCGCAGATTCCGGAGTGCAGATTAGCTGGGATGTCGATGCAACTGTCTGGGGTGATTATAATACCGGAACAAGAACTTATGATGTGCTTCGTAATGGAATTGCAATAGCCTCGGTAATCCCTTATGGAACTGATTCTTATATTGATATTAACGGCACCAATGGAACTGTCTATTTATATGCAGTCCGTTATAATAATGGCTGTGGCTTTTCCTCAATTACTCCCGGGACAACCGCATCAGATAATATATGCACCTTAGTTTCTCTAAAACCTTTGATTGATGATTCAACGAGCGGTTCATCCAATGGAATTATTGAAGAGGATGAAGCTGTTTCATTAATAGGAGCATTAAATAATACCGGTACAGCTTTTGCTTCTTCAGTTTCCAGTATGCTGATGAGCACTGATCCGATTATAATTGCTGATGCCAATGCTTCTTATCCGGATATTGCGCCTGGTACTTTTGAATACTGTATTGATTGTTATAATATCACCGCGCCATCTGATAATAGACCCGCAACGCACTGGGACTTTAATGTGACTGAAACATCTTCATGCGATGGATGCAGCACTATGAATTATGATTTCCTTTACCATGTGGGAAGCAGTTTTTCTGATGCTCTTCCAACCTATTTATTTTATTCGCATATCGAAAAGTTATTGCATGCAGGAGTAACAAATGGATGTAATGCCGACAATTATTGCCCATCGCTATCTGTGCAAAGGCAGAGCGCCGCTAAATTACTATGCAATTCAATGGAAACATCTTCACCAGCCGCTTGCGTTTTAGGAAGCTGTGCAAATATTTTTGCAGATGTTTCAAATACAAACATCTTCTGTCCTTATATAGAAGCTCTTTATAATAATGGCATCATCTCCGGTTGCAACATTTCTCCTTTGCTATATTGCCCTGATAATTTGATTGAACGACAGGCGGTTGCGAAATTAATTTGTTTGGCAATGGAAAACGTCAATCCTGGCGCTTGCTTAACTTCACCCTGTGCAGAAATATTTAATGATGTAAAATCAAATAATTCTTTTTGCAAATATATAGAAGCGCTTTATAATAATGGCATCACTTCCGGATGTGCGCCTTTTCTTTATTGCCCGATGAATCCGGTAACACGGGGACAAATTGCTAAATTTTTAGTCAATGCATTTGGTTTTATTTTCTAACGGATCTTCCAATATGATTACGCAAATAAATATATTTCTTTCGTGCAATCGCAAATCTTGTTATTATCAGTATACTATGGTATACTGAAATATTGTTGAGATAGTTGGTATTGCATAAGCGCTGAGGTGATACATAAATAGAAAGAAATGCTTAATTCGTTTTGCAAGGAAATAAAAAAAATGTTAAATGGCTTTTGTCTGGCGCATTATCGTTTCACTATTCTCCCGGAGAGTACCATAAGCTTGCCTATGTTTAATAAAGGAAGCATTCTTCGTGGTGCATTTGGTTCATCGTTGCGCAAATTGATTTGCACAATGGGCGCCGAAGCTGTATGCGAGACCTGCATGCTTAAAGAAAAATGCGCTTATGTTCTCATTTTTAATCCTATTAATCTTCATCCTGCTAAACGGCTTTACAACACCCCTCGCGGCTATGTCTTAAAACCGTCACTTGATAATGAGAAAGAATATTCTGCAGATAAGCCGCTCACTTTTGATATGATTTTGATTGGTGATCGCATCGAATATCTTCCTTATGTAATAGTGCCTTTGATGGAGCTTAGCAGAGCTGGACTTGGATTCAACCGCGGCAAATTCACACTCCACAACATTGAAGTCATAAAAAACGGCAGTGCTGAATCAATATACGATCCGTCTGCCAATATGGTGAAAAACATTCGCAAGCAGATAACTGCAGAAGAAATTATGCATACAGCTTCACGACTCAATCCGCATGAATTGACGCTGCATTTCTTGACACCAACCAGAATAAAATATAATTCGACTGGTGAAAGAGGCGGAAGTGAATTAGTGCGTATCCCGGAATTTCATCATCTCATACGACGTTTACGAGATCGCATCAATGCTTTATCGCTTGCGTACTGTGGCGCTCCTCTTGATCTGGACTTTCGAGGCATAGCTGATCGCGCTCAATCAATCACCATTCGCAATCATCATATGGAGTGGCTTCCGTTATTGCGCTATCGTTCTTTTCATCCTTCTCTTCACGACCAGAGCGGTTTTATCGGTCCTATCACTTACGCAGGTGACCTTGCCGAATTTCTCCCGCTGCTCCTTCTCGGCGAATACACGCACGTAGGCGAAGACGCCGTCTTCGGCTCCGGCTGGTATAAAATAATGAATCTTAATGAATTTAAAGAGGAATAAAAATGATTAGCCTAAAAATCAAAACACCTTTATGGACAGGTGATATTGATGGGAGAAGTGATTCACTTCAATCCACCGGTATTATAGGCTCTTTAAGGTGGTGGATAGAAACAATTTTGAGAGGGATGGATAAGTTTGCGTGTGATCCTGTTGATAATAATTCCGGAAACTCAATTAAGCGCTGTCCAGCACTAAAAGAAAATAATCATGATATCGCTCAGTATTGTCCTGCATGTCTCATTTTTGGAGCGACTGGAAAAAGAAGGATGTTCAAGTTGCGTATGAATGGAGGAACAGAAACCTCTATAGGATTAATAAACATAAAACCAAATGGCAGAAACAGAGGATGGTTTTTAGGAAGAGGACTTGTAGGAAATATAAATCTGGATATTATTCCTTTTGAGAAAGATTTTGATGAAAATATTATTCTTGTTCCTCTAACTATTGCATCTAAATATGGTGCAATAGGGGCCAAAACCCAGCATGGATATGGCATATTTGAATTTGAGAATTATCCTGAAATAAGGTTTGATAGTTTCAAGGAAACACTTAAAGCTGTGCTTAAAAAAGAAGGAATAGAAAAACTAAAAATAGAAGAACGCAACGGAGGCGAAAATTTCCTGCCAAATATCAAAGAGATGTTTTTTACCAAGGTTCAGTTTGAGGCACAAGATGATAATTGGTGGAAGGAAGTTGACGGTATAAAAGAAAGAGGGCGAGCAGGAGATGGAAATTATTATAAGGGTTGCATAAATGATTCAAGAATGGTTAACTGGGTAAATTCTGGTTCCATTCCCATTCCCCCGGCAATAAAGAACTGGCTGAGGTTTGGCGGAGGGAAAAGTCTTTGGAAAACAGGAGATTATAATAATAAAGACAGGAGAATAGAAAATTGGCTTTTTGGATCAATTAAAAACGGTAAATCAGCTTCAAAAATCAACATCTCCTGCGCCTATCGTATAAACAATAGTATATGGGAATTCCGCGTATGGGGTTGGATCCCTGAAAATAGTCCATTTAATCCATTTAGCAGGAAAGATTTTTTGGATAACCTAATGACAAGTTTGGATGGAAGCGGCCAAGTAAAAATTCCATGGAATAGTCTTTTTGGCAGCAAAACCAAGAAGCACAAATTGGAGATCTGGCGCGAATTTGATTCATCGAGAGATACGGTAAAACCTAAAGAAAAGAACATCGAAAATTATCTTCAAAGTCTAATAAGGGGATAGGAGAAAGACCTATGAATTCTCAATACGATTTTTACGCAAGTTTTCAGATTGAAACTAAAGAGGATGTTGACGACCTTACCAGAGGCTCTGGGAAATATGCAGAAATACAGGATGTGCATTCAAGAATAATGTTATTAAGCACAGCTTTTGGTATAAACTCTGAATTTCCAGATAGAAGAGGTAATCCCGGTAAAATTGATGCAGATGTCTATGCAAAAGTAGGCGAAGGTGATTACGCTTCTGGATTAAAGGCTCTCATTCACTCTAACGGAAACTTCAATGAGTATATATCGTGTAAATTATCTGAATTATATTTATTGGACATTAACTCATCAATTGATATTTCCGCTCTTCCAAAAGGAAGCTGGGTAATTGAATTTCCAATTACTCTTGCAAAACCTTTTATTTCAAGAGATGATGTGCCTCTTTATATAATCGAAAATCAGGTGCGGAAGGAGAAGGTTTTTGGAGTGCCGTTCATTTCAGCGATGGCATGGAAAGGAAACTTGAGATGGGCGATGATGAAGGCTTCTCTTGAGCCAAAGGTAAATGATCCCAATAAATTCAATGAAATACGTTTTCAGCATACACTTTTATTCGGAACAGAAAAAGCAAGTGGCGAAGACAAAGGATGGACATGTTATTTAGATGGACTCTGTTATAGAGCAAAAGAAGAATATCGGAATAAATTGAAGGAAAAATTTGGGAAAGAAGACGTGCCTAATCTTGCAGGCATGCTCCACTTTTACGCCACCTTCTGGGACAGGATTGATATGGAAGTTATCAATCCACATGATAGAAAAACAAAAACTGGCAAGAATCCAATTTATTTTGAGGTAGTACCAGCAGGTGCAAAAGGATTTTTCAGACTTGTTTATGCTCCATTTTATCATTTTGAATTGCACACAGATGAGGAACTCAAAGAAGAAATTGCAAAGGATTTACTGAATGTGATAGCAGGATTAAAGGAAATAATGATCACTTACGGCTTTTCAGCCAAGAAGTCTTCAGGATATGGAGTGATTAAAAACTCGTGGGATGAAAGTGCTAGCAAACTTGTGATAAAAGACTTTGTCCCTGAAGAAAAATTCGGCAACTTTGGAGAACTGGAAGCGATAGTGAAGAAATAATGGGAGGCAGGATTGTGAGTAGTCTGCTTGGAAAATTGGAGAAAAACAGAACGCCTATTCTTCTTGCTGAGATAGGTGCATATTTACACGATTTAGGTAAGGCAAGAAAACAATTTATAGACTGTTTTGCGAAAGAAAGCAGTTCTTGTAGAGACGACCACAATTTTCCTTCAAGCTTTCCTGATGATTTAAGAATAAAACTGAAAGAAATCAGAGTAAAGATTTGTAATGAGGAGGTGAGTTTATTTGATTTTATTGAAAAACATCACGACAGAAAAGAGAACGGTACAAGGTTTAAAGATTGCGAAATTCCGCCACAAATTCGACTTCTATACGCTGATTGGAATGGATATGATGGAATGGATTCTGGCATGGATAAAGGTGTTGTGAGTAGCAATTCAAAGCAAAGTAAAGATTATACTTTTATCGCAACGACTTTTGGGTATGAACCAAAAGAAAATAAGATAGAAGATGTTACCAATCTTACCAAAGAACTATATAATCTTGTAAAAGATAAACTCAGCGATTATAAAAATAATAAAATTGATATTAAACAACTGAGAAGTAACATTATAAAAGATACTAAGAAGCACTATCTTAAATTCTTAGGCGAAACTCGCCGTCCAGCAAACGACGTAACACTCTGGGATCATTCTTATTCCGTAGCCACTTTATTTAAATGTGCGGTAGCAAAGAACATCTTAGATTGCTCTAATTCTTCATTTGATCCTTTAGATTTTAGCTGGAAGATTTTATCTGCTGATTTTAATGCATTAAGCATCCTCGGCAAAGGCATCAAAATAGGTGATATCTTGGGTTATAAGAAGAAAATAGAAGATGCGTTTGATAAAGTTAAAGAAATCGTTGAAGAAGAATATCCACTTGGAAATGAAATTTATCGAGATAATAGTGGTATTTACTTGTTAATCCCCGATATAGAGATAAAAGAATTAAAAGAATTGACGATAAGCAGGCTGATTGAGATTGAACCTGAATTAATGCCTGAAATCACTGTTAAAGAAATATTTAATTTGCAGTCTTCCAACTATAAATTTGATTGTAAAAATCAACCACAGATTCCCGGTGATATTAAAGGTCAGAGAAGAAATTTTGAAAATGACAAGAAAAGGAGTTTACTAAAGATTTTGCCAGAAGCAAGAGAAATTACTCTTCAAGAGGTATCCTACCCATCATCATCTGAAAGGTTCTTTTCAGAGAAATTTATGGATGATTGGAGTGATAAAGAGGTTTGTCCTATTTGTCGTTTGCGACCTATGAAAGAAAATTCCGAGGGATGTAAACATTGTCTTGATAGAAGAGTAAGAAGAGCTAAAAATTGGATTAAAGATTATCCAAAGCAAACAATATGGCTCGATGAAGTTTCAGACCATAATGATAGGATTGTGCTTCTTACTGGATGCTTTGTTCTTGATAATTGGTTAGATGGCTCACTTATCAGAACAATGGCTATTAAAAATAATGCACTCACCTCTAAAAATCCTTCTCCAGCTCGCATCAGACGATGCTGGGAGACTACGCAAGAGTTTATAAAATCCACTATTTTTGCAAATATATTGTCTAATTTTACTTATGGTAAAGAATCCCTTAATTTAGAACTTAGAAACAAGAGAATTCAGTTTAAACTCGATCAAAAACCGAAGATAATGGAAGGTGCAACCTGCGATGTAGATTTAAAAGGCATTAGACTAAGCCCTGCATGTATAGATAAAAATAGTGGTACTTTTATCAGCACAATAAATCTTCAGATTTTAGAGAAATGGGGATATATAGTGGGTGGGCAAAAAGGTAGAATATTAGATGCAAAGCCTGCCGATGAAAAATTCCAGGAGTATCTACCTTATGTTCAAATATACGATTCACCTGACCAGTTTATGGCAATTGTGCCTGCCTATGATGCACTTGATATTGCCGCGAAAATAGTTGAAGAATATGAAATTCAGTTTTCAAAAGTAAGGGATAGATTGCCATTTCATATAGGTATCATAGCGTTTCACAGAAGAATCCCACTTTATGTAGCAATGGATGCTGGGAAAAAGCTTATAGATGCCTTCAAGAAGTCTAAAGAAATAGAGGCAAGTGTTGTTTCGCCCCCCCAGGAGATCGATACAAATATCGATACTGCATATAAGAAGTTCGGGCACAAAGTTATAAAACTGAAATTGATAACCAATCCTAGCTACTCAAGCGTACCTCTTGAATGGGTTGTATCCTGCTCAACAGGAGATCCAGTTCAAGACGATGAATGGCACCCTTATCTCAGGTATAGTGGCAGAAATTCAAATAGAGGAAATTATTCTTTTGATTATGGCAATGGCAACTATGTAGTTCATGTGAAGAAACTGCAACTCAATGATTGTATAAAGATCGAGGGCTCTTATTTTAAGTTGGCTTACCTTGAAAATGCTGCGGAGAGGTTTAAGGTTGATGAGAAGTTGCGATCCCTGGGTGACGTCAAGCGCTTAGATGAGCTCTGGAATGATGTAGCATGCATATTAAAGTCAAAAAATTTAGGCATTTCTCAGATGTATGCATTTTGGCATGAGGTAATGAAACGATACGAAGATTACAAAGGAGATTCTGTTTGGCAAGATTTCGTTAAATCATCTTTAATGAACAAACTGAGACTGTGTCCAGAAAAAGATAAAGAATTATTCGATAAGTTATTCCAGGCAACAAAGGATTGTTTGTTAGACCTTTGCTTGAATTGGAATCTTAAGGTTAGGAAACTAAAACCATGAAAAAATGGAGGTTAAAGCATGAGCGGGAATAATTATGAACCAAAGAAATATTATGCAATCGCTATTGATCCAATCCATGTTGGATCAGGTGGTTCGCTATTAGGTAGAGTAGATTTGCCAATAATAAAAGAAGCAGGAACAAATCTTCCTAAAATACCTGGAACAAGCCTGAGCGGGCCTGCAAGAGCAAATACAGCTATTGTAATGAATAAATATAGATGGAAAGATGGAAATGGTAAGGAGTATTCATGCGCCGGTCGTGGTGGCGAAGCTGGAGAAAAACACTGTGGCAGCCCGCATCCAGCATGTCCTGTTTGCATTCCTTACGGTTTCTCAAAAGGCTCAGGAAATAGTATGCAGGGACTGGTACAATTCTTTGATGCACACATCCTTTTATTTCCAGTAGCATCAATAGCCGGGCCAGTATGGGTAACTTCGCCTATGGCGCTAGAAGGCTTAGGGTTGCAAACTGAATCTCAGGCACCTGATGTTGACTTTCATCCATTAGGAAAGCAACTTCAAAAAAAAGAAAGATTGAATTTTGGCTGGCTTATGTTGAATAAAAGCAATGGACAGGGAAATGAGAATAACTTGCCTTCTGAAATACCTGATAATATAAAACAACGAGCAGTTCTTGTTTCTGATTCTCTTTTTTCTTCAATTGTAAACAGCAATCTTGAAGTTAGAACATCTGTAAGTATTGATCCTGCGACAGGTGCTGCAGAAGAACGTGCGCTTTTTACCTACGAAGCGCTGCCAAGAGGAACTGTTTTTAAATTCGATATATTGTATAATTCTGGAGATAGTTTTAGAATCGGCGGAAAGGAATTGAAAACGGAATGTAATGGGGATGTAGGAACTGCATGGGTAAAAACCCAGGTAGAAAAAGGTTTAAAGTTATTTGCAATTCTTGGAATCGGTGGAATGAATACACGCGGTATGGGGCGAATAAAAGTTCTTAACTTCGAAACATAAGGAGGCCGTCATATGGAAAACTTAGATAGACTTTGCGCAGAGTACGGATATGAATTTGCTGAAGCGATTTCAGACGAGACTCTTTTCACAAAAGCATTAGGTGTTTTACAGGAACAAGGAATTTATTCCTTTGTTTTGTTCTGTAAATCTAGAGGAAGCACGGAAAGGCCCGGATCAGAGAAAATCGAGGCAACAACTAAAAAAATATTGAAGAATAAATTAGAACTTATTGGTAATGGTGATCTACTGGAAGAAATCCGTGGAGAGAATGGCCTTGCATCCAGACTTGATGATTTAATTTTGGCGATGCAAGTTCTTGAGAAATCTCTCATTTATGCTCGTTATCATGTAAAAGCAAAAGCAAAATGCTTAGAGTAACCTGCAAGTTCTGGAGGAAGCACAAAATGACCTGGTATATATATTCGTGGAGTTTTCAATTAAAGTCTCCTCTGCATGTAGGATTTCATAAAATAATGCACTTTTTCAGGACAAGACCATATGTTCCAGGCAAGCTTCTTTGGGGCACATTAACAGCAAAGCTTACACCTGTGCTTGGTGTAAATGATTATCAAAAAATAGGAGACTTCTTAAAAAAGGCGATACGATTTGGTTATCTATATCCCTATATTGATGATCAGATTTTCCTTCCGAAATATACAGAGAATGGTCTTATCTTTGGTTTATTATCTAAAAATGAATTTTTTAAAAAATTTATAAGTTCAATGGCTTCAACATCGATCGATTCAGATTCTCTATCTGCTGATGAAGGTATGCTGCATGAACTTGAATTTATCAATCCATATTCGATTGATGATGGGAAACCAGTCTTTATGAAAGGCTTGCTGTGGATAAAAGAATTTCGAGAAAATGAAATCAATATCATTAGAAAGAATAATAAATTTTTCATTAAATATAATAAACGTGAACTTAACTTTGAAGACGAGTTAGCTAACAGTTTTCAGCTAGGTGGGGAACGAAAATACGGATTTGGATTATTAGAGTTAAAGAAACTTAATGAATGCAAAAACTTAGGGGAATTCTCTGGTGAATGGTTTGAAAATGGCGGAGAAGTACATTTAAAGCTCAATTATAGTAATTCAATTTGGTCTCATGCTTCGCACTGCAATAATATCGATATAAAGGGCGACATCGAGCCCATAGTAGGTAGGGATTGGGATAGCAAAGGTTCTGGTAGGAAATTAAATGCACAGCATGAATTATTTTGGTCTCCAGGCTCCGTTCTTAATGAAGAAAAAACTTTCAAAATTATTGACTTCGGTTTATGGGTTCCTTGTAATTCCACAACAGGAGAAGCATAGATGCATAAGCTCAAAGAAATATCACAGAGAAAGAATGAAAGAAAAGCTAAATTACAGGCATCCTCAGAATCTATTTTAATTCAGCTTAAGAGCATGGGGGCATTGAAAATTGTGCTTTTTGGCTCATTGGCAATAGGAGAGGTGGATGTAAACAGCGATCTTGATTTGCTTGTGATAATGCCCTCTTCAAGAACCGGAAAGGAATGGATGGACATCATTTATGAAAAAGTTGAAAGAAAGATTGCTTCTGATATAATTGTATATAGTCTGCAAGAATTTCAGCAGAAACTACCCTCGAGCAGCTTTTTACAAAATATTATGCAAGGGAAGGTGCTTTATGAAAAGACAGCATAAAGAAGAATCTTTAAGATGGTTCACACAGGCAAAAGATGAATTTGAAGATGCAGATGAATTGAGAAAAAGAGGAAGATTCTATCTCGCTCTTTTCCATTTTCAGCAAGCAACTGAAAAGGTGCTTAAAGCATATCTTTACCTGAGGGTTGAATCGGTCGAGGTATTTCTAACTCATTCTATAAGCGACCTTTTGGAATCAGTACTTGAAATAGATCCTGATTTTAAGGAAGTAATCCAGGCAAAGAAATTGGATAAATATTACATCCTCACAAGATATCCGAATGGGCTTCCTGGTGGAGTACCATCAAGATTTTTCGATGATCCCAAGGAAGCCGAAGAGGCTATGCTTCTTGCCAGAAATGTCGTTGAACTTGTTGAAAGAAAGATAGCTGTAAATGGGAATTAATTTTGATTATGTGCTATTAAATAGGAGCAAATATGGATAACGTAAGCATTAAAGAAAATGCAGCTAAGTGGATGATGGAAAGAAACTGGAAAAGACTGACTGCAAAAAAAAGAGAATTTGAACAGAGCCTTTTTGAACACACCATGGTCGAGCTTGATGCTATGATGCAGATTCTTGAAATTTTAAGAAAGCCTCAACATTTCAGATTTTCGCAGGATGAAGAACAAATATTAATTGCTTCAATAATAGCTCATGATGTGGGTAAAGAAAAAAAAGAATGGCAGGATTATATTTTAGGCAAAAAGGGCTTTGTCTCAGACATTGATCCAGAACTAACAAAGAGAATAATCTCTCCTCTTTGCAATTCATTGGGATTTATTGGCATTGAGGGAAAAATTATTAAAGTCATTGAAAACTGCATTAACCTTCATATGAAGCATGAACGATCAGATTCAAAAGTCATGGCAGCGATTATAGCAGGCGCTGATAGATGGAAGACATTAGCAAATATTGTGGATATCGTTGATAATATCTGTTCAGCTTCCGGTATTTTTGCAGCATTATCATCTATGGAAAGAAGCTTTTTAGCAAATCATTTGAAAATTGCTTATCATCATGTAAATATTAGAGGAGTATCCACTATATTTCTGCATAAAGCTGCGACTGATTGCTCTATTTCTAAGGGCTGGGATCCTTTGTTATTTTATGGAAATGGGACGATTTATGTATGCTCAGCAGGAGATAATATTGAAGTCCCAACAGTGGAAGAAATCAAAGAAAAACTGTCAAATATCCTTAAAGAAGATATTGGTAACGATATTGCAAATCTTATTGTAGGCAGTCCGCTTCAAAATATTTTGCCCAAGCCTGATCTTTTTGATTATAAAGAGGTTCAACAATATTTAGTACTTGCATCAAAAAAGATCGGCAAGAAGAATTATTGGAATAAAAAAGGAGAACTGACAGAGAAGGGCAAAAAAGTAGGAGAAAGTTATGTAAAGCTTAAGGGTCTTTCTTCGAACACAAATACATCAGATATTCATATTCGAAGGATTGCAGATGCGCATCCCGAAATGGTAATTTTTAAGTTCTTCAAAGCAATTATGTCACAAAAGCTTATAGGAGTAAAAGGACAAGAAATGGCGAAGAGCGAATATGAGAAAATATTTGGCAAAGATAGTTGGGAAAAGTTGCAGAGTACTTCGACTCTCATGCCATCACAAGACATGATAAAAACTGTTGATTATTTTTGGTCTTTACCAGGTAAATCGTTTGCATTGAATGTAGAGACCGTGGAAGAAGTTTCGGACAATAAAAGGAAAGAAATTTTAATTGATATCCTAAATAAAATAGCCAAGAAGGTATATGATTCTATTCCTGAGCCTCCATCACGCTCCAAATTATCAATGGAAATGGCTGAATCATTTATGAAGGATCTTATAAAGCCTTCTAAGGAAGTTAATATACAGGAAATAATAAAAGAACAATTAGAAATATACTCCACATCTAAATCATTTGCCGGTAAGGAATCTAAGAAGAGCAAATATTTTTGCCCACTTTGCAATACTCCTTTTAAAAAAGGCGTAACTGCTTCTGCTGATTTTATTGACAATCCCCAGTCCCACACAAATCGTGGCATATCTCATGGCAAATTTGACTATGTAATTATTTGTAATACATGCAAGTATGAAAGATTCTTGAGGCAAATAATTATTGAAGGCAAGCCATCTGAATTTATTATTATTTTCCCTCGAATGAATATAGGCTATAGTTCTGGAAATATATTAGTTCAAAAGGTTAAAGAATTTTATGAGAGGGCATACAATTTAATGGTCGGCAATAATGACAATCCTTCTTCCCAAATTTCCTTATCGCTAACGCAGTTGATAGCCAAAAAAGTCCTTAATTTAGATATATTCACACTCTCTCCGCGAGACCTTATAGAAATACTTACTTATCAAGGAGCATCTGAAACCCAGAAGAAGCAAAGAAAAGAATTGGAAAAGCAAATCAAAGAGAAAATAGGTCAAACATTTAATGAGTTAAATGATGAATGGGGAACAGACTTTAATACATGGGATGAAGCTGTAGATGCCATGATTGCGGGAAGAATTATCGATCCTATCGCAATAGAAATTAGAAAGGAAGTATTCAGATTAATACCGCAACTGAAAGTGGTTTGCCAAACATCCAACGTTATTTTAATACCTATTATTAATCCTATTGCAATGCGTGATGAATCCGAAGCAAATTCTGCGATAAGAAAAATATTTATATCTTTGCTCATAGGACTATCATTTGACGTCACGATTGCCATTGTCGGGAATATGGATGAAATTGATTTCGAAGGAGGAGAAGGTATCGCTTATGTTCCACCTGTCCCAGCAATAAGGAAGCTTATCGGGCATGAATGGATTGCTCTGTCGGAAGCTATGGTATGGCTCAAGGCTATTGGCGCTGCAAGTCTTCTGGCAAATGATACTGGTTATCCTGAGAGATCAAATCTTTTTTCTATTTTATCAGCCCAAAGTCCAGGGCATATATTAAAGCGCCTGGAAGAAAAACACAAACATGCTAAACCTGATCACATCAATTATATTGAAATAATAAAGGAGGTATTACTATGAGGAATTTTATTTTCTCAAATGTTGAGCAAATTAATATGGACGAAATTAAAATAAAAGTAGAAGAGATTAGAATAGCCTTTGATACTTACCTTAATAGCTATCCTGCAAAAACTGCAAGAACAAAACATTCGATCATGGGACCAATAGGTAAAATATTACAGCACGCAAAAAGCGGCAAATGGGATGTCAAGTCGCTATCAGGTTATGCTTTAAATATCCATATGATGAATACTCAAGTTAAAGGCATCACAGATGAATCAAGAGGAGCATTAGAGAAAGGTATTGAGAAGCTTATTTCTTTAATAAAAGAGGTTCCTGTGAATATTCAGGATAAGGTTATTGATTTGATAGATTATGGTCTCTACTATCAGCGGAGAAAGAAAGAAATGGAAAGCAGAGAAAAGACAAGGCTTGAGTTCATAAACTTTTTAAAAGAGAAATATAAAACTGAAGATGCCCTGCAAAAGGCTTGGGAAGAAAACAATGCGAAATTTGAAGATGTTTATTTGTTTGGGCCGAAAAGCCCAACTTTCAAAAGGGCAAGCCAAGCTAAGAAAAATGATATAAAGGCTTTCTGGGAATATCTGAAAGCAAAAGGCAAAGAAGAAATTATTGAAACCATTTCAGAGGAGGAATAAAATGACTGAAGTAAAAAGCATATTTGAGAAGTTAGATAATTATTTGGTAGAGAAACCAAAGCCCCTGATAGGAGCGGAAACTGTACAAATATTTTTGATTAGAGAGGTGCTGGATTATTTGGTACTTAGAACTGAAGAAGATAGGCAACTTAATACAGTCGTTGCACCTTTATCCATATCCAATTCTATTCCCACAAGGAGAGTCGCTTTTCTTGCTACCAAACAAAAAGCTTCCGAGTCAAGGGAGCTGGAGCATCTTCTGCGCTCTGCTCTTAAAGACAATACGCTTTATCATTTGAAAGGCAAATCTTTAGTCTCAAAAATTGAAAAAAGCGACAATCCCTTAGAATGTTATTTGAAGGACAATTTGTGCATGGAATGTCCTCGATGTGGACTTTATGGAGCAACGAGCACAGTATCAGGGCAGGCTGAGAGAGCAAATATTAAGCATAGAATTGAATATTCGACTGCATTCTCGCTTATGCCTTTTGAAGATGTATCATCTGCAATTACTTTTAATGCGATAGATGATAAAAGCATTATGACTGGTCAAGCCCTTGGCTCTCGATATGCTGTAGCGCCTGCAACATTGTTTCCTTCAATAATCACTCTTAAAAGCATAACAAGAGAGGAACTAATTCTCACAATTAAAACTATTCTTTCATGTAAAAGCTATGGTGCAGAATCAAGAATTGGGGGTGATGTGAGAAATCATGTTATAGGCGTAGTTGCAGCATGGGAAGAAGTAATAACTTCTTTGGAATTTGCACTGGAATTATATGATAAGCTAAATGCGCTCAATATGGCTACCGTCAATGAGCTGATAATAGGAAAAGATGGCAATAGTGGCAAATATAAGAATATGGCTGGTAACCCGGACAAGATCATTGTTTTTAATGAAAATGAAGTCAATTCTCTTGTGAAAGAATGTGTTGATACAAAGCTTGATCAAAACTTCATGGAAAAGGCTTATAAAGATATAGAGGATTACAGAAAAATACAATTAAGTTAAGGATTAATAATGGCTGATATAATTCGCTTAAATGAACAGGGAGTACGGCTTTTTGCTTGCCGGCTTTACAATCATGATTATTTATGGTTCTCCTCCTATGAAATTAGCAAACTTTCCGCTACTTCTCCCATAATACATAATTATGCCTTATGTTATTCACTTGCTGATTATTCTTATGGAATTTATAAAATAGGGGAGCCACCTCATTACGAGAAAGATTTAAGCCGAATGAGTCTATACGCAACGCCTGCTGGATGCGAGGTTTTTTCAAAAACTAAAGTTACCTTTAATGCTGTTGATTCTAAAGCATTGCTTACAGAAAAGCCTGATAGATTGAGAGGCGTCAATACTCCTGATATAGGAAAAAGGATATATCTAAATCCTGTTTTTAAAGAAGGCAGAAGCAGAGATGAACCCGGATTCCTTTGCTATGTTTTTGTATTCAATGGCTCTGAACCAAAAGGGGTTACAAGGCTGGGAAAAAAAGGATGTGCGATTAGAATATGTCGGGAAGAAATCAAAGAGCCAACCGCCTTTTTCAAGAAAGAAAAGATTCGCCCAACACATCCTGTAAATCCCTTAGATATTTCAGGAAAGATTCTAGCATACGACCCTGTTAGCATTCCTCCTCATCTTATCTTTAGAATAGCTGACATAGAAGATGATTGGTTCATCTTATCAGGAATTCATAGAATACACATTCCTAAAAGAGTAATTGCAAAAATTACGTAATATGCTTAAGATTAAGTCCTATGAAATTGATTTAGTTCAACATGAATATAGCAAGTTGCTGCTTTATCCTCATCAAGCTATCATGCTTGATGAATGGAATCATCATGATAATTTTATCTTAATAACAAAAACAGGCACAGGGAAAACCATTGGTGCAGTTCTTCCGCTTCTTAAATATAAAGAAAGGGCTATATTAGTTTATCCGACCAATGAACTTATTGGTGACCAGATAAGAAGCATAAGAGATATTGCAGAAAGAGAAGGATTAGTTCCTTGTATATATACACCTGAAACTCCTTCTGATGAATATTCTAAGGCAGATGTAGTACTCGTTCATATAGATGCTGCATCTTTAGAGGAATGGGACAGAAAAAAACATCTTGGAGGTAAATGGGCTGCTTTAAAATATCTTTTGGAAGCTGATAAGGAAAGAAAATTCATTTTGATTAATCCGGATATATTATTTTTAATTTTTGCACTTCGCTATAGAGCAGAAGCTCTTGCCTCTATTGGTGCTTATAAGACTCTAATTATTGATGAATTTCATTTATATCAGGGCATAGAATTTGCCCATGCACTTTTTATGGTGCATCTTGCGAGAAATTTTGGAATGTTTCATAAATTAGTGCTTCTTTCAGCAACTCCAGACCCCGATGCAATGGAATATCTAAAGAAGCTTTTTACCAATCCATTCATTATTGATTCTAAGACAAAAGCTATAAATTCTATAATTGGCAAAAGAACGGCTGTTCATGAAATAGAGGTTAAGCCAATCTTACTTATTGATGATATAGTAGAACGTATTGTTAGTATTATAAAAGATTTAAAAGACACTTTTTTAGCATTGAGGCAAGAAAACAAATCGATAGAGTATATACCGGTAGTGGCAGTTGTAAATTCTGTGGTGAATGCTATAAAGCTGGAAGATAGACTGGTCGAAGAAGGTTTTGACAGAGAGAATCTTCTTATAATAAGGGGATTATCAAGTAGAAAAATAAGAAAACGGGATGAGAAAAAGATTATTGCTATCGGAACATCGGCAATTGAAGT
>MFGW01000002.1:8010-8230 GCA_001780385.1 Candidatus Fischerbacteria bacterium RBG_13_37_8 | reverse complement strand
TGGTTTATAACAACTTATGGTGGATTCATTACTATTTTTGCTTTAGCCTATAGCATAATAGACAAGGTAAAAGAAGATAAAAACGCTACTGAAGAAATTATCAAAATAGTCGGGCAGAAAATTCAAGATATTCTTGCATTATATGCAAAGATTTTAGGAGCAGAAAGGCGCTATAAGAGTGCGAAGATACAATTTGAAAAGGCATCAAATGGAGTCCCTG
>MFGW01000002.1:7678-7902 GCA_001780385.1 Candidatus Fischerbacteria bacterium RBG_13_37_8 | reverse complement strand
AATCTAAATATACAGTAGATATTGCATCTCTTTTAAAAAGAGCGGAGAGCCTAAGGTTCAATGAAAATTTATACACTCCAGAAGGAGATAAAGGAATTCTTACTTTAAAGGGCTATGGAAAATATAAAAAGGTTTGGGTTAATCCTACATTTGGAGATGATGATATCGGCGGTATGAAGAATACAAAAGATTATCCAGATTTGAGTTTTATCACGGAAGGACAT
>MFGW01000002.1:7168-7449 GCA_001780385.1 Candidatus Fischerbacteria bacterium RBG_13_37_8 | reverse complement strand
GAATAAAATAGCTTGTGTTATTGATGCAATAGATAATCTTATTTTCTTTTACGACATGGCTTTCGATATGCTGGATATTCTTTATGATGAGTCTTGTAAGCATAATGATTATCTGCGATTTAATGAATTATTGCAAATGCTTAAAAAGAAAGATCCTTTCACTTATAAGAAAGACAAAGCATTTTATCTTAGCTGGAGTATTATAAATTTATTGGCCGAAAAGAAATATGATCAAGTTGCTGAGTTTACTAAAGAATTAGCTAGATCGGCAGGAGAGAATA
>MFGW01000002.1:5123-7112 GCA_001780385.1 Candidatus Fischerbacteria bacterium RBG_13_37_8 | reverse complement strand
GTTGTTGAAGCTCTTCCCATTGCAAGACGTAAAATACACAACAATTCCGAAATTATTCCATCAGGCATACAAGAATTTAATAGATTTGCTACGAGCAATATTATCTTTTCTTTTATTGAGAAAAACCTTGCAGTAGATGCACATGATGCGACTTTATTGAAAAAATTGAATTTATATATTGAGCTGGATGTGAATATGCTGGAAGAATATTTGATTTATATAACCAATAAAAGCAATAGAAAATGGGCGATTGGTGATTTTTCATATTCCAGGATTTCCAGTGCAGATAAATATGATTATTATAAAAAGAAGAAAAAGAGAAAAGAAACCTTGTTTGAAGAAAATCTACTGGATTTTTGCGCTGCTTTTTTAGGTTACTTGCGCCATTCGGAAAATATTCCCTATACTAAAGCATATCTGGGGAGTAATGAAATCATGGAATATATACTGATACGTGTCTCTGGTGATTATGAATTTGAAGCAGATCTTCATAAAAAGAAATTCAGCGAATCAGCTTTCATGCTTGTGCCTGATGAAGAAAGCCTTGTCATTTATATAGGGAATATGATTACTTTTTTTAATTGTCAATATTATAGAGCTGCAGCAATGCTGGAGATGCTGCCCTATTGGCTTAAATTCATGAAATGCAATTGCTTAATTGATGAGCGTGAGGAAGCATCATGCAAGAAAGAATTGTCGATCATATTTAAAGAAGCATTTAAAATTTTTGAGCATTATGATAAAGATCCTACTATTTTTAATAATATAAAAAATATGAGAATAACATAGATATTATTAACATCTTTGATTATAATAAGAAAGAGCATAAAAATTAAAATAAAATGAATTGCATAATTATCTATGATATTGTGGATGATAATCTAAGAAACAAGATAGCTGATGCGTGCCTTGATTTTGGTTTACAGCGCGTGCAGTATTCAGCTTTTTTTGGGGAATTGAGTCATAATCAGAAAGAAACATTGTTCAAAAGAATTACACGACTGATTGGGGATAAAGAGGGGAATGTGCAGATATATCCGATATGTGAAAAGGATCTTGCACTTAAGCAAGTGCATATAATGAAAAAGAAAACCGATGAAAAATGAACTGGTGTTTAAGATAGGGGACATCAAGCAATATTTTTATTGTCCGAGAATTGTTTATTTTAATTATCTTATGCCGCGATTCAGGCCGGTGACTTATAAGATGGAAGAAGGAAAATTAAGGCAGAGTGAGCAGGAAAAATTAGAAAAAAGGCGAACGGTAGCGCGATTTGATCTTTTCTCAGGTGAGGCGGTATCCAAGGTTGAAAAACAATTTAACGTGAGGCTTTATTCTGAGGAACTTGGTTTATCAGGGATGCTCGATATGCTGCTGATAATGGAGGATGAAGCGATTCCGGTAGATTTTAAGGATGGTTCATTTGCGAGAGGGGAAATAGTTGCGCTGCATCATAAGTATCAGCTAATCGGGTATGGATTATTGGTGGAAGCATGTCTCAGAAAAAAAGCGACGCGCGGATTTATTCATAGCATTGAAGAGGGAAAAGCCAAATCGGTGTTTTTTAGTGAAGGAGCGAAGATGTTTTTGCGAGGCAAGATACGCAAGATGCATGAGATGATCATAAATGAAATATTACCGCTACCGACACTGCATAATGTGCGGTGCCGTGAATGCGAATTCAATCCAGTATGTAGGGGGTGAGTATGTATTTTTTAAGTCCGGAAGAGCATAAGTATGTCACGCACAAGCTATTAGTGGATGCGAGGCGCGATGAAGTACATCCCGATTTGCGAGGATGGAACTGGGCACATCCACCATTGGTGGCTGTGCAGAAGACAATACTTGGAATATCGGATATTGCAAGCTTGTACTGCAATTCTACAAGGGATGTATATTTGAAAAAAGTTTATAAAGCAGGTTTTAGAGCAAATGAAGCTATGGTTGAGGGATTATTGCATCATCGGATTGTATCGGAAGTGTTTACGC
>MFGW01000002.1:0-5090 GCA_001780385.1 Candidatus Fischerbacteria bacterium RBG_13_37_8 | reverse complement strand
TAAGTAGCGCTGATATTATGAAGAATATCTCCGAAATTGATATAGAGCGGGAATCGAAAGCATGGGGAATTAGCAATATTGAATCAACAAAGATTCAGCCGGCATTGAATTCATCTATTATTGCCAGAGCAACATTACTCTGGGAATTTGAAAAAATGCGAATAGCATACCGGGTAGATGATATCAGGTCGCGATATCCTTATTGCGAAGCAGATGCATTTGTATTTTTAGTATTACCGGTGGTTGTGGAGCAGCGGTTGGATGGAACATTTCTTGGTTTGTCGCAGAATCTTGCGGTTGATGGATATATATTCTCGTTGGGGATGGTCGTGGATTTGAAATTTGATCCAAAAGTTCTGGATTTTCATAAATTAGCGCCAACCGGATATGCGATGGTCATGGAATCTTTATATGAAATTCCGGTCGATTTAGGATGCGTGGTATATGTTCAATTTAAAGATAGTCAGATTCGGCTCAAAAGAGATTTTTTTCATATAAGCGATGAATTAAGACAATGGTTCATAGAAGAACGAGATAATCGAATGCGAATGATTGATAATGAGATAGATCCGGGAAAACCGGAACAATGCTATGAGACATGTCCGTACCTGGATTTGTGTGGAGGGTAGGAATATGGATAAAAAGCAATTGATAGTAGATACATATGGCGTATTTGTCAGTAAGCATAGTGAGCGCGTGCGCGTGAAATCAGAGGGTAAAATTATTGAAGAAATACCGCTGATACATCTGGAATCAATCTTAATAACATCGAGGGGTGTAAGTATTTCAAGTGATGTAGTTGAAATATGTGCAGACCGAGGCATTGATATTGTGTTTTTATCTGGAACAGGAGAGGTGTACGGGCGGCTAGGAAGTCCTATGCTCATAGGTACGGTAAAGACGCGACGTGAACAACTTATGGCATTGACTGATAAAAGAGGATTAGTGTTGGGCAAAGCATTTGCTTCCGGTAAAATCAATAATCAACGGAATCTATTGAAATATTTTTCACGCTATCGCAAAACTACGAATAAGGATTTATATGAGGTTATGGAAAACACATGTAAAAAACTTGAATCGCATGATAAAGAGCTTGCTATTCTTGATGCAGATACTATAGATCAAGTGAGAGAAAATTTACTGAATATTGAAGGAAGAGCTGCTTCTTTATATTGGCAAACTATAAAAGAGATGCTTGGTGATGAGATAGGATGGAAAGGGAGGGAAACGAGAGGTGCGCAGGATCCAATAAATTCTGCATTGAATTATGGATATGGAATTTTGTATGGACAGATAGAAAAGTCGGTTATCTTGGCAGGACTTGATCCGTATGCTGGATTTGTTCACACAGATAAAGCAGGAAAGCCGAGTCTTGTATTAGATTTAATTGAAGAATTTCGCCAGCAAATAGTAGATAAGGCAGTATTTGCTATCTTGGGGAAAGGAACAGAAATAGCGGTAAATAGTGAAGGAATGCTTGAAGATAAATCCCGGAAGGCAATAGCACAAAAAGTACTTGAGAGGTTGGATAATGATGAGCGTTTTGAGGGCATGAAACAGAAAATTCGCACTATCATGATGAAGCAAGCGCAATCAGTGGCAAGTTTTGTTCGAGGGGATAGGCAGACCTATAAGCCATTCATAGGTAGCTGGTGAAGAAAAGAGATAGATGAACATAGAGCATATGCTATATAAAAAAATACTACAGCAATAATTTGAAGAAATTCTGAAGCGTTTAGATAAGCGGATATTTACAAATTAATTATGTATGGTGATTCAATAAAATCATTGAGAATTTTATTTTTTGAGTAATTGTGTAGATAATGATTTTAAGAAGTTCTTGTATTGTTATTGTTAGCTTTGCGGAGCAAAGAATTACAATTCCTCATAGGCTATAAGAAGAATGTTCTCAAAAGTTAAACAATCATTAGCGTAAAAATGCGGAAAGACCCTATTCTCGTTCCTTCTGCAGTTAAACATTCTTCTTATAGCCCACGAGTCATTGTAATTCTTTGCTCCGCAAAGCTAACAATATTAGCGTAAATGTGCACTTTATAATTAGAACAGCGCGTAAAAATCGCTCATTATAAGAGATTATATAGAAACTATTTCGAAAATAATGCAGGTTTTGATGCAGAAATATTATTTTCGGAAATTTTGCTTGACTGCCACTCTGAAATATGGCATAATATATAGTTATTTGCGCCGGGTTGAAATAGTAGTCCCAATGATGAGGGAACTGAAAGTTTTCAAATCCTTGATTGTGCTACTTGGTAGTTTTGGTTGAAATAGTAGTCCCAATGATGAGGGAACTGAAAGAGATTAAGTCCACCACCAAATAACCAATCTCCGAAACGTTGAAATAGTAGTCCCAATGATGAGGGAACTGAAAGTCATGTTATATGCGGCTTCAATACTTGCAGAAAAAGGTTGAAATAGTAGTCCCAATGATGAGGGAACTGAAAGATAATTTTCATCACGCCCCTCCGCAGAGGAGCGCAAAGTTGAAATAGTAGTCCCAATGATGAGGGAACTGAAAGGCTCCCACAAGAATATTAATAGCCCACTGCAACGCTGGTTGAAATAGTAGTCCCAATGATGAGGGAACTGAAAGACTTTCTTTTTTTTTGGTTCAATATCATTCAGATCAGTTGAAATAGTAGTCCCAATGATGAGGGAACTGAAAGACATAATATTGACCTGCGATATAATCTCCCAAGGCTAGTTGAAATAGTAGTCCCAATGATGAGGGAACTGAAAGTGTAGCGCCGCCGAATGATCCGTTTTGGACTATGTGGGTTGAAATAGTAGTCCCAATGATGAGGGAACTGAAAGATGCTTTCATATGCTGGCTCATGTTGATGTAGGATGAAGTTGAAATAGTAGTCCCAATGATGAGGGAACTGAAAGAAGACTGGTATATTTATTCTAACTGAAGGCAAGATAATGTTGAAATAGTAGTCCCAATGATGAGGGAACTGAAAGTACTCCATCTTCCCACACCAACATTTGTTATTTTCCGTTGAAATAGTAGTCCCAATGATGAGGGAACTGAAAGATAAGTGCTTCAATTGTTTTGTCTGCTGCTGTTGCATGTTGAAATAGTAGTCCCAATGATGAGGGAACTGAAAGAATTTATGAACTGCTCAATTGCTTCCTGGTTATCAGAGTTGAAATAGTAGTCCCAATGATGAGGGAACTGAAAGTGTTTTGATAACGGGAAAGAATACCCCGACTTTTTAATAAGTTGAAATAGTAGTCCCAATGATGAGGGAACTGAAAGGACAACAGGTGCAAAGAGACAAAGATCTCCTGTTGTGTTGAAATAGTAGTCCCAATGATGAGGGAACTGAAAGCTAAGCTCATATAATTTTTGCTCTAATTTAAAATTCGTTGAAATAGTAGTCCCAATGATGAGGGAACTGAAAGGCAAGCGTTATATCATGCGTACCTGCTGCAAATGCAGGTTGAAATAGTAGTCCCAATGATGAGGGAACTGAAAGAGTTTTAGGATTTCTTAACACAACAACCTCCAGAGCGTTGAAATAGTAGTCCCAATGATGAGGGAACTGAAAGACCGGAAGGGAAGGGAAGGGAGGGGAAGGGATATTTAGTTGAAATAGTAGTCCCAATGATGAGGGAACTGAAAGTACTGGAAGAAAAAAGATAAGGATTATTGCGAAAATTGTTGAAATAGTAGTCCCAATGATGAGGGAACTGAAAGTGAGTGACGTACCAAAGATACGCATCGCATTCATGCCCAGTTGAAATAGTAGTCCCAATGATGAGGGAACTGAAAGATACTTTCGTATGCCGGCTCATGTTGATGCAGTATGAGTTGAAATAGTAGTCCCAATGATGAGGGAACTGAAAGGCGAAAAACAAACGTTTCAAAAGGTGGAATATTTTAAGGTTGAAATAGTAGTCCCAATGATGAGGGAACTGAAAGATCTGACAACCTTCTGTATCCTGGATATTAAAATCCTGTTGAAATAGTAGTCCCAATGATGAGGGAACTGAAAGGGCTATTGCCATCCATGAAATGAAAGAACAAAATTAGTTGAAATAGTAGTCCCAATGATGAGGGAACTGAAAGAGTAGCATGAAATCAATTGCCTTGTCTGCATAATCAAGTTGAAATAGTAGTCCCAATGATGAGGGAACTGAATTATTAATCGTCTTCCTCTTCCTCGTATGTCAAATCAAGTTGAAATAGTAGTCCCAATGATGAGGGAACTGAAAGGAAACAATAGAAAGCACCGAAGCTTAAAACAGTTGATGGCTTTCCTGTGAATAGCTTTCAAACGTTGCTTAAAGACAACCCTGTTACCATTATAAAAAATACTGTTGTCTTTAAGCAGGCTAACATTCCTCCCATAGAGATGATAACTAATCCTACCCTCCTTTAAAATAAAGCTTTCGAGCTACTGCGAATCTCTACATAAATGTAGACAGAATAAATGCACTAATTTTATTGGAATTTTGCCTACCACGCCTTATTTTGCGCTGACTTCTACAAGGAACTTCAGCTTAATATAGTTCAATTTCGAATTCGTCGACAAGGTTTGATCTCCTATAAAAAATCATCTCCTCCGCTGCATAGTCTTCTCTTAAGGATCTAAGAGCCTAAAGCTGATTTATAGCGTGGCAACTTCGTCCTGAAGCAAAAAAGAGGGTACTTTCATACTCATTGAATATTTATTTAGTATCCGATCATGCGTCCATACAGGACATTTTTCCTTCGCAGCAATCATAATTAAGCTTGTATCAGCAGGTCCTAAGATGTAAAGATGATCAACATGCATGCCATTGTCAACTATATCGTTAATAAGCTTAATGAGATGCTCATCAAAATTTTTTTTGTCTATGCCTTTAAAACGCTTCTCAAATCCTAATGCTTCATCATACCATTGATATTTTGCTGTGTAATGAGGAGGAGCTTGTTCTAAAAAATTAAGTGCAAGAACTGTAAAAAGAGGACCTGTATCAATAACAATCTTATTTATATTCTGAAAAATATTATTCATGCTGACTAAAAATTGCTTCATTAAAGACTTACAGTTCTACTAGTGGATTTTGCAAGTGATAAT
>MFGW01000001.1:5020-7019 GCA_001780385.1 Candidatus Fischerbacteria bacterium RBG_13_37_8 | reverse complement strand
GGAATTTGATGATTTCATGAATCGTGTACCAGAGAATATTCTTGTAGTTGTGGATGAGGCGTATCGTGAATATATTACTGATCCGAATTATGCTGATTCACTCAAGCATTTTAAAGCAGGAAAAAATATTATCATTCTTCGTACTTTTTCCAAGATATATGGTCTTGCTGGCATAAGGCTCGGTTATGGTATTGCGAAACCGGAGATTATAGCGAATCTGATGAAATTGCGCATCTCTTTTAATGTGAACAGGGTATCACAAACTGCTGGAATTGCTGCAATTGATGATGATGAACATGTGCAACGGGGAATCAGGTTAAATGAAGCGGGGAAAGAGTATTTATATGATGCTTATAACAAGCTTGGTCTCTATTATGTCCCAACGTTTGCTAATTTTATTTTTGTTGATTTTCTGAAAGACAGCCAGATTATTTTTGAAGAATTACAGCGAAAAGGCATTATTGCAAGAACTATCAAAGAATATGGATTTCCTAATGCATTGCGCATTACTATTGGGACAGAAAAACAGAATAAGCATTTAATAGCTACTTTGAAAAACATACTTTGAGAAGGCAAGCTTATTGTAATTCGAATAGATAGTAATAATTATTGTTATCGGTGAGTGCATTAAAGTGATAGGTAGAAGGTGTTACGCCGTCGAAAAGCAGTTGGAAAGGTTCCTGCATTGATTGCGTGTATAGAATTCTGCTGATATTAGGTGGATACCAGTCAAGTTTCAGATGGGGAGTCGCTTTTTGAATTAAAAGAAATTGTTTCACCGGTACCAGATGAGTTTCATCGCCGGCAAATCGCATGCATGCTGGATCTTCTACACACCATGGATAATCAGCGCCAGCCCTATCAAAAGCAGTTTTTACCTGGTATTTATTGTACATGTAATTGAAAAGCGACGATTGCCAGCTTATGGAATATGACCAGCAAACATCGCAGTGCGATGTGGACATTCCACAATATCCAACAGTGGCAGTATTCTCGTTTGAGCCTTTTCTGAATTCATAGGAAAACGTGTTGTCCGTAATATAACATAATCCTTCGCAACTGCCGATAAAAGCAAAGCTTTTTTTAGGAGAATTCAACAGCCATTCTTCTATGTCCCAGGCATACGTAAATTCGTAATTTTCTCCATCGGGGCATCCGTTGACAAATGTGCTGCTGTTGCCATGTGCTAATTCATAAAATAATACAACTTCCGGATTTTCCACGTTGCTTTGAAGATCTTTTTTGCGAGGCCATGCAGTTGCGGTAGTGGGATAACCCAACTGTACAAACCAGTATTCGGCATTGAGATACCAGCTATCCCATACACCACTGCAAGGATTGCTGTACTGCGGCCCGGAAAGTGAAAATCCCTTTTCCGGCGGCACTATACCATTACCTAAAAATTCATGCGTGACTGCATCATATATATCGATTCTTTGATTGCCATTTACCTGCAATCTAATTATCCAGCATGGGTTATGCGTTGGTTGTGCCAAAGGATACACATCCGATTCTGGTGATATTATATAGAGATTGCTCCATAATACTTCTGCCTGAAATGCTCCGCTCACTGTTGAAAGTGCTAAGTAATTCGCCTCATTGCTGGATAAGGTAATTGGTGGTAAATGTACAAGATCCATTCGCCAATGAAGCAGCTTTTTCAAGAGCGCCCCGGTTTTTCTGTCAAACTGATAATTGAGAAAATCTTTCTCGATAATCACATTGTCTATTTTTCGCTGGTAAAAACAAACAATAATATCACCGATTTCATATATTTTGAATTCATTCTTCAGCACCTTTTCTTCAATTGCATATTGTATAAAATCATCATGTCCTATTTTTGAAGGCACCAGCAAATCATTTATTGCATATGTTTTTTGTTCTATACAAAATCCGGTTGAAGCAAGAATTGTGAAGAAAGCAAAAAGAAAGAGTAATAACAAGGTGAAATATGAATGAAATGCATATTTGGACATAACAGTTCTCCTCGGGAAATATT
>MFGW01000001.1:0-5013 GCA_001780385.1 Candidatus Fischerbacteria bacterium RBG_13_37_8 | reverse complement strand
ATATCTTAACAGGAAGGTATCCTTTCAGTCAATCATGCAGTTTTCTCTCGTAATAGGGAATAGGGACTGGGGAATAGGGAATAGGGAAGAGGAAAACGCATAGCTAGCCCCAGTAGCATAGTTCGAGGAGACCTTGAATAGAGAACCTCAACCTTAAACTCAGCCTCAATCCCGGCCTTAGTTTCATCCTCGACCTTTCTTAACCTTAACCTTAACCTTTCTTCCGTTATTTTGGAGAGTGCTGAATTCATACTTTATTATTACTTGACAATAGAGGGGTTGCTCCTTTATGCTATATGATAAGGTAAAAATATTACCATTAATGAAGCAGGAGATAGAATAATGTGCAGATTATTGGGGCTTGTAGCTAACAAAAAGGTCGACTTGATATTTTCGATGACGCGATTTGAGCAAAAAGCACATAGTAATCCTGATGGTTGGGGTATGGGATGGTATGATGAGGATAAATCTGCAAGGATATATAAAGAAGCTCTCTCGGCACTTGATAAAGAGGCAGAATTTTACCAAGCATCATGCGAAGCTGCTTCAACTATTATTATTGCTCATGTGCGAACGGCTACCATGGGGAGTGCTTCGGATGTAAATTCTCATCCTTTTAATTATAAGAATTGGATTTTTGCTCATAATGGTTCCATAAATAGACGATATATTATTACTCAATTGCATGAACACTATAGAATCTCTTTGAAAGGGGATACGGATTCTGAAGCATATTTTCATTGGTTAATACAGAATATTGAAGAAGGTGATTCAATTGTTGATAGCATTGCAAATGCTATTGCTGAAATAAAGAAGATAGATTACGGTGGTTTGAATTTTATTTTATCGGACGGCAAGCGACTTTATGCTTACCGTGATGCCAATCATAATCTTGAATATTATTCGCTTTATGTTTTGCTTCGTGCGCCAACACATGATTCCCTCCTGGATATGTTTTCAGAAGAAACGCGTGTATTACTTCACAGCAAAACTCTGCATAGTGAAAATGCAGTTCTCATTTGTTCTGAAAAATTAACGGAAGAGGATTGGCTTTCTATTCCAAAAGGTCATCTTGTAGAGGTACGGGAAGACCTCACCTTGCATCAATTTCAACTCGCTTAGCATTTCTTTTTTTCTTGCCATTAATGCAAGAATTTCACGATCAAGGGACTAGTTCCTAATTAGTCTTCCATTTTAAAGGAAAGGGCGTCTTTTAATTCAAAGAAATCGCTTCCCTTTGGAACATTACGAAGTCTGGTTCTTAGTGTTTCATTGTCGATTAATTCACTGAATGGTACTGAAATTACCTGGAAATCATTAGATACAGATACCATTGAGCTGAATTGTTTTTTTTCATAGAGTTTATAAGCACCAAAGCCGAGCATACTTCCTAAAACAACATCAAAACTGATTGGTGCTATATTGCGAGTTTCATAACCAACCTGTTTATAAACAATTTTTTTATTCCTGCCTGTACGTTGCTTGTATTTTTCCACTGTTAAATCACGAATGATCCTGCCTACTTCTGCCGTGCCATAAATTATATTACCGTGGCGGTCTTTTTCAGTAGGCCGGTATTTATCGGGCAATTTATCAGCCAGGCTCTCAGCAATGCATATCACGCCATAATATTTTTGCCTTCGTTCGCGTCGAATGATCACATCTACAATTTGGTCAGCGAGTTTATCTAAATCCAGTATATCTTCATCAATGTCTTCAATTGAAATAGACATGACTGCTTCACCTACAATTCCTGATGCATACGTGATCCAACCTGCTTTTCTTCCCATTAATTCTATAATGAAATAACTATTTGTGCTTTCAGCATCAGCTTTCACATTTAAAATTGCTTCTTTACTACCTTGAACAGCGCTCCAATAACCGAAGGTCCAGGCAATTCCATAATAATCATTATCAATTGTTTTTGGGATATGAATAACAGGCAAACCCATCAAACTTAAAAAGTTAGCTGTTTTAAGTGCATCATCACCACCAATGGTGATAAGATAACCAATGCCTAAATTATCTAATCCTAATAAGATATTACGCAATTTTTCATTTTTTTCTGGATCTTGTAAATCCTCTTTACATTTGATATGTTTCCCCGGATTAGCACGTGAAGTTTTAAGATATACACCTTTCATATTGCGGATTTTTGAGATGGAGTGGTTCATTGTTTCGTAATGAGTGTCTTCGATCAATGAAAACCGGTGATTTGGATCGAAGAGCTCAAGAAATTCAAAACCATAATATAATCCTATCACGGGGATTTTTTTGTCAATGAAGCTAAGACTAACCGCAGAAATAACAGCATTCGCTGATGGAGCTGGTCCGCCAGAGAATAAGACACCAATCTTTTTATTTCCTTTATATCCAGTCATAAAGTATAATAGTATGACAAAACAGGCTATTTGTCAATAAAAATGTGAACCGCAGAGAGGGACTGGGGATTCTTTGCGAGCACACCGAAGGTGTGCGAAGCAATCCCGCAGGGACAAGAACAATGCCATAAAAACATCAAAACACTAAATTACACGAAAACATTATTTCATAATACTTTTATTGAAATTTTGTGATTTAGTGATTTTGTGGCATTCTTTAGTTCATTCGCAAGGGCGGATGCATAGACCTTCCCCTACACTATTATTATTATTCGGATCGTTTGATGAGAACCTCACGAGGTTTGCTACCGTATGCAGGACCGACTACACCTGAAGCTTCCATTTGATCGATGAGACGTGCAGCGCGTCCAAAACCAATTTTAAGGCGGCGCTGAAGCAATGAAATGGAGCCTTGTTGTGCGGCGACAACAATTTCGACCGCTTCATCAAAGAGAGGATCTTTTTCTCCGGAGAATCCAGTTTTTTCCTGGTCATCGAGGAGTATTTCTTCTATGTATTGAGGTTCCATTTGTCTATTCCAGAAATTGACAAGTCTATGGATCTCTTTTTCTGAGATGTAGGAACCGTGAATACGGAGTAATCGAGGCATTCCGGGAGGAATGAAAAGCATATCGCCTTTGCCGAGCAATTGTTCTGCGCCGGTAACATCAAGAACAGTACGAGAATCAACGCGTGTAGATACCTTGAAAGAAATTCTGCATGGGAAATTTGCTTTTATAACGCCGGTGATAACATCGACTGATGGACGTTGTGTTGCCAGTATGAGATGAATACCGACAGCACGTGCCATTTGTGCTAATCTTTGAATTGATTCTTCCACTTCAGCTTGTGCAAGCATCATCAAGTCTGCCAGTTCATCGATAATCAGCGTTATATAATGCAAAGGTTTCATCTCTTGTTTTGTTTCCAGGGGCAAATCCATTTCTTCCAGATCTGTTTCTATCATTGTATTGTATTGTGCAATATTGCGAACATTGTATTCTGCCAATTTTTTATGCCGGTTGACCATTTCTTTCACCAGCCATTTCAATGCATTAGCTGCTTGTTTCGCTTCCCAGATAACCGGCACAAGAAGATGGGGAATTTTATCGTAGAGTTTTAATTCCACGCGTTTCGGATCAATGAGAATAAATTTTACTTCATCCGGTGTTGCTTTATACAACGTACTGCAAATAAGACTATTTATTGCGACACTTTTCCCGGAACCGGTTACACCTGCAATAAGTAAATGAGGCATTGCCTGAAGATCTGAAACCATGGGCGAACCATCAGAATATTTACCTAAGGCAATGGTTAATTTTGATTTTGATTGGGTGAATAAATCACTTTCCAGAATATCCCTCAGAAAAATAGTTTCGCGTTTATTATTGGGTACTTCGATGCCAATAGTGGCAGCTCCGGGAATGCGATCAATGCGAATTGATTCTGCTTTCAGCGCCATTGCAAGGTCTTCACCGAGTGCAGTTATGCGGCTGAATTTAATGCCGGGGTCCGGTTTGAATTCATACACGGTAATAACAGGACCAGGATGCATCTCCACTACTTTTCCACTTATGGCAAATTCCGCCAGTTTATCTTCAATGAGCAGTTTGTTCTCCTTGATTTCATCAAGGTCAGTTTTTATTTCTTCAGATGCTTTATTCAGAAGCGTAATAGGGGGTAACATAAACCTTCCTGATTTTTCCCATAAATCTAGTGGAAGTTGTTTAGGTTCCTGCGGTAATTCCTGGATTTTATCCATTACCGGTTCCGGTCCTGAAGGTTCCTTGGTAATTTTTTCCTGGAGCACTTTTGCATGTTTCTCCGCAACTTTTTTTCTGCTTTTTTCTTTCTTTTTCATTTCTACTTTCTTTTGTATTTTGATAGAAAATATTTTTGTAGATTCTTTTGTCCTTTTCCAGAAGAATTGAAAAAGGCGGCTGATTGAAAGGTGTGTAATAAGTAAAAAACCAATAACAAGCAAAAGCAGAAGAAAAATAATAGCTCCGGCTTTATTGAGGTAATTAGTAAGAAGACCGGCAAAGATTCTTCCAATGATTCCGCCCGCATCATAATTAATGAGCTGAAAAGTATTTTTGAATCCAAGACCTTCAATAGGCCAAATGACAGTGGTGATTTGAAGAAGAATAGAAAGAGCGAGTATGAAAAGAACAAAACCTGTAATTTTTGTAATAATAGCAGTGGGGGTGCCTTTCAGGATAACATAAAGACCGAAAAGCATTATCAGGATAGCAATAGCATAGGAGCCTAAACCGAAGCCAGAGATGAGAATATCTGATGCGTAAGAACCTATTATACCTATATAATTAAAGGATTGTCTTTCTGTTATGCTGGATAAAGATGGATCGAAAGGATCATGTGAATAAATGCTGAGTAGCATGGCAATGCCAATGCCGAAGAGGATTAAACCTGCTATTTCTTTTACGATGAAAAAGGATAACGATCGTTCATTCATAATTACCTATTATAAGCTATAACATGGGGATGTGGTCAAGTGGGGAATAGGGACTGGGGACTGGGGAATAGGGACTGGGGAATAGGGACTGGGGAATAGGGAATAGGGACTGGGGAATAGGGACTGGGGAATAGGGACTGGGGACTGGGGACTGGG